>PLNK01000158.1 GCA_003142755.1 Chloroflexota bacterium | reverse complement strand
ATCGCCGACTTGACCTGGGCGCTCGGCACGCGGGTCGTGAAGTCGATGGCCCTAAGCCGATTGCTTCCGATCACGACCAGCGGCGGGAGGGTGTCTGAACGACGTGCGTAAAGCGCCGCACCCATAGAGCGCAGCGGTTCGATGATACGGGCCACCGGACGGGTCCGCAATGAAGCATCGCCGTCCAGGACGGAGAAGAAGGGCAGGCTTGCGAGCAGGCCGGAGCAGAGCCGGAGGCTCGTGCCGGAGTTGCGGCAATCGAGCGCGCCGCCGGGTTCGTGGAGGCCGTCGGCGCCCGGCGAGGCGATCCGGTAGTCGACGTTGAGGCCGTCCTCGCCGACCCGCTCGACGGTCGCCCCCAGGGCGGCGATGACTGAGGCCGTGGCCTGGACGTCTCGGCCGTCGCCGGCGCCGCTGACCAGGCATTCGCCCTCGGCCAGCGCGGCCAGGATCAGGGCTCGATGCGAGATCGACTTGTCGCCGGGCAGTCTGGGCTCGCCGCGCAGACGCGCGGCTCTAGAGACAGACCGGGACGGCTCCCCGGTGAGCGGCGATGGCGGCACGGTATCAGTGCTTGCTCGTCCCGCCCACCTTGACCGGGCCGGTCATGGCGAACGGGTCTTTGTTCAGCGTCCGGACTTCCTCGTGGATCTTGAAGAGGGCGCTGGCCATGTTGGCGAACTGATCGAACGTGAGCGACTGCTCGCCGTCGGAGCGGGCCTGGTCCGGGTCGGGGTGGACCTCGACCATGATGCCGTCCGCGCCCGCCGCCACCGCGGCCAGGGCCATCGGCTTGACCAGCCAGCGCTTGCCCGTGGCGTGGGACGGGTCGACGACCACCGGCAGGTGAGTCAGGTGGTGGAGCAGCGGCACGGCCGTCAAGTCGAGCGTGTTGCGAGTGTAGGTCTCGAATGTCCGGATGCCGCGCTCGCACAGGATCACGTGGGGGTTGCCCGACGAGACGATGTACTCGGCGGCCATCAGCCACTCCTCGATCGTGGCGCCGTAGCCACGCTTGAGCATGACCGGCCGACCCGCCTTGCCGACCGCGGTCAGCAGGGAGTAGTTCTGCATGTTTCGGGTGCCGACCTGGAGGATGTCGGAGTGTTTGGTCACGACCTCCACCTGGCCCGGCTCCATCACCTCGGTGACGGTCGGCAGGCCCGTTTCCTTGCTTGCCTCGGCCAGGTACTTGAGGCCTTCGAGGCCCAGCCCCTGGAAGGCGTACGGACTGGTCCGCGGCTTGAATGCGCCACCGCGCAGGATCGTCGCGCCGGCCGCGGCCACTGCCTTCGCGGTCTCGATCATCATCTCGCGGCCTTCGATGGAGCATGGGCCGGCCATGATGGTCAGGCTGCCGTCGCCCACCTTCTGACCCAGCACCTCGATGACGGTGTCCTCGGGGTGCGACTCGCGCGAGGTCAGCTTGTACGGCCGCGTGATCGGGGTTACCGATTCCACGCCGGGCATGACGGACAGCTTGTTCATCAGAAGATCCCTCACCGGAGCCACATCGCCCAGGACAGCGATTACAACTCGCTGGGTGCCGTAGTTGTCGTGGGGCGTGAGGTCGTACTGGCGCAGCTGGTCGCGGACGTTGTTGGCTTCCTGCTCAGTGGCGCCCATCGCCATGACGATGATCATGTGGCGGTCCTCCATGCCGGGTAGGCTCGGAACCTGCTGGCGACTCCGGCCTGGCCGGAGCGCGGTGTCGGTAGGGCAACAAAAAAGCAGAGGCGATGCCTCTGCTGCACCCGGCACGACCCGCGATCCCGGGCCTAGGCTCCGGGAACGGTCATGCCGGGTAGCGGTAAAAGAAGAAGATGTGATCCATGTCAGTGTCCCCGACAGTAGCGGGCGCCTGGGCTGGTGTCAAATCGAAATCCGTATCGGAACGCCCGCTGGTTCTCGCAATCTCCGACACCCGTCCGAGGTCGCAAGCAAAGTCGGGATGGTCCGGATCGGGGTAGGTAGATTGATCGCGAGCAGTCCGTCCCGATCGCTCGCTCAGCCTTGTTCCACCGGCCTGGAATCCACCTGCCCCAAGCCTGTGAGTCCTCCCGATGTTCTCCGGCGGGACGTGCTGGCCATCTGGTCCGGGAGTAGCAGGAAGCGGCGACCTGATCGAATCCGAGGTTGTGACCCCAAGGGATTCGAACGCTCCTAGAGCCGCTGTGTCCGCCATTCAGGAACGGTTAAGGTAGTTAAGAACTACTATTGGTGCGCTCTCCGAACCCCGCAGCATCGCTGCGCGCTGGCGGAGTGGATAGTTCCGTCACGCTATTCTTGCGAACCGCCATCGCGACACCGGACCGCATGGGAGTTGCGCCAATGAGCGCTCGGATTGAAGAGCTTCCGGCCAATACGGTACGGCCGGCGCGGTCGTTCCGTGGACCGAAAGCGTCCGTACGGGAGGCGCGTTGGGGCTTCTTCCTGATCAGTCCCTGGATGGTCGGTTTGCTGGTGTTCACGGCGATCCCGATCATCGCCTCGCTGGTGCTCTCGTTCACGAACTACGACATTCTTCATCCGGAAAAGATCCGCTGGGTTGGACTGGACAACTTCGCCTGGGCCGCGTCTGACGCGACCACGTTGAGCTCGGCCTTGCTCACGATCAAGTTTGCGGCTCTGAGCATGCCGCTGGGGATGGTCACGGCGCTGGGGATCGCGCTACTCGTCAATAACCGGCTGCTCGCCGGGAAGAGAGTGTTCCGGACGCTCTTCTTCCTGCCTGTCCAGATCCCGGTCACGGCGAGCGTGTTCATCTGGCTCGGCTTCGTCTCGGGCGCCAACCGCATGCCCATCGCCTGGCTGCAGTCCACCTCGACGAGCATCGCCCAGACGCTCAGCCACGTTCCGGTGTTCAGCTACCTGGCCACCGTCTATCCGACAGGCTGGTTTACCGACAAGACCTGGACGCTGCCCTGGCTGATCCTGATGAGCGTGTGGAGCGTCGGCAACATGACGCTCATCTTCCTGGCCGGGCTGCAGGCCGTTCCAACCGGGCTGTATGAGGCCGCCCGGGTCGACGGCGCAGGCGCCTGGAAGACCTTCCGCCACGTGACCCTGCCGATGATCTCGCCGATGGTCTTCTACAACCTCATCCTGAGCATCATCGGGGTGGCGGGTTACTTCACCCAGGCGTTCTTGTGGAGCTCGAACTCGAGGGGACGCGGCCAAACCGACGTGTGGAACCTCAACATCTACAACATCGGTTGGGGCAATGAAGCCATGGGTAAGGCCTGCGCCCTGGCCTGGATCCTGTTCGTGGTGGTCATCGCCATCTCGGTGGTTCTGTTCTGGACCGCCAGGCACTGGGTCTACTACGCCGGAGCCGATGCCACGAGCTCGAAGGCGCCCTCGAAGGGGACCACGGGCGAAGGCGAGCCTTCGCCTGGCGAGTCCGAGCCTTTGGCGCCGACCGCGCTCGAGCCTTCGGTGCCTGCCGCGGCGCCTTTCGTGCTCGAGCAAGCGACGGCTATCGAAGCCGCGCCCGCGGTGCCGATCGCCACGGAGCCTGTGGCCGCGTTGACCGAGCCGACCGCGGGCGAGGACAAGCCTGTGCCTGCCGAGCCTGCGGCCGCGACAACGCGACCCCGGCGGAGACGACCGGCCAGGCGCCGCTCCAAACTGAACCGGTTCATGCGCAAGCTGACATCTCGAACCGCGTTCACGGTCGTGACCGCGGCGCTGTGCGTGGTTTTCCTGGCGCCCTTCCTGTACGCGCTCGTCGCCGCGTTCGACGCCTCGAGTACGGGCTCCGCGACACGTGGGGCGCCCATATACCCCGCCATCGCACGCACGTACCAATGCACCGATTCGCAGCTATGCACCTACCAGCCCGTCTCCCTCAACCGGGCCACAGGGAAGACCGTTGCGAATGGGTCGCCGGTCGACGTCTCCCAGCAGGCGGACCCAACGCTTCCGGTGTATGTGGTGCCGGGGCGCGGCAACCTCGCCTTGCTGGACGACCTTTCAGGGTACGGCCAGCCCAGCGTCTTCATCGACCCGGCCGCGAACAAGCAGGTCGACGTCTCCGTCAATACGAGCACGCTGAGCCGGGTCTGGGATTTCAGCATCTCGCTTGACAACTTCACGACCGCGATCAACTGGGCCGGAGTGTTCACCCCCATCGGGCCCGGAGGTATGGCCACCTGGCTGCTCAACTCCGTGATCGTCTCCGGCTTGTCCACCATTGGGGCGGTTCTATCGTGCGTGCTGGTCGCGTACGGGTTCGCTCGGTTCAGGTTCCCGGGCCGCGACGTACTGTTCCTGATCCTGATCGGTTCGGTCCTCATCCCGTATCAGGTGACGCTGATCCCTCAGTTCATCCTGTACCACACGCTGGGCTTAACCTCGAGCTTCCTACCGCTCACCTTGCCGAACTTCTTCGGCAACGCGCTGTTCATCTTCCTGCTGCGGCAGTTCTTCATGGCCCTTCCGCGAGACCTCGACGAGGCGGCCATGGTCGACGGGGCCGGTCATCTGCGCATACTGAGATCGGTCATCATTCCGCAGGCGCTTCCGGCGATCGTCGCGGTCGCGCTGTTTCAGTTCTTCTTCTCGTGGAACGACTTCATGGGGCCTTTGATCTACCTGAGCGGCCAGTCGGCCCTGTACACCATGTCGCTTGGCGTTGGCTACTTCATGTTCACTCTGCCGCAGGGGGGCACGAACGGGCCCGGGATCCTGGAGGCCGGCTCGATCATCGTCATGATCGTGCCGCTGGCGGTCTTCTTCGTAGCGCAACGGTTCTTCCTGCGCGGCATCGTGGTCTCGGGAGTCGAGAAGTAGCGAGTCACGCGAGTCGCGATCGGGCATCGACGTCTGGGGCTCGTGAGTCCTGCCCACAGCATCAATGCGTGCTGGCGGAGTGGACAGTTCCGTCGCGCTATTCTTGCGGACCGACATCACGACACAGGACGGCATGGGAGTTGCGCCAATGACGGCTCGGATCGAAGAGCTTTCGGCAAGGACGATGCGGCCGCGACGGTCGCATCGTGGACCGAGAGCGTCCGTACGCGAGGCCGTTTGGGGCTTCTTCCTCATCAGCCCCTGGATGGTCGGTCTGCTGGTGCTCACGGCGATCCCGATCATCGCCTCGCTGGTGCTGTCGTTCACGAACTACGACATTCTGAATCCGGAGAAGATCCGTTGGGTTGGACTGGGCAACTACGCCTGGGCCGCGTCTGACCCGACCACGTTGAACTCGGCGTTTCTCACGATCAAGTTCGCGGCGGTGAGCCTGCCGTTGTCGATCGTCACGGCGCTGGGGATCGCACTGCTCGTCAATCACCGGCTCCTCGTCGGCAAGAGAGTGTTCCGGACGCTCTTCTTCCTGCCAGTCCAGATCCCGGTCACGGCGAGCGTGTTCATCTGGCTCGGCTTCGTCTCGGGCGCCCAAGGCATGCCCATAGCCTGGCTGCGGTCCACCTCGACGAGCCTCGCCCAGACACTCAGCCACCTTCCGGTGTTCAGCTACCTGGCCACCGTCTATCCGACAGGCTGGTTCACCGACAGGTCCTGGACGTTGCCCTGGCTGATCCTGATGAGCGTGTGGGGCATCGGCAACATGACGCTGATCTTCCTGGCCGGGCTGCAGGCCGTTCCCACCCGGCTGTACGAGGCCGCGCGGGTCGACGGCGCAAGCGCCTGGAAGACCTTCCGCCACGTGACCTTGCCGATGATCTCGCCGATGCTCTTCTACAGCCTCATCCTGAGCATCATCGGGGTGGCGGGGTACTTCACCCAGGCCTTCTTGTGGAGCTCAAACGGGCGGGGAGGCGATCAAGCCAACGTCTGGAACCTCAACCTGTACAACATCGGTTGGGGCGAAAACGCCATGGGTAGGGCCTGCGCCCTGGCCTGGATCCTGTTCGTGGTGGTGATCGCTATCTCAGTGGTTCTGTTCTGGACCGCCAGGCGCTGGGTCTACTACGCCGGAGCCGATGCCACGACCTCGAAGGCGACGGGCGAAGGCGAGACTGCGCCTGGCGAGGACGAGCCTGCGCCGACCGCGCTCGAGCCCGCGGCGCCGACCACAATCCAGCCAGCGACCACGGGCGAGGACGAGCCTGCGCCCGCCGAGTCCGAGCCTGCGGCGCCTGTCGCGGTGCCTTCGGCAATCCAGCCAGCGACCGAGGGCGAGGACGAGCCTGCGCCCGCCGAGTCCGAGCCTGCCGCGCCGACGCGATCTCGGCGGAGACCGGCCAGGCGTCGCTCCAAACTGAACCGGTTCATGCGCCAGCTGACATCCCGAACGGCGTTCACGGTGGTGGCCGGAGTGCTGTGCGTGATGTTCCTGCTGCCCTTCCTGTACGCGCTTTCCGGGGCGTTTGGCGCCCCGGGTGTCGGCGCGGCGCGTGGGGCACCCGTATACCCGGCCGTCGCCCGCACGTACCAATGCACCGATTCGCAGCTGTGCACCTACCGGCCCATCAAACGCGACCGAGCCACCGGGAAGTTCACTCCGAGTGGCGATCCGGTCGACGCCTCACAGGAGGACCCAACGCTTCCTGTGTACTCGGTGCCGGGCTACGGCAACCTCGCCCTGCTGGATGACCTTTCTGTGTACAGCCAGCCCAGCGTCTTCATCGACCCGGCCGCGAACAAGCAGGTCGATGTCTTGATCGACACGCGCAGGCTGAGCCGAGTTTGGGACCCGCGAGTCACGCTCGACAACTTCGCGACCGCGATCGACTGGGCCGGAAACATCACCAAGACCGGGCCCGGAGGAATGGCCACCTGGCTGCTCAACTCCGCGATCATCGCCGGCTTCTCCACCATTGGAGCGGTCCTATCGTGCGTGGTGGTCGCGTACGGGTTCGCTCGGTTCAGGTTCCCGGGCCGCGACGTACTGTTCCTGGTCCTGATCGGTTCGGTCCTCATCCCGTATCAGGTGACGCTGATTCCTCAGTTCATCCTGTACCGAGCGTTGGGCTTGACCCAAGGCTTCCTGCCGCTCATCTTGCCGAACTTCTTCGGCTACGCGCTCTACATCTTCCTGCTGCGACAGTTTTTCATGGCCCTTCCTCGAGACCTCGACGAGGCTGCCATGGTCGATGGGGCCGGCCCGCTGCGCATATTGAGGTCGGTCATCATTCCGCAGGCGCTTCCGGCGATCGTCGCGGTCGGGCTGTTCCAGTTCTTCTTCTCGTGGAACGACTTCATGGGCCCCTTGATCTACCTGGCCGGCAATGCCGACCGATACCCCGTGTCGCTTGGCGTGAACTACTTCACCTTCACTCTCCAGCAGGGCGGCACGAACGGGCCCGGGATTCTGGAGGCGGGTTCGTTCATCGCCCTTCTCGTGCCGGTGGCGGTCTTCTTCGTAGCGCAACGATTCTTCATGCGCGGCATCGTGTTCTCGGGTGTTGAGAAGTAGCCGAGTCTCGGGGCATCGACGTCAAGGCAGCTCGTCGTCGGGTTGGGCGTAAGTCGCCTCACTCACCGCCATCCGGTTCGATCGGGTTTAGGGCAAGCGGCGCTGGGCCTTTTGGCAGCCGTCGCAACGTATGGGATCGGGGCGTTGCTCGGGACAGCCGCACGCTGATCGGGCTCCCGTTCACCACTGCGACGGACACCACCTAACGTCCGTGGGTTTCCCGGATCCAGACCCAGACCCGGACCGCGCCAGCTCGTGTCTTCCCGCCGGCTGCGGAGCTGGGCCTGCTGGCCGTCACGCCCATCACACGCGCCGCGAAGGCGGCGTCCCTGAGGCCTAGCATTGATCAAGAGGAGGGCAGCTAGGGTGTCGATGTTCGCCAACTCACGAGGTCGGCGCAAATGCGCCGCGATGGCAGCGGTCATGTTCTTTGCGGTGGCCGGTTGCGTGGCCCCCACCCCGAGCGCGTCTACCCCCGCCTCGAGTGGAGTTAGCTCTCATAGCCAAACGGCGACGGCCACGACTACGTCCACCGCGACGCCGACTGATGCGCCCGCAGCAACGCCAACGCCAACGCCAACCATGACCGCGGCTCCCCACGGCTCGTTCAGTTCGACCGAGTCTATGCCGAGCGCTCGGTATGCGCACACCGCGACC
>PLNK01000017.1 GCA_003142755.1 Chloroflexota bacterium | reverse complement strand
ATCACGCCTGCCTACAGTGGCTGGGTCAACGGCGATGGTCCGTCGGTCCTGACGACCGCACCTACGTGTTCGACCACGGCCACGGGCGCCAGCCCCGCCGGCACCTACCCCTCGAGCTGCACAGGCGCCGCCGCTGCCAACTACACCTTCAGCTACCTCGACGGCACGATCAGCGTCAACGGGGTCACAACCACACTCCTCACCCTCTCGCCCCAATCCGGCGGGCCGCTGCCCCTCAACAGCTCCTATGAGTTCACCGTCACAGCCACCGATTCCAACGGCCAACCCGTCGCTGGAGTGGCCATAGCACTGACCGTCGCCGGACCAAATGCCGCCACTGCCAACCTCACCACGGGCGCCGACGGCACCGCCACGTACACCTACACGGGAACTTATGCGGGCACCGACATCGCGCAGGCCGTGGCTGGCTCGCTCGCCTCGAACACCGCGACCGCGATCTGGATCGCGCCGGTTCAGACGGTCTCCACCACCACGATCCACGGACGCTTCTTCACCAACAACTACTTCGGCGATCCGTTCCTGGCCACCTCCGCGAGCACGCCCGTCTTCGAGCAGGACTTCCCCACGATCAACTTCGATCCCGTGGCCGGCACCGTGGCCAACAACGCGTCGGGCGTGAATGAGTGGACCCGGCCCTTCACGGACATAACGACTGATCTTGCCGGCAACTACACAGGCACCATTGTCGCCGCCGGCAACGGCCAGCAAGCCGGGTCGGGAAACCTCGGCTCGTTCGATGCCGTCTTCACCGGCTCGTACACGATCGGTTCGGCAGGCGACTACACCTTCGACGTCCTATCCGACGATGGCTTCATCTTCGGCATCGGCGACGGCGCAACGGCACTGCCCGGCAACATCATGTACAACGCGCCGGCCTCGGGCCTCACGGGCTTCGAGAGCTACCCGATCATGGGCACCTTCAACCACAACACCGGGCCCCAGCCCTATTCGATCAAGGTCCACTTCCCGGCTCCGGGCATATATCGGTATGAGGTCGATTACGACGAGACCTGGGATGCCTCGCTCTGCCTGACTGTCCGGATGCACTCGACCGGCCAGGGAGTAACGCCCACTGGAACGCTGGCGCTCTCGCCGACGATGACTTCCGCTGGGGGCGTCAATACCCCCAAGACCTTCAGCGTCAGCGCCATGGACGCCGCCGGTGCCCCGATAGCGAACCTGCCGGTGAAGCTCGATATCAGCGGCGCGAACGTCGGCCAGGTCCCAGCCACGACCGACGCTCGCGGGCTCGCCAGCTTCACGTATGTGGGCTCCAATACCGGCACGGATCAGCTCCAGGCGTACGCCATCCTCGATGGGATGCCGGCACTTTCCAACACCGTCGCACAGAGCTGGGTTCAGGGTGGCGCGGCAGCGCCACCGATCATCGGATCGGTCTCCCCGGTCGACGGCGCGGAGATCACCGCACCCACACCGATAACCGCGTCATTCACGCCGCCGGCCGGCCAGATGATCTCCAGCTGGCAGGTCTCATACAGCCGCCACGGGACAGAAGCAACACCAGTTATCCTCGCTTCGGGCAGCGGTACGCCGCCAGCGACGCTCGCGACCTTTGATCCGACGGTCCTCGCCAACGGCGGTTACACGATCACCGTGACCGCCTACGGCTCTGGTGGCGTGGGTCTGAGCACGAGCGTCGACGTGGTAGTCGACGGCAACCTCAAGCTCGGCCGATATCAGGTCACATACACCGACGCCAACGTCCCGGTCGGCGGCATCCCGATCCAGGTCCAGCGCACCTACGATTCCTTCGACAAGTCGACCGGCGCCTTCGGCGTCGGCTGGCAGCTCGGCGTCGCCAACTTCGGTGTCTATGCCAACGGCGCCCTCGGCGCGGGTGGCTGGAGCCAGTATGAATCGAGCTGCGCCCTCGGTCTTTGCATCATGGCCTGGGCGACGGCTCGCCCGCATTTCGTGACCGTGGTCTGGCCCGATGGCCACACCGAGACATTCGACTTCACCCCGGCCGGCGGCTCGAACCTGTTCTGGTTCGGCTCGGCAGCCTTCACCGCTCGGTCGGGCTCCACCTCCAAGCTCGAAGCCGTCGGCGACTCGACCGTTACATACAAGGGTGACGGCAACCTCTACGCAGGAATGTCCGGTTCGAGCGTCTACGCGCCGACGCGGTTCACCCTGACCGCCAAGGATGGGACGGTCTACGTCCTCGACACCGCGAGCGGCCTCGTCTCTGAGACCGACCGAACGGGCAACACGGTCAGCGTCGACTCGTCGGGCGTCCACAGCTCGCTCGGGCCGTCGATCACGTTCACCCGCGACGCCTCGGGCCGCATCACCAAGCTGACCAAGCCCGACAGCTCGACGGTCGTCTACGCCTACAACCCCGCCGGCGACCTCGCGACGGTCACCGACGAGCGCGGCAACGTCGTCACCTACGAATACGACGGCGCTCACAACCTGACGAAGACGATCGATCCGAACGGGCATCCGTTCGAGACCGTCGCCTACGACGCCGCCGGGCGCATCAGCTCGATCACCGACGCCGCGGGCAACAAGACCCTCGTAGCCTCGGACCCCAACCTGCGCCAGGAGCGCGTCACCGACGCCACCGGCAAGCAGACGACGCTCTCATCCTTCAACGCCGCGGGCGATCTCGTCGAAGTCGACGTCATCGCCGACGGCAAGACGGCGACTACCAAGTACGCGTATGACGCCAACCACAACGTCGCCAGCCGGACCGATCCGGCGGGTGGCATCTGGGCCGCGACCTACGACGACAAGAGCAACCTGACCGGGTTCACCGACGCCAACGGCAACACGATCGGCCTTACCTACGACGCCTACGGCTACCCGCTGACCTGGACCTATCCCAACGGCGGCATCACGACCTACCGCTGGAGTGCCAACGGCACGCTCGCCGCGGTTACCGATGCCACGGGCGCTATCGAGAGCTACGGCTATGACGGCGCGGGCAACATGACGAGCCGGACCGATCGGGACGGAAAGCTCTGGCACTATGGCTACGACACCGCGGGCCGGCTGACCTCCGAAACCGATCCACTCGGACACGCGACGGTCTACACATACGACGGCGCGGGCCGCCTCGCCACGAGCACCGATCCCCTCTGTCATGCGACCGTCTACACCTACGACGCCGCAAGCAACCTCGCTACGAGCACCGATCCCGCGGGCGACACGACAATCTATGCCTACGACACGCTCGGGTTCCTCGCGAGCGTTACCGATCCGGCGGGCAAGGCCACGACCTACGGCCGTGACGGTGCCGGGCGGGTGACGAGCGTCACCGACCCGACGGGCGCGGTCAGCTCCACCACATACGATGCCGACGGCCGCATCGCGACCACGACCGACGCCGCGGGGAACACCACCACCTATACCTACAACGGCTTCGGCAATCTCGCCACGACGACCGACGCCGCGGGCGGGGTCACGAGCCAGACCTACGATCTGCGCGGCCTCGTCGCGAGCACGACCAACGCCGCGGGCGGGGTCACGAGCTACACCTACGATGGCGACGGCAACCAGCTGACCGCCACCGACCCCGACGGCTACATCACTCGCTCGAGCTACGGAGCCCACGGCGAAGTCCTGAGCGCGACCGATCCCGCGGGCGCGATCACCCGCTACGAGTACGACCTGCTGGGTCGGCAGACCAAAGTCACCGACCCGACGGGCCGCGC
>PLNK01000045.1 GCA_003142755.1 Chloroflexota bacterium | reverse complement strand
GGTCTGGGCGTGGATGATCGGCTCGAGGGCGGCGCGGGCGCGGTCCGCGACGGAGCCCTCATGCGCGGCCGCGAGGCGGGCGGGTACGGCGACCGCGGGCGTGGCGGGTACGGGCACGGGCACGGCACGAGCCGCGGAGGCGGTCGTCGCCTTGATCGCGGCGCTGACGGCGGCAACGGCAGCCGCGGCAGCGGCTGAGGCAGCGGCCGCGGCTGGGGCGGCGGCAACGGCGCTTGTCTGACCCGTCACGGGCTCGCTGCTGGACGCCTGACTGCTCGATTCGGGGACGCCGACGCCCTCCTCAGGAGTTCTGATTTCAGGCTCGCCCGGGCGGCCGGGGTTTCGCCGACTGGGAGTCCGCCGACTCGCCATATCACCGCACCTCTACTGGTTGCACGCGCCAAAAAGTCTCCGACACAGGTGACACGCCGCAATGGGACGATGGTCACAACACCAGGCCGGTGATCGTTTGGATGGGGGTGTTGGAGTGGGGTCCAGTGGGCTCTGGAACCAGCGACTCGGCCGCCCGAGTCGACGGGATGCACCGCCCCGGTCAACCCGCGCGGCAAAGCCGCCGACTACTTCAGGCTCGACGCGGGAGCCGAGGGGATCTACGACGGNNCGACGGGCTGGTAGCGGCGCTGGCGTCGGGCGACGGGCTCGACGAGGCATCGGTCGCGACGCTGGCGCCGGGCGACGGGCTTTCCGGAGCGAGACTGGCGCTCGGAGAGCTCACCAGCCGCCCGCTCGGGTCGTAGACGGCGGCATCGGCGGTCGACTCGGAGCCGCCCACCAGCAGGACCGTCCCATCGAGCAGACGGGTGGCCGTGTGACCCGCCCTGGGCAGGGCCATCGTTCCGACCGGCGTCGAGATGCCAGTTGTGGGGTCCAACCGTTCGACGGTCGCAATCGGGGCGCCGGAGGAGTCGGTGCCCCCGGCGATGAGCACCGAGCCATCCAGCAGCACTGTCGCGGTGCTGAACATTCGAACGTCGTCCAACTGGGCCAGTTTCATGAAGGCACCCGAAGCCGGGTCAAACATCTCGGCCGTGGAGCTGGGCATTTGCCAGAGATCGGTGCCGCCCACGATCAGGACCTGGCCCGAGGCCAGCAGGCATGAGGTGGCTTGCCTGCGAGCCTCGAGCATCGAGCCCGTGAGCTGGAATTCGTCGGAGGCGGGGTCGTAGATAGCGGCCGAATCGAGCGCCTCACCCGACACGTAGCCTCCGGCAACCAGCACGCGGCCGTCGTCGAGCTTGGCCGCGGATACCTGGCCGGAGCCCGGGTAGGTCCCCCCGGCGGGGCCGAACGTGCCCTTCGCTGGGTCGTACAACTCGGCGCCCGCGGGCACGTCGCCATTTCCATAGCCGCCGACAAGGAGGACTCTGCCGTCGTCGAGCGCGACCGCCGAAGCCGAGTAGGTTGGCGAGGTCATCGAACCCGTCGCGCGCGACGTGCCTGTCTTCGGATCGTAGATCTCGGCCGAGTCGAGCGGAAACCCGCCGACGGCTTTGCCGCCCGCAATGAGAATCGTGCCATCGGCCAGGAGCGTGGCGGTGTGATCCGAGCGTCCCGTCACCAGATAGCCGGTCTTGGAGAACGAGCGCGTCACCGGGTCGTACGTCTCGATCGATGTCGGGGCGATGGCTGAGCCCCTGCTGGTGGAAACGCCCCCGACGACCACCACCCGGCCGTCGGGCAGCAGGGTCGCGGTGTGGTCGATCCGGGCTTCTGCCGGCCCGCCAACCGCGACCAGAGGGTCGATTGACGGGAACGCCACGGGCACAAACGTTGACTCGGTCGTGGCCTGCGCGACCGGGTATTGGTTGCCGAAGTCAATCGCCGTTCCCTCCGAGTAGCCGGTCTGCGGGCTGCCCAAGCCGCCGATGGCCGACAGCACGATCACCACGGCGATGCCGATTACGAGCCAAACGCCGCAGCCGGTGCCGCTCCTGCGACTGGCGTTCCTCCCTCGCGCGCTCCCCTCGGGCGGGTGGGGCGGGTATGCCCCGGGTGCCTGCCCGGGCCAGACCGAGCCGGGACCTCCGCTGCCGGGCTGCGGCCGCGGCGATCCCCACGTCTGCGGTGGCGGTCTGTGGGAGCCGCCCGAGCGCCGGGCGTCACCTGGCTGGCCGGCCGACGGGTGCACCGGGGCCGGCTGGATCGGCGTGGGCTGGCCGGGAGTCGGCTGGGCGACCGTCGAGCGCGGAGCCTCGCCGGCGAGCGCGCCCGTGGCCGTGGCGGCGGCGTCGGCGGGAGTCACCGTCCGAAGCGACAGCATCTGGGACGCCGCCGGCGCGGACGAATCGGCCAGCGATGTCGTCGGCGGCATCAGAGTCGAGGGCGGCAGGGCGAATGAGCGGAAGAACCGGGTGGAGGTGGAGGAAGAGGTTGGTGGCTCGGCGGCCGGCGGTTCGGGCGTGGGGATCGTGGCAGGCTCGACGTTCGCCCCCGCGGAGTCCGCCGTCGGCGGCGCCGCAGGCGACGTGGCGGGCGCGGCGGCGGGCGCCACGACAGACGCGTCGGTTCGTCCGGTCAATACCCTGCCGCAGGACTGGCAGCTCGTCTGGCCGCGAAAGATCAGCTTCGCGCCGCAGAACCCGCAGGTGGGTACCTCTGCGCCTTGACCCAGTGTCACCCTCAACCTCTCATCTGGCCCGCCGGCGCGCGTATCCGCCGGGACGCCGCCTGCCAGTATGACCCCGCCGGCGCCGGGAAGGATCGATCGAGGCCATCGATCCGGCGCCGGGGGCCCCGGCCGGGGCCGCGGGTGGAAGCCATCGGCGGCGTGCGGCCACGTCAACCCCCACCAGAGCGTGCGGCCGCCCAGATCGTCTTCGGCTGAGTCACGTTCGGGCCACGGACGTCAGCTCAGATCGATGTAGACGTTCTTGATCTGCGTGTACTGCTCGAGGGCGTGCATGCCGTTCTCACGGCCGACACCCGACATCTTGTAGCCGCCGAACGGCGCCTCGGTGTGGACACTCGAGTTGCAGTTGACCGAGATGACGCCCGACCGCACGGCTTTCACGGTCCGGATCGCCCTGGCGATGTCGCGAGTCCAGATCGAGCCCGACAGGCCGTAGGGCGTGTCGTTGGCCAGCCGAACCGCCTCCTCCTCGGTGTCGAAGGGGATGACGACGACGACCGGGCCGAAAACCTCCTCCTGGGCGATGCGCATGCGGGAGGTGACGTTTTCGAAAACGGTCGGCTGGATGTAAGCGCCTTGCGCGTACGCCGGTTCAGCCGGGATTCCGCCACCTGCAACCACCCGCGCGCCTTCCTCCCGCCCAATCCGAATGTAGTCGAGCACCGTCTCGCGCTGCCGGAAGCTGACCATCGTCCCTACTTCTGTGGCTTCATCGTCCGGGTCGCCCACCTTGACCTTCGCCGTGGCCGCCGCGAACAGCTCGACGACACGGTCGTGGACGGAGCGCTCGACGATGATCCGGGCCCGGGCGCAGCAGTCCTGGCCGCAGTTGTCGAAGACGCTGTAGGGGGATTCGGCCGCGAAGCGCTCGATGTCGGCGTCGGCGAAGACCACGTTGGGACTCTTGCCGCCCAGCTCGAGGCTGACCTTCTTGATGTTGCCGGCGGCCGCTCGCATGATCTCCTGCCCCGTGGCCGTCTCGCCGGTGAAGGCCACCTTGCCGATGCCGGGATGCGCGGCGATTGCGGCTCCGGCCGTGGCGCCCGGACCGGTCACGACGTTGAGCACGCCCGGGGGAAAGCCCGCCTCCAGGGCCAGCTCGGCGACACGGAGCGCGGTCAGCGGCGTGTAGCTGGCAGGCTTCAGGATGGCGGTGTTGCCGGCGGCGAGGGCCGGGCCCATCTTCCAGCTGGCCAGCATGAGCGGGAAGTTCCACGGCACGATCAAGCCCACGACGCCGATCGGCTCGCGCAGGGTGAAGTCGAAGCCGGGCTTGGAGACGGGGATCGTCTCGCCCATGAGCTTGTTCGCGGCCCCGGCCCAGTACTCCATCACGTTGGCCACGGCGCCGATCTCCCAGCGGGCCGAGCTGATGGGCTTGCCCATGTTCTTGCTCTCGAGACGGGCGAGTTCCTCGAGGTGGTCGCGAATCAGCGCGGCGAAGCGGGCGAGGGTCTGGCCGCGGCGGGTCTGGCTCCACGTCTGCCACTCCCCGTCGAAGGCGGACTGGGCGGCCTTGACGGCGCGGTCCACGTCCTCGGCGCCGCCCTTCGCGACGCGGGCGATTACCGCGCCGGTCACGGGGCTGACGACGTCGAACGTGTCGCCGCTCGCGGCGGCCACTCGCTTGCCGCCGATGACCATGTTCAGTGTGGGGACTGCGGCCGGAGTGGGCGCTTCGGTGGTCATCGCGGCACCTCGTTGCGTCGGCATAGTCGGGAATCGCCTCGGATGATACGCGGGTAATTCGCCGATAAGTCGCAGGCCAGCGCCGGCCGCCAGACTCCTCGCCATGAGCGACGACGTGCAGGTCGGCCGGTTGGTTCAGAGCGTCCGCCTCGCCCGCAACCTTCGACAGGAAGACCTGGCGACCCGCGCCGGCGTCAGCCGCCAGTCCGTCTCTCGGCTGGAGCGCGGCCTTGTCGATGGCATGACGGTCGGCTCGCTTCGGGCGATCAGTCGGGCCATGGGAATGCCGTCGATCGCGTCGCTCGGCTGGCGCACGCCCGAGGTAGACCGCCTGCGTGACCGGGCTCACGCGGCGATGGTCGAGCAGGTGGCGTCGACACTGTCGCCTCTTGGTTGGGCAGCCGCGCCCGAGCATTCATTCAACCACTACGGCGAACGCGGCTCCGTCGATATCCTCGCCTGGCACCCGTCGCTATCCGCGCTGCTCATTGTCGAGACCAAGACTCGGATCTGGGATCTGCAGGACCTGCTGTCCACGCTCGATCGGAAGCGCCGGTTGCTGCCGAATCTGGCGGCCGCCGAGCTGGGGTGGCGGTCCCTCCTCGTGGGTGTCGTGCTGGTCCTGCCGGAGCTGAGCACCCACCGCCACGTCGTTGCACGACACGGTGCCACCTTCCGAGCCGCACTACCGGATCGACAAGCCACGGTCCACGACTGGCTGCGGCGGCCCTCCGGCGACCTTCGCGGCATCTGGTTCTTGCCGATTTCCCACCACGACGACATTGGGCAGAGGTCGCGCCGGCTCAGGGCATCGAAGCGCCGCCCTGGGCCCCTCCGGCCAGCGAAAACGTCCTCCGGGAAGCCAAACCCGGACTCGCGCGCCGGTGCAGCACGCGATGACGGGCCGCTTGGGCCATGACCCTTGCTCCATGTTCATCTGGCGGGAATTGGGAAACTGCCCGCCCGGGGCCGAGTGCCCGCGCCGGGGCC
>PLNK01000023.1:763-2789 GCA_003142755.1 Chloroflexota bacterium | reverse complement strand
ACCGTCCTAGAACAAGCCGAAGTTCTATCCCAGCATTGGGCCGCGGCGTAGACCACGCCAACTAGTCGAGTGGAGGGGCGATGAGCCAGTACAGAAGGCCACACCCAGAGCCGGGAACGGTACCGGCAAGCAACGCAAGGATCTGCGCCGACTGCGGGCGCAATGTCTCGGCCGGCGATCGCTACTGCTCGAGTTGCGGCGTCGCGTTTGCCGGGGCTCTTCCGCGCGTCGATCCAGTCGACTACGTCCGCCCGCTCCCAGGTTTCCAGTACCACCTGGTTCAAGGATTAGGCTGGGGACTCGGGTTCGCGCTGGCGAGCGCCATCGTCCTTCTGAGCTTGTCCATGTTGGCCGCCCTGGCGCTCCACGGCTTGCGGTGAAGCACTGACTTGGCGCGTTCGGACCGGCGCAACATCGTCGTCATCGCCGACGAGGCCCACCGCAGCGAGTACGACTTCATCGACGGCTTCGCCCGCCACATGCGCGACGCCCTGCCGCAGGCCAGCTTCGCGCGGACGAACACGCGGGCAGTATTCGGCGACTACATCAGCATCTACGACATCGCTCGCGCGGTCGAAGACGGCGCCACGGTGCCGATCTACTACGAAGGCCGGCTGGCCAAGCTCGAGCTATCCGAGGCCGAACGGCCCAAGATCGACCGGTCGATCCGGTCGGCCAACCAATGGACCTGGTCTGACGTGAGCCGGATCGGGGCATAGCGCAGCTCTGTAGCGAGCTGGTGCGGCCACACTATCCGCACGCCATCGACCTCTTGCGTGAACCAACCCAGGTCGACCTCTTCCAGGATGCACACGAAGGGCGTCACGGGAACCGGCGACACAACGATCGCCACGGCGGCCGCCTCGCGCTTGGCCTGAGCCACGAAGTCGCGCTTGCGTCGCTCGCTGAGCTTGCCTGTGTAGTGCTTGGTTTCGACGACGAAGACCCCGGGCGGCCCGACCACGATGTGGTCGATGTTGGCCCTCGAGCGGGGCATAGATCGGTCGTGGAGGATGAAAAAGCCTTGAGACTCCAGCGGCCGCAGGACTTCGCCGATCCATTCCTCGCCCTCAGCGCCAATGCGCCAGGCGTCCGTGCTGGCTGGTATGGCGATCAACGCGGTCGCTGTTGCTGCACAGGCGGCGACGACGATCGAGAAGTAGGCGATCCGATAGATCAGCTCCGGGCCGCCCGTCGGAGTCGGGCCGAAGGCGGTCAGGACGAGGCCAACTGCAGCCGCGGCAAGTCCAGTCGCGACGATAGTAGGTCGGGCTTGCCGCAAAAGCTCACTGTCGCGAGCGCGCCTGCGTGCATATTCGGCTCGCGCAGACCCGCCTGCTGCACGACGTTGAGTCGGTCGTTCGGAGCCGGTCGAAGTCATGGTCGGTCGTCAATGAGGCGTCGGNNGCGTATCCGGGCCGAAGAAGCGGGGAGGGAATGACGGTCACGGCGACAAGGAATATGTAGGTGGCGCCGACCAGGCCGTAGGTCTTCGGCGCAATCGTCATCGCCGAGACGATGAGCCCGAAGGCCACGACCAACCCAACTGCCGCGAAGCTGAGGACAACCCGGTCGAAATGGAAGTTGCGGCGTCGGCCTGCCTCGGTGGAGGCTGCAGGCACGGAAGCCTGCCCCCTGGCCGGCATGCCGCCGACAACCTCGCGTATGCCGCGACATTGCGGGAATCGGGAGCAGCCCCAAAACGGCTCCCCGTCGCTGTGACGCCTGCGGGCGACCATCGTGGCGCCACACGTCGGGCATACCGGAACGGCGAACTGCTCGGCCATATTGCGAAACCCCCTGCGGCGCCCTGACGGGACGCCCTCATCCTAGCTCGGGCCGCTGGCCTTTGGGTCGGCAGATTGCCCGGACGCCTCTCAGGCCGCTTCTACCGGACCGTCTATGTCTCCGGGTGGTGGAGGACGAGTCGCGCTTGCGTGGCGCTCGATCGTTGTCCAGATAAGCCGCAGGTAAGCGGCATCTGCTTTCATGAGGCCGTGCTTCGTCGATCCGACATGCGAACGAT
>PLNK01000023.1:0-668 GCA_003142755.1 Chloroflexota bacterium | reverse complement strand
ATGCGCTCGATCGCCATCAAGACCCTCGGTGGGTTTGAGCGTCTGGCACAGCGGATCGTGGATTCGTCGTCCATCAAGTACGCCGCGATCTACGGTTCGTTCGCCCGAAAGACCGCAAGCTCTGCGAGCGACATCGACCTGCTCCTTGTCGTCAGCAGCGCCTCCGACCCCGCGGTGGCGGACATCGTCGGCGATCTTGCCGCTGCCGCCCACAGCCTTGGGCGCGAGATCAACCCGACGATCTACGACGAGCAGGAGTTCGATGCCAAGCGTGAGTCGGCGTTCCTGCACGAAGTCCTGACCGGCCCGCTCATCGTCTTGAGGGAGACCTGACGATGCCCAACGTGGTCACTCAGGCGGACCTGTTTGCCCACCTGCGCGAGCATTGCATCGAAGGCGTTGAGGATCCGTTCGAGCGCATCCGAAGTTGCATGGACGGCGTCCGGGAGGATCTGGCATCAGCTGCCGACGACGTGGGCTCATACCGCAGCCGCACGGCCGCCAGCGATGTGGAGGACGCCGCAATGCTGATGGGCGAGGCCATCGGGTTCGCTCTCGGCTACAAGATCCCCGCCGGCGAGGGGCATCACTGGAAAGCGATCCGTCTCCTGGTCCTGTATCTGCAGTCGAGCGTGCCGGCTCTCGCCAACAGGGCACGCCAGCTCGAG
>PLNK01000019.1 GCA_003142755.1 Chloroflexota bacterium | reverse complement strand
TTCCTCTTCAAGCAACTCGGCACTCCCGGCAGCCGCGCCCTCGTCGAGAAGTACGTCAAGCCGGTTGAATTCCACAAGCCCATGCCGGAGGCTCTCAAGGCCGCTCGGTAGGCTCTCGCGCCACAACACTGGAAGGGCGTCCCGCGAGGGGCGCCCTTTCCGATTCCTGCCCGAGTCTCCATGCCCAGGACCCGCTGCAGGCGGATACGGGGCGGCCGAACTTGCCAGCGGGCGTCGATGAGGCCGCCCGGCGCCGGAGTCAAGTAGCTCCTTCTTTCCGATTCCCGAGCCGCCGCGGGCGGGGACCGGGTGCTTGTTTGCGACGCCGATAAGGCCGCACCACAGCCGATCCGGTCGGCGCCCTCCGCGATGTCTGGTTTCTGCCAGATACCTCTAGCCGACGTGCTATCCGCAGCTCCGCCGGCGCAGGTAGTGATTGTGACCCGCGGAGGCCGTGGATCACGCTTCGCTGCACCTGCGAAACCATCTATCCCAGCGCATGAGGTGCCCAAACCGTGACAGCCGGGGTCTAGCACCTCCGAGGGGCGTAAGTGACGGCAACCCTCCCACAACAGAGTCAGGCACCGTCGCCGGCAGTGCCTGACGAGAATCGCTGCCCCACGCGGCCGGGCGACCTCAGTCAGGACTGGAGCACAATGGCGTTATCGGCGGTGCGGGCCCGCCGCCAGGGTTGTGTCACAAGGGAAGGGGGATCATGCTCGACCGCACGGATGCCTCGCCGGCCAGGCGGACGCGACGCCGGTTCGGCTGCGCCGTCGGGGTCGTTGGCGTCGTTTTGGCGGTCGTGATCGCTGTCCAGGCCGTACTCCTGGTGGCCACTCCGGCGTGCGCCTGCACCTCGCCCACGGACCTCGTGGTCCTCAACTACGCCCATGAAGAGGCCGGCGTGAGCTGGCAGGGAAGGGGACTATACGGCACCCCCATCCTCGCTTTCTCGGGCAGCGCAACCGTATCCGCCTGCGCGACTCTGTTGGTGGCGCTGCGGCCGGGCCCGGTCGACGTTTCAGTCCGCGCCGGCGGCGACGCCCACACCGTTCGGGTGGATGTCCCTCAGGGTCAAGCGCGATACGGCCATCCAGCCACAATCGTAATCGAGGCGGACTTGCGCATAAGCGGACCGGACGATGTCGGACCGTCCACGGGCGAGTTGCCTCCGGACCGATTCTGCAACTGACGTACGGCGCCCAGGTGGCTGCGGCCAAGGGGACTCTGTCGAGAGACCCCGGCCGCATCTAGCTGGGCTGGGCATCTCTCCGATATAGGAACTCGACCCAGCCGTCCGGCGTAGTTTGCTCGGCGACCTTGCGATAGCCCATCGACTCGTAGACGTGGTGGTTACGAACCGCCCAGGAAGGCGTATCGAGAGTCCACGTGCGCCCGGGGCCGATCTCATCGTGCAGGAACGCGATCGCTGCCCGGCGAATGCCGCGGTCCTGGAAGTCCGGGTCGATCCAGATGCGGCCCAGGTTGTAGACACGGGCACCCATGTCGAACACGATCATCCCGCCGACGATGACCCCCGAGCAGCGGATCGTGTGGGTGGCGCCCGAACCTCATCCGCTCGATCTGCCAGGCAGGCGAGTCGTAGCCGGGCGGACCGCCGGGCTCGCCGCCGCCGACGGCCGACCCAAAGCGTCGAGCGTCATCGTGGAAGGCTCGAACCTGGGTAGCCACCAGTTCGGGAGCGTCGGCTGCGCCAGCAAGGTCGATTTCGACCGTGTCGCCCGATTTCGTCAGGGCGTTCAATCCCTCACCAATCCGCCGTGGTAGTGGAGCTCGTAGACGGTGCGGCCGGCACGGTCGATCCACTCGCGGCCCTGGAACCACGTGGCGTCGCCCACGCTCGTGTCGTGGTAGTCGCAATCGCCGTCGGTCGACTCGAAGCCGCCCAGGAACCGGCCTTCGGCGTACATCTTCGTCAGGCTCGACCTGATGACCTGCCCGGTTCGCTCGCCCGTGATCTGGTCCGGCGCGAGGATGTGACCGAAGTAGTTCTCCGCCCAGACCGGCCGGCCGCGCCAGTAGACGACCTCCTCGCCGGCGAAGTCGGTGCCGCCGAAGTAGGAGTCGTGGTAGACGAAATCGCCGTCGGCATGCTGCAGGTCATGGGATCCCTGGCGGTATGAGAGCACCGGGGCTCCGCCGCCAACGTAGCTCAGCCGTTTCGAGGCGACGATGAACGCCTCGAGATCCTCGAGGCTCGGTGAATCCACGGGTGAGACTCCGTTGCGCAAACGCTGAAGATGTGGTCGGCGAGCTCGCCTGGGGCCAGTCTCGGGCCCCGCAGTGACACCTAGCGTGTCACGCGCCGGGCTGTGCCCCGACAATCATGAGGCGGCGGACGCGGGGACGGGTGGCGCCGGGTAGACCGCCTCAGCGACCCCGTTCTTTGGGAGCGGGAACGACGGCTATCTCATCGAGCCTGAAAGTCGGGTGGTCCGCGGCGTTCGGCAGCTTCTCGAAGGCCTTCTCGAAGCGCTTGCCGTAGGTGGCGCGGTAGGTGGCGATCGCTCGATCGCGCTCGTCGCCCAGTACCTCCACCGCGCGGAATGACTCCGTCACGCCGCGCGTGCGCAGGCTGCCGCAGCCGGCGGCTCGCAGGTTCAGGATCCAGTGCGTCTTGCCGCGCGCCGAAAGCAGGTACTTGTGTCCGTCGACATCGACAGGCGCCCCAATCGGCACGCTGCGGGGTTGGCCGCTGACGCGGCCCTCGACCGTCAGGACCGGCACGCGCCCGGTCCGGATCATGATCGGGCCGATGAGCGACCTCATGATCGAGCCCGGCCTCAGGTATGGGGTTCCAGCCATCGCTTCCTCCACTCGTGCCCAGCCGACTGTCGCGCGACGGGTTCCGCACTTACGGTGCCCGCAGTGTCGAGCCCGAAGGGACCCCCGCGGAAGCGCCGAGTGTCACAAACGTCGCCGCGCCGCGGACGGGTCTTCCGGCGGCTACGATTCGGCGATGAGCGAAATCACCGCGACCCCGACCGAGCTGGCGCGCTGGCGCGACTCCGCCATCGCCATCTGCGATGAGGCCGACAAGATGGCCCTGGCCGGGTTCCGGCGGGACATCGTCATCGACACCAAGCCCGATCGAACGTTCGTGACCGAGGTCGACCGGTCGATCGAGCACCTCGTTCGCGATCGACTGCGCGGTGCCTATGCCGGCTGTGGGTTCGTCGGCGAGGAGGAGGGGACCGAGGGGGCCGATGCGTCGATGCTCTGGTACGTCGATCCGATCGACGCCACGGCCAACTTTATCCGCGGGATACCTGTATTCGCCACGCTGCTCGCGGTCGCCCTCGACGGTGAGCTGCAGCTGGCGGTCGTCAGCGCGCCGGCCCTGCACGAGCGTTGGGTCGCGTGGCGGGGCGGGGGAGCGTGGCGCGGCTCGGAGCGGATCCACGTCAGCAAGGTGGCCACGATCGGGGAGTCGCAGCTGCTGTACGGCAGCCGCCGCGCCGACGTCCGGTCGGGGTTGATGCCGGGCTTCGACGCCGCGATGGACGCAGCCTGGCGAACGCGTGGCTTCGGGGATTTCTGGGGCTACATGCTCGTGGCCGAAGGGGCGGCCGAGGCCATGGTGGAGACGGGCGCGCATCCCTGGGACTGGGCCGCGCCGCTGGTCATCGTCGAGGAGGCGGGCGGGCGCTTCACCACGACGACGGGGGAGCGGGCGATAGATGGACCATCGGCCGTGGCCACCAACGGCCTGATCCACGACGACCTGGTGCGGCGGTTGAAGGCCACAGGTTG
>PLNK01000005.1 GCA_003142755.1 Chloroflexota bacterium | reverse complement strand
CACCGCCCAAAACCCAGCCTTCACGTACATCTGCGCCATTAGCCATGCCACAGGCGCTAAGGCCAGCATGTTCACGTATGCCCCGGCATTCTTCCCAATCGACTGTCCACTTCTCGCCTTCAAGAAGGCCGACGACACAGCAAGATTGAGAGAGAAGAACAGGCAGGCAGCGCCGACGGTGGCGGCGAAGTCAACCACCGGGATCGACCGAGATGGCACCAGATCAAGTACGTATGCGCTGACGACGGCAGGACCAGCTATGCCCGCGTGGTTGGCAACGACGCCATACCAAGGCACTTGGCGACGCAACTCGCGGGTCTGAGTTGCGCCAACAAGCCCGGTGAGGCCGGCGACGATCGGTCCCCCGAGGCTCATTGCCGCAACCACGGGTGCAAAACCGACGTCGACGAAGGTGCCTCCTGGCAATCGGACTGCCAGCGACGACCCGACTAGGGTGAGGGCAATCCAAAACAACACCCCCAACCACAAGCCACTGGGGGCGTCCTTAATCTCAACCGACTCGTCGATCTTGCAGCGCAGAAAAGCATTGACCAGCAGCAGCCCGCTAGCTAGTGCTACGAGCGCGATCAACACTCCCAGCCGGCGGCTCATCGCTACTCCTCGCTCAGCCGCGGCAATCTAGCCGGCCTTCGGTCCGCGCGGCTATGGGAGAGAGGTACCTAGAAGGGCCTGTAACTCGCGCCAGCGCCGAAGGCGACAAGGAGCGACGACCCTAGGACGACCATCAGTCTCCGAAAACAGTGAGTCATCAGACTAGCCAGACCCGGATGTTGGATTCAGGTTGCACGTCAGCGATCCTCTCTTGGCAGTGTCCACGTGCGGCCGGTGGCACCAAGCGCTCGACCCCCACCCGGGTGCCCAAGTTCGGCCGGGGCCTCAAAGCATCCGCGCGCTAGACCCAGGGGCTCCACGGAACGCCCCTAGACTGTTCTGCACGGTAGGCCGGCGAAAGTACTAGGGTCAATACGGTATGTGCCTTAGGTACAACAAGCGAAGATCAGATCGAGGCGAGGGTCGGGGGCTCCACGCCCAGCTGCTCGCGCATGGCGGTCGCATAGTGCTCGTACTGCTCGGAGGCGGCGGCATCGGCCCCGGTGCGTTTGTAGAGTCGGAGTAGACACAGCTCGATCTGATCGGCGTCCGGATCGGCCTGCAGGGCCAGCTGAGCCATGCGAAGGGCTCGTTCGAATGCGCCCGCATTGGTATCGGCCCTGACTGCGCGCTCGACTCGATCAAGGAAGCCCGCGTGCAACATGTCCCGGAATGTGGACGCCCAGTCGTCGTACATGAATTCAAGAGCGAAGCGCCCCGTGTAGGCCTCAGCCAGCTTGGTGATCAGTTCACTGCACGGGTCTCGGCGAATCGCCACAAGCAGCTTGAGGCATTCGCTACTGCGGCTCTCGACGAGACTCTGATCTAGCCAGATCAGGTCGCCTCGACTCCTCAGGTAGCCGGCGGTCGTGTTGTCATCGCACTCTGGCTCAAAGACCCGACGCAAGAAGTAGGCCGACTGGTTTAGCGAATTCGTGGCGCTCACTGGGTCCATCTCTGGCCACAGAGCATCTAGGACCTGATCTCGAGTTGCGATGAATTGGTGCCTCGTCAATAGGTAGCCAAGGAGGGACAGGACCTTCTTTCGAATCTCCGTTCCGAGAACGACGCGCTCGCCAACGTGGATCTCGATTCGCCCAAGGTCTTCTACGAAGACGCGAGGCGCAAGCCGCCTGATGAGGCCACGACCAGCATCGGAGAGATGCAAGCCCTTCTTCTTGCGCAATGCCACCAGTCGCGCGACATCGTGCAGGTCTCCAACGATCTCCAGCAGCTCTGCTGCGCGTCTTGTGTCGCCGACTCCGAGGTCAACAGAGTCCAATTGAGTGCGCAGGGCCCAGCGCCAGCGTACGGAGCGTTGCGAGGCTTCCGCACGTACCACGGCGAGGCTGACGTCATCAAGATCCCCGAGACGGCGAACAACGAGTTCGGCTTGAATCGAGAGGAACCCCATGTCATCGGGTTGCAGCGCGCGAACGTGCTCACCAAGGCGTTCATGGGTTGATATCAGGGCCTGCGTCAGACGCATGCACTTCCACCAGAACCAGGCACCCTGCTTGTGGGCTGAGTGGATGCATGCATCGAACCTCTGGGGAAGGTCTTGGCCCTCGAATTGGGTCGTGGACGCGAGCTGCAATTCGAGAGCCCGGCGAGAGCCGGCGATCCCAGGTCCCCAATACGCGCCGCCATCCTGCTGTGTCAGCTCCCATGCCTTGCTCACCATGCCATGCTCAAGGGCGATGCGAGCGGCAACCAGTCGGCGGTATGAGTCGCCGCCTTCCTGCTCGGATCCTGAGAAGGCTCGGTCCAGGATCTGTGCGCCACGCGCCGGGTCGCCATACATAGCCTCAAGTTCTGCGGCCTCTGCCACCGCATCACTTGGTACCGCTTCTTGTGGGTACGCCAGGGTTTCATCGATATGGGATCTGGCCTCGTTCCATTGACCCAAATGGGCGAGGGCTCTCGCAATGTTCATGTGCGCGCCGGCTAGGTCCCCGTAGTTGCCCACGGCTTGCAGGATCCGGAGGGCTTGGCTACCACTGGCTATAGCCGCACGCGGGTCGCCCATCGTCATTTCTGTACACGCGAGGTTCAGGAGAGAGATGCCTTCGTACCGCCCGTGCCCTCTCTCCCGGTTCAGACGCAATGTCTCCAGCAAGATGACCCTGAGATCGTCCAGGTTGCCGTCACCGCTAGCTTGGTGAACGGCCTTCGTGGCCCGCGCTATGGAGGCCAGTTCGCAGTCATCGCACGCCAATAGCATGTCCATTGCGGTTGCGCCCATTTCCAGGTCACCGAAGTCGGTGCCTATGGTGAGCATTGTTGTCGCAGCCGCGAGGACGACGACGGGGTCGGCCGCGGGTGCCATCACATATGTCTGATGCAGACTCCGCGCTTCTC
>PLNK01000057.1:103047-103196 GCA_003142755.1 Chloroflexota bacterium | reverse complement strand
ACGTCGGCCGCGTCGAGCCGGAGGCCGTCGATGTCGAAGTCGCGGATCCAGCTCTCGACCGCGCCGAATAGGTGCTCGCGGACGGCGGGATTGCCCAGATCAAGCTTCACCAGGTCGAAGTGGCCGTGCCAGCCCGCGTAGGCAAATGG
>PLNK01000057.1:102205-103039 GCA_003142755.1 Chloroflexota bacterium | reverse complement strand
CGGCGAAGGGTTTCGTCCGTGCCGAGCCGCCGGTCGAGGTGCCAGTAGTCGGCGGTGTCGTAGCCGTGGGCGGTGGACTCGAAGAGCGGTCCCAGGTACAGCGCGGTGCAGCCCAGGCTGCGAATGTGCCCGAGCCAGCCGGTCAGCCGCTCAAGCCTCTCGACCGGAGGGGCGCCGAAGTCGTTGCGGGCCGGGGCGCCGCACAGCCCGAGCGGGTAGACGTGGTAGAAGATCGAGTCGGGGGCCCACTGGGTCACGCCGGGATGCCCTGCATGGGTCAGAAGCCCAGATCGGTCAGGATTCGATGCATCCGGCGTGCCGCCCGGCCGCGATGCGAGATGCGGTTCTTGGCCTCGGCCGTCCACTGACCGAGGGTCCGACCCCCGGCCGGCTCTCCGTCCGGCTCGAAGATGGGGTCGTAGCCGAAACCGCCGTCGCCCTTCGGCGCTACGGCGATCCGACCCTCCAGGGTGCCGCGGGCCAGCCTGATCGCCAAGCCGCCACGCATTCCACGGGACTCCGGCAGGGCCAGCGCCAGCGCGCAGCGGTAGCGCGCCCTACGCTGCGGCGCCGGTAGGCCGGACAGCGCCCCGAGCAGCTTGACGTTGTTCTCCTCGTCCGTGGCGTTCTCGCCCGAGTAGCGTCGCGTGCGCACGCCGGGAGCACCGCCCAGGGCGTCCACCTCGATGCCGGAGTCGTCCGCCAGCGTCGGCAGGCCCGACAGGCCGGCGAAGAAGCGAGCCTTCTTCGACGCGTTGGCCTCGAACGTCTCGCCATCCTCGATCGCTTCCGCGGTGATCCCGACATCGTCGAGGTCGATCAGCTCCGCCCGCA
>PLNK01000057.1:0-102124 GCA_003142755.1 Chloroflexota bacterium | reverse complement strand
ACATACCTGCCGGCGTCCGTGGCCACGACGTTGAAGTCGACGTCGGCCTTGGAGTCCTCGGAGTAGTCGAGGTCCAGGCAAGTCACACCACCGACCAAGCCGACGCTCACTGCGGCCACGCGGCCGATCAGGCAGCGTTCCAGGCCGTAAGTCCGCATCGCGGCCGCCAGGGCCACCCAGCCGCCGGTGATCGAGGCCGTCCGAGTTCCGCCGTCGGCGTTGAGCACGTCGCAGTCGATCGTGATCGTGCGCTCGCCGAGCTTGGCCATGTCGACGATGCCTCGCAGCGACCGGCCGACCAGCCGCTGGATTTCGTAGGTCCTGCCGCCCAGCTTGCCTTTGGCGGCTTCACGGACATTCCGCTCGCTGGTGGCGCGCGGCAGCATGCTGTACTCGGCGGTCACCCAACCGGTGCCCTTGCCGCGGAGATGGGGCGGGATCTTGTCCTCGATCGTGGCTGCGCACAGGACCTCGGTGCCGCCGACCTTGATGAGGCAGGAGCCTTCGGCCCACTTCTGCACGCCCAGGGCCAGAGTGATCGGCCGCAGGTCGCCCGGCAGGCGTCCGTCGGACCTCTGCAGCGACTGAGCCCCGATTGTCATGGTGCTGTCTCCTTCGGCGCCGCCGGTGACTGGCGCGCCGCCTGGCGGTTGGCGGCCTCCGCTCGTGCTTCGGCCTTCGCAGCATCCCACAACTCGTCGAGTTCGGCGAAACTCAGATCCCGAAGCTCGGCCTTGCGTTCGCGAGCCATCCGTTCTACGCGCCTGAAACGGTCGCGGAACTTGTCGGCGGCGGCTCGCAGCGCAGCCTCGGCCTCGACTCCGTGGCGCCGGGCGAGGTTGGTCACGACCAGCAGCAGGTCGCCCACTTCCTCGCGCCTCTCGGCGTCGGTCGTCGCCGCGGCCAGCTCGTCCAACTCTTCCTGGACCTTGTCCAGTATGCCGACGATCTCGGGCCAGTCGTAGCCGAGGTGCGCCGCCCGATCCTGCATCTCCTGAGCCGCGGCCAGCGCCGGCATGGATGACGAGATGCCGTCGAGAGCGCTGCGGACCTCGGCCCCGGCCTCGCCCGCCCCGGCAGCCCCGGCAGCCGCAGCTGCCGCCTCGTCCTCACGCTCGACCCGTTTTATCTGCTCCCACTGGCGGTTTACGTCCGACGCGGTTGCGACCGTGGCGTCGCCGAACACATGGGGGTGGCGCCGCACGATCTTGCGGCTGATGGCCTCCTCGACGTCTGTGAGATCGAAGACGCCCGCCTCGGCGGCCAGCTGAGCGTGGAGGACGATCTGCAGGTACAGGTCGCCGAGTTCGCCCGCCAGGTCCTTCGTCGCGCCGCCGTCGAGCGCGTCGTAGACCTCGTAGGCCTCTTCGAGCAGGTGCTTCTTGAGAGAGGCGTGGGTCTGCTCGCGATCCCACGGGCAGCCGTCGGGCTGGCGCAGCCGGTTCGCGATCCAGGGCAGGGCCCAGGGGCTCGCCAGGGCAGTCTCCGGTGCGAGCGGGGGCAGGTAGAGGGGCGTCGTCATGGCCGCCTCATCGAGCTCGCCGATCGTCATGGCATCGGCAAGGCCGATGCGACCAACCACGTGGTCCGCCGGGTAGAGGCGCCGAAGTATTGCCGCGGCTCCGCGCTCGGCCGGCGCGTGCCGGCCTGGCAGCGGCGCGTCCTCGCCCGGGCCCGCCCCGTCGACCCGCAGCAGCGCTAGCGGAACGAGAAGGAGCGGCCGCGAGGGTTCGACTGGCGTTGCCACCAGCCGCTCAGGAGTGACAATCTGAAGCCCGGCCGCGGGGTCCAACCCCCAACGGATCCTAGCCTCGGCGACGATTGCGTCGAGCACCAGTCCCGCGCGGCTACGGAGTAGGCGATGCGGGAGTCAGTGCGGCTACCGCTGCGGTGTCCTGCCAGATCAGAGCAGTGGCCGTGAAGTCGGAGACCCAGCGCTGGTAGACCACCTTCTTGAGCTTGGCCTGCTGAGCCGCATCGGGCGTCCTCGTCTCTTCGCCGAGCACCTTGAAGAGGTAGTAGCCGTTGTCATCGACGACGTTGGTGACGCCGCCGATCGGGGTCGCCCAGATTGCGTCTTGCTGGGCCTTGCTGAGCATGTACGGCGACACCCAGCCAAGGTTGCCGCCGGTGCTGGTGTCGACCGCTTCCGACTGTGCCTTGACCTCGGTCGCGAAGTCCACGCCGGAATTGATCTTGAGGGCGGCTTCTGCGATGCGCTGGGCCGGAGCCGGACGCCGACCCTGGAACTCCACGACCATGTAGCCCTCGGTGGGCTCCTGGATTGGATCCAGGATGGTGCCGTCGGTCAGACCCGGCGCAAAGATCGCGGCCTCGACGTTGGTCAGCCCAAGGGCGGTGGTGGTGCCATCCTTGAGGGAGGCGTCGTACCACTCCCTGGCGAGCCAGGGCAGCGAGCCGCCGTCCGCGTTGAAGTGCGTGTCGTCGTTGACCGTGCTGTCCGCGGCCATGGTGGCGAACTTGGAGGGGTCGGCCTTGAGCGTGGCCACGGCCTGGTCGGCGCGGGCCTTGGCATCGGTCCAGGCCGGGTCCGTGGTCGCAATGCTGGGGGCGCCGTTGAAATCGTGGTTCGGGGAGAACACCATCATCGCGATCTTGACCTCGTCGCCGTTGCCCGGGGTGGCATAGCCGGCGCCGATGGCGATCTCGAGGACGTTGCGCTGGACCGTCGGCCCGCTGATGTACTTGGCCTCGATCGAGTCCTGGACTGCCTTTTGGGTGGCCTCCGCTCGCGCGAGGGCTCGGAACTGGTCGCCGCTGCTCTTGGCCTCGATCGAGCTCTGCCAGTCGGTGTCGTAGTAGGCGGGCACGATGTTGGTGACCGTCGCGAAACGGTAAGCGCCATCGACGCCCTTGAAGATGGCGGTCACGTCGTTGGGCTTGGCGAGCGCGAAGATGGCGTCGGCCAGATCGGGATCGACGTTTAGAGCCTCTCGCGGGACGAGGCCAAGCGGGCCGATGCTGCCGGCCTGGTTAGCGGTGGCGGAGTGCGCCTCGGTGGCCACGTCGTCCCAAGCCTTGCCGCCCTGAACCTCGGCCAGGAAGCCCTTGGCCTTGGTTTCGGCGACCGCATCGTCGGCGGCGCTGGGGGCGAAGGCCGGCGGCGTTGGCTCCGGCGCCACGCCGATGATGTTGACCTCGCGCACTTCGGCAAGCGTGCTGTCGGTCTTGATCTGGGCGTCGACCATCTGATCGGTTATGACGATGCCGTTCTTGGCGGCATACTGCCGAAGCTGGGCCTCGGCGGTCAGCTCAGACAGGGCGTTTGTATAAATGGTCGACGCGCTCTGGTCGTTCGCGATCGTCTGCTGCAGATTCCCGTATTCGGTTGTCGTGAGCTTGCCCTGGTTTCGCAGGGTCAGATAGTCGGCGTTCAGCCGGTCGCTCCGCGCAAAGTCGAGATTCGCCCGATCCTTGACGGCGTCCTTGCTGATGGCCTCGCCGTTGACGGACTCGATCGGCGCGCCATGGTCCGTGTAGTAGCTGGCGAAGGCCACACCGCCCAGGAGCGACAACGCGCTCGCGATGGCGAGCGTGAAAGTGATCGTTATGTAGATCGCTCGGCGGGAGTCGTTGCGTCGGACTCGACGGCGTGTGGGCTTGGGAGCCGTTCTGGTACGGAATGTCATCTGGGCGTCCTGGTGCGAACGTGGCCCGGCGAGGCCGCCGGTGTAACGGAGCCGTATGCTACCGCATTCCGCTTCCTGAAAAGGTGGGTTGCGGGAGTTTGGAGCTGGGAGCGATCGGCGAGTGCGTGGTCAGGTCGTGGGCATTTCCCCCGTCCCGGAGTCGTTCGAATGTTGGGTCAGACGATCCACGACGAACCTGAAAGCCTCGGATTGGCGAGTCCAGCTCAGCTCATCCACGCGTCTGCGCGTGGACTCGACCCGCGCGTGGCGCCCGGGTGCGTCGTCGACCAGAGAAAGAATCGAGGCCGCCAGAGATTCGGCGTCGCCCGGCTCGTAGACGGTGAGAGTGTCTGGCGCGAAGTAGAGCTCCACTGTAGGCAGCCGCGACGCCACCACGGGCTTGTCCATGGCAGCGTACTCGAGCAACTTCGTCGAGAGGCTCATCCCGGTGAACGGGTCCAGTCGGGTTGGGGCCACACCGATGTCCGATTCGGCGACTGCCCGGGGCACGTCCTCGATGGGGATTCGGCCGGGGAAGCTGACGCGGTCGGCGATCCCCAACTCGGCGGCGAGGGCTTCGAGCGCCGGCAGGGCGTCGCCACGGCCGTAGAACGTGGCCTGGACGGCCAGCTTGGGGCGGACGCGCCCGAGCTCGGCGATCGCCCGCAAGACCACGTCCAGCTCGTATGTCGGCGTCAACGCACCGGTGTAGACGATTCGGAGAGTCCCGTCGGTCATGAACTCGCGCCGTGGATGGGCGGCGGCGTCGAACAACGCCAGGTCGGGGCTGTTGAGGACCACCGTGAGTCGATCCGGCTTGACGCCGAGGCCGCGCAACCGCTCGGCCAGCGGCTCGTTGACCGTCATGACTTCGTTGGCAAGAGCGATCGACAACCTCTCCTGCAGCCGCAGCAGTCGATAGCTGATCGGATTGGCCGCCTTCGGGAACCGGCTGCGGAAGAACTCAGGCATCGCCTCGTGCAGGTCCAGCAGCACCGGAACGCCCGAGAGCTTCATCGGCAGCGCCGCGAATACCAGGTAGTCCGGTAGCGAATGGACCTCGACCAGGCCGTAGCGCCGGCGGCGGTGAGCGCGAGTTGCGGCCCAGAGGGACCGCCACAGGAAGGCGCCGTACTCGGCGAGGTACACCGGCAGACCGGCCCCCTGGTGGCGGCGCACCGGCAAGCGGCGCAGATTGACTCCGGCCACCACCGCAGTGTCGGCTTCGCCCGGTCGGCGCAAGCCGTACACGTCCACTTCCCAGCCGGCGGCGATGAGCGCCTCGGCCTCACGTCGAACGCGAGGATCCTCCTCGTAGTAGGCGTGGACGATCATGCAGATGGGCCGGCGCCGCGAGGCGGCGGTCAATTCCGGGCTCCGGTCGCGGTCCCGGTACCAGCCGCGGTTGCGGCCGTGAGGACTGCGACGATGCGCTCGGCGGCGCCTGAACCCGCCAGCCGGAGTCGGTCGGCGCGTTCGATGGCCTGTGCTTCTGTGTTGGCGAATGGAGCGCGGGCCGTGAGTTCGCGCACGGCGGCGTCGCGGTCGAGCCCGACCAGCACCGCCGAGCTGCCCGCGCCGCCGATCGTCTCGACCCATTCCGTGGTGGTTCGAAGAACGAGACACGGCACGCCCAGCCAGGCCGACTCGCGCTGTACGCCGCCCGAGTCGGTCAGGACGGCTGCGGCGTGGAGCTGCAGTGCGAGCGAGGTTCGGTAGCCCTGCGGATCGACGACCTCGACACCCGCGGGCAGCATCAGACCCGCCGCCTCGAGCGCGGCTCGTGTGCCGGGGTGGAGAGCGAGCACCACCGGCCGATCGGGCCGGGCCACTGCCCCGAGGAGCGACGACCAGCCGGCCATGGCGATCGGGTCCCGGTTCTCGGCTCGGTGGACCGTCGCGAACAGGTATCGGCCCGGTGTGAGCGGCAATCGGAGCCTCTCGGCGATCGGCTTCAGAGCCGCCGGGTCGCGGATCTCGGCCGATACACGGGCGGCCAGGTCGAGCATCAGGTCGCCGACATCGACCACTCCGGCGGTGATCCCCTCCGCCGCCAGATTCGCCACAGCGGCGGGAGTGGGAGCGAAGAGCCAGCGTGACAGATGGTCCGCCACGACGCGGTTCAGCTCCTCGGGCATGGCCCGGTCGAAGCTCCGCAGGCCGGCCTCGACGTGGGCCACGGGAATGCCGAGCTTGGCCGCCGCCAGCGCCCCCGCCAGAGTGGAGTTGGTGTCGCCATAGACCAATACCGCGTCCGGCGCGGCGTCACGCAGGAGCGGCTCCAGGGCGATCAGCATTCGGCCGGTCTGCTCGCCGTGCCCTCCGCCCCCGATCCCGAGCGAGTGGTCGGGTCGAGCCAATCCCAACTCGGCGAAGAAGCTGCCGGCCATCGCCTCGTCGTAGTGCTGGCCCGTGTCGACGAAGATCTCTTCGCAGGAGCGGCGCAGAACCGGCTGCAGAACCGCGGCCTTGATCAGCTGCGGTCGCGTTCCGACGACGCTCAGGATCCGCATCGTCGGCCGTCGCCTAGCGGGTGGCGCCGGTCGCGCCGGCCGGTCGGCGACGCGTGGCTGCCTGCACGCCGATACCCGTGTAGCGGACGTTGGCCGGCAGGTCGATCCCACGCAGACTGTTCCGCCCGTCGAAGATCACTTCGAGCTTGGGGAAGAGCGAGAAGTCGAGCTTCTCCCATTGCCGGTCCGCAGTCTGGGTGACGATCGCCCGCAACGGCGCCGGTTGGCCCCACTGATAGGGCGTGGCACAGCAGCGCTCGATGTCCTCGGTCGAGAGGAGCGGGTCGTACGCCAGCACGTTCGCGCCGTGGAACGACAGCCGCTCGATCAGGGGCAGCGCCCTCGAGTAGGCCAGCTCCTTGACGTTCTCGCGATAGGTCAGACCGAGGACGAGGATCGGCACTTCGTCGAGGCCGCCCAGCAGCCCTTCGAGCGTTCTGATGGCGTTGCCGACCTGGGCATCGTTGGTGCGACGCGAGACGGCCACGACCTCCAGGTCGGGGGCGCGACTCAGGAGCAGGTGAGGGTAGACCGGGATGCAGTGGCCGCCCACGCCGATGCCGGGTTGATGGATGTGGGAATACGGCTGGCTGTTGGCGCCGGCGATGACTTCCTGGATGTCGACGCCGACGCGGTCCGCGTAGCGGGCGAAGTCGTTGGCCAGGGCGATGTTGACGTCGCGATAGGTCGTGTCCGCTATCTTGCTGAACTCCGCCGCCTCGGCGCAGCTCATGGCCACGATCTCGGCATCCAACACAGAGTCGTAGAACTCAGCGGCACGCCGCCCGGATTCGGGCCCGATGCCACCGACGAGCTTCGGATAGGTCGAAAGGTTGGCGAAGACCGCGCCTGAGTAGAGCCGCTCCGGCGAGAAGGCCACGAAGAAGTCCGCCTCGGCCACGAGCCCGGTCGCTGCCTCGAGCCTGGGCGCGAACCGGCCGCGCGTGTCGCCGACGGGGAGTGTCGTTTCGAATATCACGGTCAGGCCGGGGTGAACGCCGCCCGCGATCGAGTCTACGGCCGAGTCCATGTAGCGGTAGTCCGGCTGCTGCGCATCGTCGAGCATGACCGGCACGATCAGCACCGCCACGTCGGCCTCACGAACGGCGGCCGCGGCGTCGGTGGTTGCGTGGAGGCGGCCCGCGGCATGAACCTCGGCCACTCCCTCGGCCAGGCCGGGTTCCTCGGCCACGTGGGACCGGCCCTCGTTGATGGCGGCCACGACGTCGTTGTTGACGTCGACCGCAGTGACCGACCAGCCGTGGCGGGCGAATTGCACGGCGAGCGGCAAGCCCATCTTGCCGGCCCCGACGACGATGGCCTTGCCCACGGTTCCGGGCTCACCGGTCCACGGTGAGACCGGGCGCGGGGTCCCGTGGCGGCAGGGGTTCACCGGCTGGGTGATCGAACCACCCAGGAAGCTGACGACGTGGGAAGGGCGCGAGACGATCGTCATTCGGCGGCGAGCCTCGAGGGAAGGTCTGAGAGATCGATCGGGCGGCGCTCGGCGGCGGCGGTCAGCAGGGCGTTGGCGATGGCCACGGCCCACAGCCCGTCCTCGCCGTCGACATAGGGCTTGTCGCCGGTGCGGAGCACACGCACGAACTCGTCGAGCTGGGCGATCAGCGGTTCCTTGCTCTGGATCGCGATGTCGGCCACGTCACCGGTGAAGGTAGTGGCGTAGCCGCCGATCAGCTGCGGATTCTCGACGTTGGAGCGGGTGAAGGTCAGCTTCTGGGTCAGGTAGTCGAGCTCGAACATGCCCTCTTCGCCGACGGCCACCAGGCTGCGCCGCTTGGCCGGGGTAAGCCAGTCCACGTCCAGGAAGCCGGTGGCCCCGGATGGGAAGTGCATCAGCCCGAAGGTCAGATCCTCGTGAGTGGCATGGAGTCGCTGGGCCGTTTCGGCGTAGACGCGGACCGGTCGCTCACCGGCGATCCAGGAGAGCATGTCCACGTCGTGGGTGCCCAGGTCGACGGTCACGCCCACATCCCGGATGCGCGCCGGGAAAGGGCCGGCCCTGCGGCTGGTGATGGCATAGATCGTGGACAGCCAGCCGGCGCGAAGGAGTCTGCCCATCTCCAGGACGGCGGGGTTGTACCGCTCGACGTGCCCCACCTGGACGCGGACGTTACGCAGCCGAGCTGCCGCAACGATGGCCAGTCCGTCCTCGACCGTGGCCGCGAGCGGCTTCTCGACGAGCACGCTGAGGCCGCGTTCGATGGCAGCGAGGGCAAGTCCTACGTGGGCCGTGGTGGGCGCGGCGAGGACAACGCCGTCGAGTTCCGCCTGGCCGATCATGGCCAGCGGATCGGCGAAGCCCTTCGCCCCCGTCTGGGCCACCGCCGCCTCGAGCGCCGCGGCGTCGGGGTCGGCGATCGCGGCCAGAACCGTGTCGGGATGGTTGGAGATGACTCGCAGGTGGTTTCGGCCCATAGAGCCCAGCCCGGCCAGGCCGAGCCTCAAGGGCCTGGTCATGAGCGGTCGCCGGTCCCGACGGCGTTGCGCAGAACAGATGCCCGGAGGGCCTCGATGACCTGAGCCTGTTCGGCCTCGGTCAGGCCCGGGTACATGGGCAGGGACATGCTGCTGGCTGCGGCCGCGTCGGTGTTGGGCAGGTCCGCTTCGATGCCGAGCTCGAGCACATACGCCTGGCGATGGCAGGGGATCGGGTAGTAGATACCGCAGATGACGCCCGCGTCCTTCATCTCGGCCACGATCCGGTCGCGAGTCGACCCGACGCCCAGGGTGTACTGGTGGTAGACGTGCGTTCGTCCGTCGGGCCAGGTCGGCAGTCGAACCGGCAGGTCCGCGAAGGCTTCGTCGTAGCGCCTGGCGACCGCCTGGCGGCGGGCGGTGTTCCGCTCGAGCTTGTCGAGCTGGACGAGGCCGATTGCGGCCGCGATGTCGGTCAGTCGGAAGTTGTAGCCGAGGATCTCGTGGTGATAGCGCTCCCGCATGCCCTGGTTGCGATACAGCCTGATCCAATCGGCCAGCCGGTCGTCGTTGGTGGTGACGAAGCCGCCCTCGCCGGTGGTCATGTTCTTGGTGCCGTACAGGCTGAAGGCGGCGTAGCCGAAGCTGCCCGAGCGGCGGCCGCGATATTGGGCGCCGTGGGCCTGACAAGCGTCCTCGACGACTGTCAGGCCGTGGCGATCGGCGATTGCCTGGATCGCGTCCATGTCGGCGATGACGCCGAAGAGGCTGACGGGGCAGATGGCTCGAGTTCTGGGCGTGATGACGGCCTCGATCCGACCCGCGTCCATGAGGTAAGTGTCCGGCTCGATGTCGACGAACACGGGGGACGCGCCGGTAAACAGGATCGAGCTGACCGTGGCGTTGAAGGTGTGGGAGACGGTGATGACCTCGTCGCCGGGGCCGTAGCCAAGGCCCGCGAAGATCGACATCAGGGCCACCGTGCCGTTGGACAGGGCGATGGCGTGTTTGCAGCCGCAGAACTTGGCCCAGCGGTCTTCCAGCTCAGCAACCTTGCGGCCCCCGGCGATCATGCCGCTGTTGAGGACCTCCGTTACGGCGGCGACCTCTTCAGGGCCGAGATCGGGGCGGGCGGGAGGGATCATGCTGAGACTCCTGTGCTCGAAGCGGGCCGCTCCAGCAGCGAGCCGCTTTCCGGGTTGAAAACGTAGGATCGACCGCATCGCGGGCAGGCGAGGCGGGCGTCCGTAGATGGATCGGGCGCGGCTTTGGCCCCCGTCGGGCCCACCAGGCGTGCTCCGCAGGCACAGACCCAACCCAATCGGCGGGCGGGATTGCCTGCTACCAGGGCGTAGTCGGGCACATCGCGGGTCACGACAGCCCCGGCGCCGACGGTCGCGAACCGGCCGACTCTCGTGCCGGCAACGACTACGGCCCCGGCCCCGATGGAGCAGCCGTCGGCCAGCTCGATCGGACTCACGGTCCAGTCGTCGCCACGAGCCAGCTCTCCGGTGGCAGTGACTGCGCGCGGGAAGCGATCGTTGGTCAGGATCGCCCCGGGGCCGATGAAGACGCCGTTTCCGACCGTCACGCCGTGATAGACGAGAGCTCCGTTTTGCACCTTGACTCTGTCGCCGAGTCGAACGCCTTCGTCGATGAAGGCGTCGCGGCCGATGATGCACTCGGCGCCCAGGGTGGCGCCGTTGCGGAGGACCGCCCGATTCCAGACGCTGGTCCGTGGTCCGATGGCGACATCGGCTTCTATCTCTGCTGACGCATGGACCCTCGCCGTGGGGTCGATCACATGGAACTCCTGTGATGGAACGGAGTCGGCCGAGGGATCCTCAGGACGCCGCTCAGCAGGCACCAGAGTATACCGGAGAGCTCGCCCTGCCAGCCGGCCGATGCCGGGGGCCAGCGCAGCTGGCACGTTGGCTCCTGCGCTCCTCGCTCATCGCTTGCGCCGAGCCAGCAGCCCGACGACGATCCCGAGAGCGGCCCCGGCGACCAGGGCACCGCGCCAGTCGAGGACGGTGCGAACGTTGCCCTCGACGTTGCGGGCCAACAGCAGGAAGGTGCCGCTCTCGCCCTCGATCGTGACCTTCTCGGCGACGATCGCCTGGGCGGCGCCCTGGCGGATGCTCACGTCGCGCGCCATGACCGCGCGGGCGAATCCCTGTGTCACCGACACGTGGTTGCCGGCAGCGAAGCCGATTGCGCCCAACTCGACCGACACGCGCTCGCCCCGAGCGATGCCGATTGCGCCGAGGCGCACCGCGATGTCGTCGGCCTGAGCGTGCCCGATGCCGCCCATGGAAACGGTGATGTCCTCGGCCGAGGCGGCCCCGATGCCGCCCTGCACGACGCTGATCGACTCAGCTTCGACCTCAGCCGCGCCCCCCTGATTGATGGACACGTTGGTGGCGGTGATCCGTTGGGCGCCTTTGTCGTCCGCAGCGACGGCTTCCCGGGCCGTGTTCGCGGTGGCGGGTGCCGGGACGGACAGCGGAGTGGCCTTCGCGGCCCTCGGCGTCTTCGCGGCCGGTGCGGTCGGTGCGGCCGGCGCCGCGGTCTCCTGCCGAGGCCTCGAGCCCTCCGCCCCGGACGGCTTGGCTGGTCTCCTGGCCTTCGGCTTGCCTTCCGTAGCAGGTCGCCCGACGGCCCCGCTGTCCGTCTCCTCGCCCATGTGCATCCTTCTCCCAGTGCCCGCCGGACAATCGGCCCGAGGCGGCGGCAGATGACCGCCCCGCGACAGCCTACAGCGTGTGACCTTGCTAGCGGTAATAGCCGACGATGTCGACCACGACGTTTGTCGTTGCGCTATTGCCCGGGCCGCCGTACGTAACCGTGAGGGTTCCGCCTGGACCGAGCATGCTCACGAAGCCGTTTGCCCGATCATCCGCGACCGGGAAGTTGAGTGTCGAGGTTGCACTTGTCGAGGCGGGGGCCGCATTCAGCCAGCCATTCAAGGACTGGCCCGTGACCGTCAGGTTGCCCACCACGGCCACTGCAGCCAACGGGACCGACACCTGACCTCGCACGGCGAAGCCGGCTGAGGCAGTCATTCGGAGCGGGCCGGTGAAGCCCTGGTTGATTCGGCTGTCGACGACTCGTCCAGGCGGCAGGGGCACGAATGTTGCGCCGGACAGCCCGGGCACGAAGTAGCCGGTCACGTCGAAGACGAACTGCGTGGCGTTGCCGACAGCGCCCCAGTACTCGACCTGGAGCTGCCCGTTGTTGAGCGGCACGACCAGGTTGTTGGCGCGGACGTCGGTGCTCGGGAAGTTGAGCGTCGAAGAAGTGGGCTGACCGCCGCCGATCGCCGGTGCGATGGTTATGTAGCCGCCCGCGTTCTGACCCGTGATCGTGGCGTTGCCGGCGATGGCTGTGGCGTTGGCCGGGACTCCTGCAAGGCCCGCAACATTGAACGTGGCCACCGCGCCGTGAGGCAGCGAAGTCCCAATGCCTTGCTTGATCCGCGTATCCACGATGCGAGTCGGCACTATCGGGATGAACGTCGCGCCATTCGCGTCCCGCACGAAGTAGCCCGTCAGGTCGAAGATCAGGTGCACCGAGCCACCGCCGGAGGCGATGTACAAAGCCGAGAGCGTGCCGTCGGCCGCGAGAGCGACGGTCACGCCGTTGGCTCGGTCGTCGCCGGCGTTGAAATTGATCGTTGACGCAGTCGCGGTGGTGTTCGGGCCGAGCAGGACGTAGCCCTTCGCGGTCCCCCGAGTGACGGTAAGGTTTCCCGTCACCGCAATTGCGTTCGCAGGCACGCCGTGTTGGCCCCCGACCGCGAACGATCTGGTGGTACCGGCCACGAAGGCTCCGGCGAGCCCGGTGCCGTTGCGCGTGTCGAGGATGCGAACTGGCGCCACCGGGTAGTAGGTGCCGCTCGGAGTGGTGTCGATGATCACGCCCACCTGGGCCAAGGCGCTGGCATCGAGAGGGCCGGGCGAGGGGGCGTAGTAGGTGGCCGAGCCGGTGGTGGCGGATACCTGGAGCAGGTACTGGCCGTCGGGCAGGGCAGTCGAACCATCGGACGTGCCGTTCCAGGAATACGACTGCGGGCCCCATCCGAGGGCTCCGAGTGCGATCGCGCCGGCCAGACTGCCATCAACGCGGTAGATCGACAGGATCGCATTCGTGAATGCATAGGCGTCGGTCCAGGTAAGGGGCAGCCGGTCTCGGATGCCGTCGCCGTCGGGCGAGAAGGTCCGCCCCGCGTCGACGCCAGTGAGCGATGGAGGCATGCCAGGCGTGCCGACGGTGAAGGTACTAATCCCCGCCCCGACCCACGTAGTATTTGGTGGCGTCGACGGCGCCATGTACGTGGTAGTTCCGTTGCTCGCGGCGATCCAGGGCCCTGGGAAGGGCGGAGTGACGGGGTTCAGTTCGGTGATCGGTCCGTTCACCTGGTACCAGGTGAAGCCGTCGGCCGACACCGGTCCACCGATGATCTGGAAGACCGTGCCGGTTGGGGACGTGCTGAGCGTCGCGGCGGACGCGGCGGGCAGGCTTCGCAGGCTAACGCTGGCGGCCTGGACGGTCGCGAAACCGTTGATGGCGAACTGGGGACTGCCGACGAAGGTGGTGTTGACGTCCCATGGACCAACGTTGCCGACGCCGTCGGTGGCTCGGACTCGGAACGAATAGTTGTGGTAGCTGGTTCCGGCAAACAGTGCGCTCGTGGCCGTGGTGCCTGTGATCCAATCGGCCCATCCGCCCCCATCGGTGGCGACCTGGACGTCGTAGTTCTTGACGCCGTTCCAGTCGTCGCGACCCGTCCAGGAGACGTTGAACGTCTCGTTGGACTGGATGGGCGCGAGATCGACGATCCCGGCCTTCGGTGGGTTGAGGTCCGTCAGGAACTTGCTGGCCAGGACCTGGCTGAGTTCAGGATGACCACGGTCGTAGCCGAGGACCCAGATCCCCACGCCGCCAAGGCCCCAGTAGTTGACGCGGTCGCAGCGAGCGGCCAACGCCTGGGCGTCGTCGTAATAGATCTCACGCCATGAAGCCTGCGAACCGGCGGCCGGGCAGACGCCGGGGACGCAGTAGTAGGAGACCCAGGCAGAGTTCTCGATCGGGTCGTACTGCTTCACGAAGGTATCGGGGTACGAGGACTTCAGCTCTTCCGCGGTGTAGTAGGTCACGCCCATGGCCGCGGCCCCATATGTCGAGCCGCTGTGGTTGGGCGAGTACACGCTGCTGTCCACGGTCGAGTAGGCGATGCCGTAGTAAGGCAGGCCCAGGATGATCTTGGATGCCGGCGCGTTGGCCGTGTAGATCTTCACGGAGTCGCTCAGGTCGTAGACCCGCGGGCTGGTGAGCGGGTCCATCGACGCGGCATAAGACGAAGCGCCGTCGCGGAAGTCGTAGCCCATGATGAAAGCGTTGTCCGCGGCGCCGGCCGCGAGCAAGCCCGAGATGTCGTAGGTGGACGGGCGGCCTGTTCCGCACCAGGTCAGCTCATAGCCGGGCTGCAAGGCATCGAGCGCGACTCTCAGCTGGCGGACGAACGTGATGTAGTTGTTCGACATGCCCGCGGCGATTGGCTCGAAGTCGAGGTTGACCCCGTCTATGCCGCGATCGTGGACAGCCGCGGCAATCTGCGCTGCGGCGGTGGCTCGGGCGGTATCACTCGACAGCAACGCCGTCTGCGCAGTCTGGTCTCCCCAGGCGAAGGCCTCGATCGTCAGCGCCACGCGGTCATGGTTGGCATGGGCGGCGTTGATGGTGTCGGTCAACGTCTGGCTGGTCCAACCCGACCAGCCAGAGCCGGTCTGGCTGAGCGTGCCATCAGTGTTGAGGGCGATCCCGAAATAGGCGATGGTCGAGACGGTGTCGTAGTTGATGTCCGTGCCGAGCTCCCAGTACGGCAGGAAGCCGTAAATCTCTCGGCGCAGGACGTTGGTCAGGCCGGAGGGGTTGACCTGCAGGCTGCGGCTCAGAGCGCTAGTGGCCGGAGTCATCGGCGCAGGCGTGCCGGGTGCCCACATAGAGCCTTGGGCGGTGGCGGCCATCGTCTTGCCGCTGACGCTGCCCGCTGGCAGCGCTATCGGGGCCTTGCCGTCGATGACCGTCGTGTCGCCGAGCCTGGGCGTGTAAGGGATCGTGACCGTATCGCCGGCCACAAATGTGGTCTTGTCGGCGGCGTGGGCCATTGCATCGAGGTACTGAATCGTAGGTTGGTCCGGGCCGGAGTCGCCGCCCTTCGACAGATCGCTCCCGACCACGCCACCCGGCCAGGCCGAGCCCACCAGAAGCGCCAGGCCGACAGCGACCGACAGTGATCGACGACTGAGGGACCGACTGGTCGATCGAAATGGCATTCTCAAGACTGGCATGCAGACCTCTCCGATTGCGCGGCGTCTTGCAGGGCCAACCCCCGTTTCGAGGGCCAGCGGTAAGGTCGTCGGCGCGATCTATATGTCGCGGCCGTGACCGACTCGCCTACCTTCACCCGCCGCCATGGTAGCGTCCGGGGCGGCGGTGTGTGGTTTGTGGGTGCGCCGCCAGCCCGCCCTTCCTCGCGGCCACGGCCTGAATACCGGTCACATCAGCTCGGCGATGGCCGGCGCGCGGCGCCGCCGCGCCTGCTACACGACTACTGGAAGTAGCCGCAAACGTCCAGAATCAAGTGGGTGCTCTGACCGGCCGGCGCTCCATACACGAACTGCACCTTCCCGTCGGCGGCCAGCGGCACGATGACGCCGTTGGCCCTGTTGTCGAAGAGGCCGAAGTTCAGATTGGAGAATGCGGCCGATGGGTCTACGGATGGCCCGATCGAGGCGTAGCCGGGATAGGTCTGTCCGGTGACTGTCAGGTTCGCCGTGATGGCCAGCGCTCCGGTGGGGACGCCGCCACTGCCCGAGACCTGCAATGTCTGCGGGGTCGCCGCGGGCAGCGGTCCGGGGAGCCCGTTTCCAGTGCGCGTATCCAGGATTCTGGTGGGACTCAGAGTGTGGTACGGCGCTCCGCCGGCAGCCACGAAATAGCCTGTGATGTCGATCACGAGATCCAGCGTGCCGCTGCCGGGCGAGGTGTAGTAGACGGCCGAGATCGTGCCATCGTCTGCCAGGGGGACGATGAAGTTGTTGGCGCGATTGTCTCCGGCCGGGAAGTTGATCGTCGAACTGGTGGGGTTCGCTGTCGCGGCGGGGCCAACGAAGACGAAGCCCCTGTTGGACGCGTTGACCACGGTCACGTTGCCCGCAACGGCCACGACGCCGGTCGCGGGAATTCCGGACACTCCGGCCACGGCGATCTTCTGAGGCTGGCCGTTCACGAACTGGCCCTTCAGCCCTGTTCCAGCGCGTGTGTCAAGAATCCGTTGTGGCCCGAACTGGACGTATCCATCGCCGACCGGAGTGCCATCGGCAGGGGCCAGGAAGTAGCCGGTGACATCGATGACCACATCCGTACTGGCGTCGATTGCGCCGCCCGTGTACCAGGCATCGAGCGTTCCCGAAGGCGACAGCGGAACGGTCACGCCATTGGCTCGATTGTCTCCGGCCAGGAAGTTGATCGTCGATGAGCCGGGCATCGTGAGGATGGCCGGACCCACGAAGACGTAGCCGTAGCTGGTCTGGTTCGTGATCGTCACGTTTGCGGTTATGGCTATGGCGCCCGCAGGAACGCCGCCATGGCCGGCGACGGGATAGGTGTAGGTTCCGCCGGATTCGATCTTGCCAGTCGGTCCGACGCCGTTGCCGCGCGTGTCCACGACCCTGGTCGGGGCCAGCGGGTAGTAAGTCCCGGTCTGGCTCACGAAGGGGGTCGTCTGGCCGGAGACCACCTGGTCGGTGGCCAGGCTCGGGACCGAGACCATGGAGGCGTAGTAGTAATCGCCATCCGCTGCCGGCCGGTCGAGGTCGGGATCGATCTGCGTCGTGAAGCCGGGGCTCCTCGTGCTGGCCCAAGAGGTCAGGTGGTTGTGGTAGTTGCTCGACGACTTCCACACCGAATCGATCGTCGAATGTGAAGTGAAGAGGCCGGTAATGTAGTCCGAGATACCCCTTTGGCCCTCTGCGATGACCGCCTTCGCCCCGCCCCTGAGGAAGCCCGAGGCGTAGCCATCGACGTGTTGCTGTGCGACCGTGAATGACGGCAAACCCAGACCGGGTTCGTTGTTGCCGGATGCGTAGCAGAGATGGTTGAGCATGACCACGGCGTTGGGCGCCAGGCCGAGCAGGGCCATGTAGTTCGCGCCGAAGTACTGCGTGTTGCTATCGCCGTTTCCAGCCGAGGCATTCAGGCCCATGCCGTTGTCGCCGTTTAGCGTCTCGTACGGCAGATATGGGTTGGGAAAGCCGCTGCCGTGGCCCATGTAGACGAGGATGTTGGCGCCCTTGGCGGCCGACGCGACTGCATCCCATGTCGCGTTCGGCGAGTACACCTTGATGATGTTGCTGGTGTACTGAGCGAAGACCGAAGCTGCAGCATCCGCCTCGGATCGGTATGAGGATGTCGCGCCCTGGGTGGCCCCCACGACGATCACGACCTTCGTCTGCGCAGCGGCAGCACGGGCCACGGGCGCGCCGGCGGTCCAACAAGTGGTTCCGACCAGCAGCGCTATCGCCAACGCAAGCATTGGTCTTCGCATGGAGCCTCCCTTTCGGCCCGTGAGTCAATACGGGGGATCGCTCTTCCGGAGTCACGCCCATGCGGCGCGGACCCGGATAGGCCGAATTTGGTTGTCCGTTTAGCCTGTGGCAGCTGGGCTAGTAAGGCAATCAGGCCTTGGTCCCAGGACGGTTGGTCCCTTTGGCGGGTTGGTGTGCAGTTTGGTGTCGATCGGGGCCGTTGGCCGGTCTCGAACCTCGCCACTATATGTACTTGTTGCAAGCCTCGCCAACACTTGTGAAGGAATCTGCGGCGAGAGAAACTCCTTCGCTAACAGAAGGAGCGTGTATCAGCGCGGTTCAAGCCCGCTATGAGGCCCCGCGCAGGCTGCCCACCAGCTCCGCCAGAGTTGGGTTCGAGCGATCCCTGTCGGACAGGATGGGCCGACCATCCGGCGTGCCACCGACGCTTGGCCACTGCACGCCAACGGCCGGGTCGTCCCAGGCGAAGCCGAGCTCATCGCTGCCGTCGTATTCGTTCGTGACCAGATAGAGCAGCTGGAGGGGCTCCAGGGCGAGGAACCCGTGGGCTACGCCGGTGGGTATGGAGACCGTCTCGCACGCGCCCAATTCACGAGTCTCCACCAGGGCGTGGGCCGTCTCGTCGGCCAGTACGGGCCGCACATCAACGAGGGCCACGAGCGCCCGGCCTGCAAGAACTGTCCAGTAGTCGAGCTGGCGGCGATGGTAGTGCAGTCCTCGCAAGACGCCCGCGGCAGATGTGGAGAGGTTCGCCTGGACGAAGCTTGCGTTCGGCAACCCCGCCACTTCCTCGGTCAGTTCTCCCAGGATCGAGGAGCGCCAGATCTCCACGAATGAGCCGCGGCTGTCGGCGTGCCGGTTGACACGCCCGTAGCGCACGCCCCGCAGCGACGAACCCGCGACGTCTGAAGTCATCTACTGGCCTCCTGCCTGTAATTGATGAGGGTCATGTGCTGCGATACCGCGTCCTGCCACGGCCGAAGAGGCCCGCCGGGGAGTGGCGTTGGCTCGAGCACGCCCCAGGTCGGTGGTGTCGAGGGACGCGGCCAGGTGTTCAGCGGAACGTCGGCGGTGTCGATGTCGATGCCCGCGAGCGCAAGAACGTAGCGCGCCCACTCGGCACGCGAGGCTTGCCCGCCGTTCACGACGTGGTGGATACCGCCGAGCCCCCGGCCGCCGGGTCGGTGCCACTCGCCGATCAGCGACACGATTGCCGCGGCCAGGTCCGGGGCGTACGTTGGGCACCCGACTTCATCTGATACCAGGCTCAGGGTCTGGCCCGCCGCGAGCGCCTTCTCGGCGGCTGCGACGATCTTCTGAGGGAAGTCGACGCCGGGCTGGCCGAAGAGCCAGGCCGTACGGACGATGGCCAGCGCCGTGGCCGCGGAATCGGTCGGGCCCGACGCCAGCGCGGCCGACATGAACCACTCCCCGGAAGCGCCGTAGGCGGCCCGGGCGGCATGCTCGCCGGCCAGCTTGGCGATGCCGTACGGGTTGGGCGGGTTCGTCTGGTCGGTCGGCTCGTAGGGGCGTCCGTCTGTCCTGAGTCCGTCGAAGACTTCGTTCGTCGACACCATGACGAGCGCCGATCCAGCTTCGACGCAAGCGGCGGCCATCTCGCCTACCGCCGTGCCGTTGCGACGCAGAGCCACGGCCGGCTCCCTGGCACAGCCGTCGACGTCGGTCCAGGCGGCGGTGTGGACGACTGCATCAGGCCGATGCAACGACACCAATCGTTCGGCCGAGCCCGGGTCGTCCAGGTTGTGCTCGGGCAGGTCCCAGGCGAGGATCTCCTCAACGAAGGGAGACGCGCCGAGCGCCTTGATCAAAGCAGTGCCGAGGCGCCCTCCCGCTCCCGTGACGGCCACGCGCATCAGGCGATCGACCTCGTCACCGGGCTTCGGTTGAGCCGGCCAGGCGTGCCCCGTACTGGCGACGATAGTAGGCGTCCCACTCGCCGGACTTGATGGATCGCCACCAATCCTGGTTGTCGCGATACCAGGCTATCGTGGCGGCCAGGCCATCCTCGAAGCTGACCTTGTTCGTCCAGCCCAGTGCGACGAGCTTGCTGTCGTCCATGGCGTAGCGGCGGTCGTGGCCGGGCCGATCCTGGACCTGACGCACGAGCGACCAGGGCTTGCCCAGCTGGGCCAGGAGGGCGGTCACCACGTCTCGGTTGGCGCGCTCGTTGTTGCCCGGAACGTTGTAGATCTGGCCCGACGCTCCACGCTCGAGAACGTGACCGATCGCCCCGGCATGATCGGCGACGTGCAACCAGTCCCGGCGCTGCAGGCCGTCTCCGTAGAGCGGCAGCTGCTGGTCATCGATGGCATTGGTGATGAACAGCGGAATGAGCTTCTCGGGATGGTGGTATGGCCCGTACGTATTCGAGCCGCGGGTCACGACCACGTCGAGGCCGTAGGTGACGAAGTAGGAGCGGGCCAACAGCTCTCCGCCGGCTTTGGCCGCGGAATAGGGCGAGCGCGGCTCGAGCCGGTCGTCCTCGCGGCTCTCGCCGGTATCGACGGATCCGTAGACCTCGTCGGTCGAGACCTGGAGGAACCTCGGTGCGGCGTCGCGCTCTCCCCGTGATGCCCGTTCCTGCTCAGCTCGACATGCTTCGAGGAGCACGTGGACGCCCGCGACGTCCGTCCGGAGGAAGGCATCGGGATCGAGGATGGAGCGGTCGACATGCGACTCGGCCGCGAAGTTGACGACGGCGTCGACCTCAGCCGCCAGCGGCCCCACGACCGCATGGTCGGCTATGTCGCCAACGACGAAGCGAAGGCGAGCGGCCTGCTCGGGGTCCGCCTCGACTGGCGCCAGGTTGGCTCGATTGCCGGCGTAGGTCAGCTTGTCGAGAACGATGATCGTGGTGCCGTCCCGCCGGGCCAGCGTGTCTCGGACGAAACAGGAGCCGATGAAGCCTGCTCCACCAGTCACCAGCAGGCGGCGGAAACGGGGGCCGTTTGTCTCGCTCACGCCGTCGGCCTCGCGGGCGGCGCAGCAAGCTGGCCGGACTTGGATTCCTGCTCCGCCAGCTCGGCGGCTCGGATGAGCGAGGTCACCGTTCCGGCGTCGGTCCACATGCCATCGAATTTCGGCGCGTAGAGATTTCCCGGCAGATAGTGATTGAGCAGGTCCGTGATCTCCAGTTCGCCTCGACGAGATGGGACCAGCTTGTCCACGACTCCGAATGCCTCCGGTCGCAGGAAGTACACGCCGATCGGTATCAGGTTGCTCTTCGGCTGGGCCGGCTTCTCTTCGAAACCGACGACGTTGCCGGCCGCGTCGAACTCGGCGACGCCGAACCTCTCCGGATCGGCGACTTCGTACAGGAGGGTGCCGGCGCCCCATCGGCCCTGCTCGAACTCGCGAGCCGTCGCCTCGAGCGGCTGCCCCAGCAGGACGTTGTCACCCAGAACGCAGCAAAACGCTTCGTCGCCCACGAAGTCGCGCGCCAGGCCGATGGCATGGGCGATCCCCAGGGCCCCGCGCTGGTAGCGGTAGGTCAGGCTCAGGCCGAAATGCTCGCCATCGGCCAGAAGCTCGAGCACGTCGCCGACGCTCTTGCCCCCGACCACGACCATTACCTCTCGAATGCCCATGCCGGCGAGTGTGGCGATGGGGTAATAGATCATCGGCCGGTCGTAGATCGGCAGGAGATGCTTGTTGGTGACGATGGTGAGGGGGAAGAGGCGGGTGGCTGTGCCCCCCGCGAGAACGAGACCCTTCACTCTTGCTCCGTGGGTATCAGCTTCGTGGACATCGAGGCTGGAAGCGTATCAGGTTGACCCGGACTGGACCGCTGTTCGGCGGGTCGCCCCCGCCCAGCAATCAGGGCGCAGGGGTTGCGCAGACGGTGATCGGGCTTGCGGATGCGCCAGGCTGGGCTGTCCTCGCCGGGCTTGGCGAGCTGCCGGGCTTGACTGAACTCCCAGGGCCGGCGGAGCTGCCCGAGGCCGCCGCGCTAGCCGACGGCAGGGCAGGTCCGAAGCCACCCTTGTAGTCGGTGATGACCAGAAGGAACGTCGCGTCGGTCAGGTGCGCCGCAGGAGCGACAGTCGCGCTCTGAACCACGGCATTTGGGTCGGAAGTCACGCTCGTGATGGTGCCGATGAGGAGGCCCGGCGGGTAGGGTGATGTGTCGTTGGTGCAGGCCAGAAACTCGCCCGCCGTGACCACCGGCTGGCCTTTCAGTGTCTTGGCTACGTCCGGGGCCACGTCCACGCCAGTCATCTGGAGCTGTCCGCTGATGGAGCCCTGGACCGTTCCGACGGCGCCCGACTTCACTTCCTTGCCGACCACGACGGCGGTGAAGTCGCTGATGAGCAGGATCTTGGCGGCCGTTGGGTCGACGGTCTGGATCCGACCGACCAGTGCGCCGCCGGCGTCGATCACCACCTGGCCCTCGACCAGGCCGTCGTTGCCGCCCTTGTTGACGACCAGCGTCCTGGCGCCGACCGAGATGTCCCGCACGATGACTCGGACGGCCGTTGTCTGATACGGGATCCCAGCGGCCGCGGCGGTGATCTTCGTCCAGTCGTCGCTGAGCTTCGAGATGGACGGCATCCGATCGAGCTCTTCCTGGAGGGTGACGTTCTCGTCCGTGAGCTGCTTGTTCTTGCTGGCGAGCCGGTCGATCTGAGTCAGCGCGGATATGTACGACCCGACCGTATCGGCAGCGCTGGTTATGGCCGATTCCACGGGTACGGCGGCCCAGTTGACTGCCGCCTCCAGGTCGTGCGCCGGCTTTGTGCCGGAGACACCCATCATGCCGACGCTGATGATCAGGAGCGTGCCAAANNCGGTCGAGGCCCGACATCAGGGCTCCCCCACCGGCGAGAACTATGCCCTGGTCCATGATGTCGGCCACGAGTTCAGGCGGCGTCTCTTCGATTGTGTCCTTGACCGTATCGACGATCAAGGCAATCGACGGATCGAGGGCCTCGCGTATCTGCTCGCCTCCAACCTCGACGCTACGGGGCAGGCCCGTCAGCAGGTCGCGGCCACGCAGAGTGACTCGCTGAGCGTCCCACTCGCCGGGGCTGGCCGACCCGATGGCGATCTTGATGTCTTCCGCGGTCCGCTCGCCGAGGAAGAGGTTGTACTCGCGGCGGGCGTAGGCCACGATGTCGGCATCCATCTCGTCGCCGCCGATGCGGATGCTCCGGGCGATAACGATTCCCCCGAGGCTGATGACGGCGACTTCGGTTGTTCCGCCGCCGATGTCGACGATCATGCTGCCGGTCGGCTCGTTGATGGGCAGCCCAGCGCCGATCGCGGCCGCCATCGGCTCCTCGATCAAGCCGGCCCAGCGCGCGCCGGCGTTCATTGCCGCGTCGCGAACGGCGCGCTTCTCGACTTCGGTCACGCCCGACGGAATGCCGAGGAGCATGCGCGGGCGCGGCACCATGCCGATCCTGTCGTGCACCTTGCGCACGAAGTAGGTGATCATCTGCTGGGTCACGTCGAAGTCGCTGATGACTCCGTCGCGGAGCGGCCGTACGGCGATGATGCTGGCCGGGGTCCGACCGACCATGCGCTTGGCCTCGGCGCCGACGGCGAGGACCTTCCTGGTCTTGGCCTCCAGAGCAACGACGCTCGGCTCGCTGATGAGAATGCCGCGATCGCGGACCCAAACGAGGGTGTTGGCCGTGCCCAGGTCGATCCCGATGTCGCGCGAGAAAAGGCCGAGCAGGGTGTGCAGTCCGAACATGATTCGAGGCTGTCCCTTCTTGTCAGTGGCGCTGGCTCGATCTACTACGGACGGGCTTGCCAGCCTGAGTGACCCGCGTGATCGAGCGGCTCAGAGCCGTCGGACTATGACGGTGTGCCCTAATCCATCCTGCGGGGCGTTCATTCGACCCGCCTCGATCCTGGAAAGCCCGAGCAGTATACGCGCCCGATCCGGTCCAGGCTCTCCCGTCGTTGAGCCGGCTCGGCAGGCTGCGGCAGTTTACCCCGCGCGCAACAGCCGGCACGACCCTCAGTCGGTTCGGTCGAAGGCTACGCCTCGGTCGCGCAGCGACACATAACCGTCTCCGGCCACGATGAGGTGATCCAGCAACTGGATGTCGAGCAGGCGGCCGGCAGCCAGCGCCTCCGCGGTCAGACGGAGGTCGTCCGGGCTCGGCGTCGAGTCGCCCGAAGGGTGGTTGTGCACCAGGATCACGCCCGTCGCGTTCAGTCGCACGGCATCGCGGAACAGCTCGCCGATGCGGACCAGACTCGAAGAGACATTGCCCTGATAGACGGTCACCTGGCGCAGGACGGCGTTGCGGGTGTTGAGAAGCACCACTCGGAGCTCCTCGCGTTCCAGGTAGCCCATCTGCGGAACGAGGCGCTCGCCCAGGTCACGCGGAGAGCGAATCGTCCAGCGGCCCTGTGGCCAGTCGGTCACGAGCCGGCGGCCGAGCTCGAACGCGGCGCTCAGCTGTGCGGCACGCACCGGCCCGACTCCCGGCACCGCCTCCAGCTCGACGTCCGAGGCTCGGGCAAGCCCGACCAACCCTTCATGTCGTCGAAGCGCATCGATCGCGGCATCCACCGCGGTCTGGCCGTGAGTACCAGACCCCCACAAGATGCCGATCAGCTCCGCGGCGCTCAGGGCCCCGGCGCCATGCAGGGCGAGTCGTTCTCGGGGGCGTTCTGGTCGAAGCTGGGATTCGGCTGCCACCGCCAGCCGTTCGGCCGTACGGCGCGTGCTGGAGTCGGCCTCGTCGCGCTCGACCCGCCGGCCTTGCTTCGTCTGCCCGTCAGGCCGACTCACCGATGCGCCTCCTGCGACATCGGCGAGCGACTGGTTCTGGTGACTGATCGGGACTGCTCCCGGAGCGAGACGATGGAAGCCCGCCGATTCCTCCCGCCGTCGGGCTCCGGGAACGACAGGAGCCTACGCGCCCTCGCTTAGCGGCCGCCCAACTCCCGCTTATCGGCGGCTTCATCGAGCTGGCTCGGCACTCGGCAGTCCGTTCGACAGGCGCTGAGGTCGTCTAGCTGGCGACGAACGAAAGCAGCGTGATGAGCCCGTTGTAGCCGAAGTGCAGAGTCCCCGAGGCAACGATCGATCGGCGGCGCATATAGAGCCAGGTCAGTGCGATGGCGACTGGAACTCGAGCTCCGAAGTTGAAGACCGCCGCCCTCCAGGAAATGCTCGCGTCCGTCGTCGTCACGTTGATGACGTGGATGAACGCGAAGAAGAGCGAGGCCCGCGCGATCGTCGAGTAGCGGCCGAGTGACCGGCCCCAGGCGTTGGTCGCAAAACCGCGGAAGAAGATTTCCTCGCCGAGGGGTGCCACCACCGCAAGAGCGATAAATGTCAGCAGGCGGTCGACGTCGTTCAGCGGCGTCGACACCTGGGTGACGATGTCCGACGGCTGCAGACCGAGGACGATCAGCATGAGCGCCGAGAGGATGTTCGACGCCAACAGCAGCGGCACGACCATTGCCATCGGGACGAGGAAGTCGCCAATCCGGGCGCCCGAAGCCTGCGATCGCCACGCACCGACTGCCTCGGACCACCTTCGCGTCCACTCGGGGACCGGTCCAGACGCGGTCCAGTCGTCCGAGCTCGGGGCCAATCGCTGAGGGTGGGCGATATCGCGCCACGTCAGCGCGCCGGTGCGCACCGTCAGGAAATGGACGATGGCGATGTACGTGCCCAGATATATCAGCAGCAGCGCGAGCGTCGCCGCTGCCGACTCGAGATCGACTTGGGCCGACTTCAAGGCCAGCTGGAGCGGCAGCCCCAGGGCTTCGAGAGTGGCGAGTAGCGCGCCGCCCGCCAGGAACGGCGATGGACCGCTGTAGTCGCGCCAGCCGTCAGCGCGCCTCTGGCGGGCCTGGGCCAGGGCTAATCCGATCAGCCCGACCGCCGCCACGATGCTGACTGACTCAACGGCGACCCAGAACGGAATGCCCCCGAGGTCGAATTGGAGGCCCGCCCGGACGCCGACCATGTAGAAGAGCAAGGCCGCCATGCCCGGCAGGCCGAGGCCGAGCCCGAGGGCGTAGAGCCATGGGGATTGTCTCGCCCGGAGCGAGAGGGCCGGTCTCGGAATTGGCGGGTGGAAGTTGCCCGGCGGCTCGAGAACTGGCGGTACGGGCGGAGGGTTGGTGTAGCCCCACGGCACGGAGCCGATCGGAAACGAAGTTGCCCAGCCTGGGTACGCGGCGGGCCAGTACAAGGCTGGCCAGTAAGTGGGCTGCTGCCACGCGCCGGGCTGCTGCCACGCGCCGGGCTGCTGCCACGCGCCGGGCTGCTGCCACGCGCCGGGCTGCTGCCACGCGCCGGGTTCGCCGTCAGGGCTCGCGACTCGCCCGCCCGTTTGGCGTCCATCGTCGGGCATGAGGCGTGACTGGCCTCCTGGGGGGATCCTCAGCCGCCGATGGCGGGCTTGCTGTTAGTGATCGTACCGCCCGCCGGCCGCCCCAATATTGGCTGGTCCTCCACGTCTGCCTTGTATGCCCCGGGAGCGCTCTCGGGCACGGCTCGATCGACGGTGACCGGTCGTTCAAAATCCTTGCCACACCATGCGCACAGGGTCCAATCGAGGCCGACAAGCCGCTCGCAGTTCGGGCAGACGCGATTCAGCCGGGTCCGGCACCACGGGCAGATGATCCACTCCTCCTGCACCCGCCGATCGCAGCCGCGACACGTCCGAACGGCCTCGACCTCAGCCAGGAGCGCCTCCTCGGCAAGGTTGCGTTCGTAGACCTCACCAAGCCGCTCGGCTGGTCTGATCACGCGATAGACGATCACGCCGAGGACGAAGAAGAAGGGCGTGGGCAGGAGGATGAGCGCGGCGGCGACGTACGGCATGACCGGGTTCTCGCTTCGGTCGTGCATGTCCCGGAAGGCCCAGAAGGCGGCGGCGAGCCAGACGATGAACAGGTAGAGCACGATCGAATCCACGACGAGCTGCACGATTGCGCTCGAGAAGAACGAGCTGACCGCACTCCCCAGCTGGCCGGAAAGATCGTTTGACATCGGGCTGGCTACTCTCTCGATTCCGTCGTTTCAAGGCGTCTTTGCCGCCATCGAAAGCGTCTGGCAGTGTATCAGGATGGCATCTGGCGCTGGCCGACGACTGGCCCGCCCTGAGACGAGGCCGGCGCGTTCGTGGTGACGACCAGCGGGTGATTTCAGCCTGCTGTCCCACCGCCTGCCCCCCCGACCGGACGCCCGCTCCTAGTGGGCTTCGGTGGCTAGCTCAGAGGGAAAGAAGAGAGTGACGATGGCGCCTGCGATCAGGAGCACCGCGCCAACCACCAAGGCGAGGATTCCGGAGCCACAGCCCCACGGGAGAGTCAGATACAACAGGGCGACGCCCAAGTAGATGCCGCCCAGGATCATGGGCATGATCAGATCTGAGACCTTCACGATGACCGGGGCGAGCTTGGGGAGCCGCTCCTGAGCCCGATCGTTGCCCGATACCGCGCCGAGCACGAGGCCGCTGAGCAGGAACACCAGCAAACCCGCGGGCATGCCCCAGCCCCACTGGTTGGGCGGGGGGGTGGATCCCGTCGTGCCTACGCCGATGCCGTTCACGCTCGCCCAGGGTAGGAACAGACTGGCGATGCCAATGACGGCGCCTGCGGCGACGAGGCCGAAGGCGACCAGTGCTTGCGTCGACTCCTTGCGGGCCGGTGTGCTGCCTGCCTGCACCGACGCCGTCCCGGCCGGTGGCACGGTGATGGGTGCGCTGGGCCCGGCCGCCAGATGCAGCGGAGTCGGCGCGGCAAGTGGAGTCGGCGCGGCAAGTGGCGTCGGCGCGGGAAGCGGAGCCGTCGCCGGAATGGGCGCGGCCGGTGCTGGCGGCGGGCTGGCTGAACCGGCCGCGATAGCCGACGCGGCAGTTCCATCCGTCGCCGCCTTGCCCGCGCTCAGCGATGACACCGGGATCGCCCCGACCGAGACGCTCAGACTGGAGCCGGCCTGTCGCGCCGAGCTGGTGCTCGACGGTCGCAGCGTCCATGGCGAATCGGCGAAGCCTTCAGCCGGCGGCACGTAGCTACCAGGGATGCGGCCGGATGGCTCGCGCATGGGTTCGGCCTCCGGCTCGAAGTCCCGCTCGAACACTGGTTCGGAGACTGGTTCGGTCCGCTCGATAGCCGCCGGAGCGACCGGCGCGAACTGTGACGCGGCCGGTGGGCCGAAATGCTGAACCGTCACAGACGCGAACGAAGCCGGACCGGGAGGTGTGAGAAGTCGGGCCGCCGCGGTCTGTGCGGCATTGGGCACGGCGGGCGGGTCAGGCTCCTCCTGGAGTCCCAGGGCTACCAGACGAGGATCGCGGTCCGTGCTCGTCAGGACGTCGCCGAAGCCGATCGTGGGCGTGACGTCCGCGATCCCTGGTGACGGGAGCTTGGCTGCGGACCCCCTCGCCGCTCCGGCCCGGCTCCTCGCCGCCGGGGAGCCCAAACCGCGTCCCTTGCCCCGTGCGGCGCTCTGCCCCGCCGCCGCCGCCGCGGCTTCGGCATTGGCATTGCCCGAGGCAACCACGCCGCCCGCCAGGGTTGTGCCGCAAGTGGGACAGAAGGCCTGGCCGGGCAGGACGGGCGATGAACATGTTGGGCAGAGCCCAGATTCGACCACGCGGAATCCTCCGCTGAGAGGGCCGAAACGCGTCGGCCTCGTACCGCCGAGGTTTCCCGCGGCGGCCCCCTTGAGTCAATCCCCCGATCTCTCCCGAGAGTGGGCCGATAGTCCCAATTCGCTCATCTGGGCGTCTTGCGGCGCGGGTGGCGCGGCCGCCACCTCACTGGTGAAGGCCGCGCTGCGCCAGGCGGAGGCTGCACCCGAGAGGGCCAGTGCAGCAACCCAAGTCGCCGCCAGGACCACCACTGCGAGGACGAAGACCGCGGGCCGGAAGTCGCGAGTCGTGGCCAATGGACTGATGCCGATGGTTATCGAGATCGGCTGCTCGTTGCGGCCGGCGACCCGGCACCAATCGAACGCGGTGGCGGTGGCGACCATCGCTGCCCCGATGGCGACGACGCTACCTCCGAAGGAGATGACTACGGAGCCGGCTGACGAGACCGGTCGCCGAACGAGCTGAGCAAGCGCCCCCGCGATCGATCGCCGGACGCCGACGTCGAACAGGATGATCCGCCTCACTGCGATCGCCGCCACGACCTCCGAGATCAGCCACGCTGCTGCGATCACCACAACAGCGTCCGCGGCGCGCTCCACCACCCGTACCGCCAGCGGTGTCACCAGGTTGGTCGGTGACGTCAGCTCGTTGTAGGCGGCGGTGTAGATGCGGGACGTGGCCCAGGCTATCGCCACCACCACCGGCACCAGGCAGACGATCCGTACCGACGCCAGATCCAGCAGCACTCCAAGTGGCGGCAATGGCCCGGGTTCGGCGGTCGAACGCCCGTCCCGCCGGGAGGCGGCCTCTATCAGCCAGACGTCGATGAGCGACCCGACCAGGAACGCGAGCAACAGCCACAGCGCCGCGATCAATGAGATCACGGCCACAACCTGAAAGAGCCACGGCGTGGGATGGCCGTCGATGCCGAACGCATCCACGCCCGTTACCCCCGCGAGGCCGATCACGGAAGGAAGAACCGCACTCGGTATGAGAAGCAGCACGATCCCGCCGCGGAGCAGGAACCCTGCCAGCGCAACCACGATCGTGTTCGGGTCGGCCCAGCCGAACACGAGGGCCAGCCTCATCCGCCCGATCCAGTTGGGTCGGGCGGATGCGCCGGACTCCGCGTTCGCGAGCGGCTCAGCCCGCACAGTCACCCGGCTACTGCCCCGAAGGAGACGGAGCGGGCGTTCCCACTACGGACTGGAGCTGCGCCAGCAACTGGCCGACGATGTCCATTTCCTTCTGGTAGGTAGCCAGGTCCTTGTTCCCGAGTGCCACCTGGGCCGCCTGGTAGTGCTGGCTCGCCTCGGTGATCAGCTGCTGGGCATTGCCGCTGAGCGAGATGCTTGGCAGCGCCACCGGTGTCCCGACCGACGTAGGCGTGGCTGTGGGCGGGCTCAGCGACGCTCCAGGCGTGGGCGACGCTCCGGGTGCCGGCGAGCTACCGGGCGTGATTGCGCCCTGGCCGGCATAGATCTGGTTGAGGGCATCCTGCAGCGAATCTCCCCATACGACCTGAGTTGGCGTTCCCACGACCACCTTCACCAGGGCAGGTATGGGGTTGTTGGTCGAGACGAGGTAGACAGGCTCGACATAGAGAAGGGAATCCTGCAGCGGTATGACCAGGAGGTTGCCCAGGATGAGCTGGCTGCCTCCCTGGGTCAGGAGACTGATCTTCCCGCTGATGTCAGGGTTCGAGTTGACCTTGCTTTCCATCTGTTCGGGGCCGAGAACGTTCGAACCGACCGGGAAGTCGACGACAGTGACCTGGCCGTAGTGCGCCGGGTCGCTGTGGGCAGCAACCCAGGCGATCATGTTTTTGCGTCCCGACGGTGCCATCGGCTGAAGGAGCAGGAACTCCGGATTCGCCTGACCGGGCATTCGCATCTGAATGTAGTAGGCCTCGAGCGGAAGCTGCTCGGGCGGGTTGGGGCCACTGCCCGTCGTGGAGCTCGAGTTCTGGGGGACGCTCCAGACGTCGCCGTTCTTGAAGAAGACCACCGGATCCGTCACGTGGTACTTCTCGAACATGGTGTTCTGCGCGTTGAACATGTCCTCCGGGTAGCGAAGATGCCCCGGGTTGGTGATCGGGTTAGCAGGGTCACCGCGGATGTCTGCCGGCATGTCTGCAAGCGGCTTGAAGACACCGGGGAAGACGCCTTCCCAGGCCTGAATGATCGGGTCGCTGGGGTCTGCCACGTAGAAGGTCGTCGTGCCGTCGTAGGCATCCATCACGACCTTGACGCTGTTGCGGATGTAGTTGAAGGGATCGCCGGCAAGCCCGTTGAGACTGGCGTCAGTGCCGGGGTCGTAGGGGTTGGCGTCCGGGAAGGCCGCGCTCGTCGTGAACGCGTCCTGGACGTAGTCGAGCCGACCGTCGGCCGTGATGACCAGGTAGGGGTCCTTGTCGTACCGCAGGAACGGAGCTATCGCGCTGACTCGATCCTGGATGGAGCGGTTGAATAGGAGCTGGCTGCTGCCGGTGATCTGATTGCTGATGAGCAGGTTCAGATCGCCGAAGCGGGCCGCGAAGAGCAGCCGTGAGAGCGGCGTGTCGAGCTTGATCCCGGTGGTGCCGGTCCACGTCGTGTAGGCGTCTCCGCCCACGCCGCCCGTGGACGGATAGTCGAACTCCTGGCTGGCGGCGTCGACGATGACGTAGTCGCTCTGGTTGGTTCCGAAGTAGATGCGTGGCTGGGTGATGGTCGGCGCCCCCTCTGTCGACGCGGGCGGCAGGTTCGAGATCAGGAGGTTCGGTTGGCCGCCCGTGGCGAACTCGTTGACCGGCACCATCGCCAGACCCATGCCGTGGGTGTAGCTGATGTGCAGGTTCACCCAGCTGACCTCGCTGCTGTTCTGGGCGGCGTATTTGGCAGGGTCGAATTCGCGGCCGGCGATCATCACCTGGCGGACGCATGGCGGTGCGGCCGGTGCGCAGGCCTCGGCAGTGTTGAACACATAGCGGTCGGTGTCGACGTCGCTGAAGTTGTAGTAGGTGCGGATGACCTGGAGTTGGTCAAGCGCCTGGCCGAGCGGCCTGTAGTCCCACAGCCGGACGTTCTGGATCGTCGACGATTCGGATGCTACCGACGACTCGGTGACGGTTGGCCCCGGGGAATCCGGAATGCTCGTCCAGCTGTTCAGGTTGAATGCCAGACGCGTCATGTCGATGTTGTCGTTGATGTACGGCGACTCCTGGGCCTGCTGGTTCGGCTCGACGGAGATGCGCTGGTACAGCTGCGGGAACCCGACTTCGAGCACCAGGAAGGCGCCCGCCCAGAACAGCAATGTGAGTACCAGCGGCGCGCGCCAGCGGGTCAGGGCGAAACCAACGAGGAAGCAGCCGACAAACGCGGTCAGCACGGTCATCACGTTGATGGCCACAACCTTGGCGTTGATGTCGGCGTTGCTCGCACCCTGGAAGATGGTGCTCGTGCCGCTGTAGACGAGCTCGTAGCGGTCGAGTTGATAGCCGATCGCTGCCGCCCACAGCCATAGCGCGGCGAGGATGCCGAGGTGGACGCGAGCGGTCGTGGGCATCGAAGCACCCGAAACCACAGCGACCAGGTAGCGGACCGAGACCATCACCAGCGCCACGAACAGGAGGCTGATGGCATACGACTGAATCAGGCGATAGAACGGCAGCTCGAACAGGTAGAAGCTGATGTCCTTGCCGAATGTCGGGTCCGTCTGACCGAACGGAACCTTGTGCAGGAATAGCTGGATCGTGTTCCAGCCTCCGAGCGCGAGCCCGCCCAGGGTCAGGGCCACGAGCACCGCGACGCCGAGGAGAGTCCAGAAGACGGGCCGACCGAGGTCCGGCACCGCCACCGACTCGCCCCCGACGGTCCGCTTCGGCGACGCCCCGAACGGTCCGCTGCCGAAGTTGCCGCCGCCGAAGTTGCCGCCGCCGAAGTACCGCTCGACGCTGAACCGATCGAGGAAATCGTCCAGCGAGAACCGGCGCAGCTGGCCCTTTGGAATGAACCGGCCGGCCAGCCAGACGTTGATCCACAGCACGGCGAACGCGACGGCCACGCCGACGACGAAGAAGAGGATCTGGGTTCCGAGGCGCGTCCAGAAGACGCTGCCGTAGCCGACGCTCTGGAACCAGATCGCGTCCGTGGCAAGCCCCACGGTGAGGGCGAAGATGGTGACAAGGACGATGATGGCAAGGGCGATCACGCCCAGAACGATCCAGCCTCGACTGATGTGGATCTCCGGGAACTCGTCGCTGGGACCGCGCGTGTAGCGCCGACTGCCTCCTCCGAAGCCGCCCTGCCGGAACACCGGCCGAGGGCCCGGGCCGTCGTCGTGCTCGCCGTCGTCCGATCCCGTCCCGCTTGACCTCATCGTGTCATCCTCCCGCTTTCCCTCGCTCGCTGAGTCGCCGCCGGTGGCGTCGTCCGACCCGTCATGCGGCCGCCCTTCGGTGGCCTCTTTCTCGGCCTGGCGGCGTCGTAGCTCCTCCAGGAAGTCGTCGAACATGTTTCGCATGTGCCGAGTCTAGCGACCCAGGTGGAATCGAGAAGCCCTGCCGGCTCGGGCGGACGGGATCTGGCAGGGCCGGTGGCGGGTGGCGGCACGTGTTTGCCGCCCGGCCTCAGTACGAAAGCCGCGCCAGCGCGTCGCGAAAGGCGCGCAGCACCGTTTGGGCGAGTTCCGAGCCGCGCATCGTCAGCACGCGTGCCGGCTCGAATCGGAATCCAACCAGGACGACGAGGGGCGCCGCCCAGGGCGCATCCTCGTCCTCTGCAGGCCGGCCAAGGCGCAACCGTAGCTGCTGCCGCCCGCCCTCTTCCAGGACAAGGCCGGAGAGCGTCCCGGATAGCCCGGGTCCGAGGCGGAGGAGAGGTGAGCCCGGCGGTGTCCCGCTTTGGGGGGCCAGATCATCGAAGCTCAGCAGCAGGCCGTCCTGGTCGCACCAGAGCAGTGCTACCCACCAGCCGTCGTCGAGGGTCTGAGGCGACGATATGCCAACGCTCCGGGTGTCGCCCGGCCGGAGTTCGATCTCGCGCAGGAACGACGGGCCGGGGGCAGGGAGGCGTGGTCTGGAATCGGGCACGTGTCCCAGGATATCGGAGTCCAGTTCCGCCACCGCGTGACTTACCTCGAGGGCGAATTCGGCGGCGACTGGCTCGGTTCGCCTGGCTCTGCCGGAGGCTCAGACGCATCGAACGACATCTCGCCGGAGGCGATTTCGGCGTCCAGACGTGCCATCTCCGCCTTGATCGCCGCGCTGGGCGGCTGCAGCGCCGCCGCGTCGCTGGGAGCCGGCGGATCGACGGCCGGCGGGATCGGCGTATCGCTGAACATGATGCCCAGGACGCTCGGCCGCTTCTTCTTGCTCTTCACGTCCTCGGCGTACCGGCGCAAGCTCGGCTGCACCTCGGTCAAGCCTGGGATAGAGAATCCGTCCGCGGTCGGTTCATCCAGCATCGCCTGGCAGTTTGGACATGAGGCAGCGCCGGCCGGAACCTGGGTTGAGCACCACGGGCAGATGCGCTGGCCCGAGTCACGCTTCCGAGCCGAACGCCTGCCGCCGCGCCCCGGCGCAGGTTGCGCCGCCGGTGCGGCAGACTCGCCGGCTGGGCTCGGCCGGGGAGTCGTCTCCATTGCTGCCGGATCTTCGACGCCGTCGGCCGGCGTCTGCGCATCGGCCGGGACAGCGGTCGCCGCACTGACACTTTCACGCCGGATCAGGTCGCCGCCGACCCACATGCAGGCCGCTCCGGCTACGAGCGGGAGCCCGAAAGCGCGACCCAACTCGTCCGGGACGAGAGCCAGGCCGACGATGAGCATCGCCGCCGCCAGGAGCCGAACGGGGCGCCGTGGATCGGTCGCGACCACAGCCCTCAGCACCGGCAGGGCCGCCAGGAAAGCAGCCCCGACGAAAGTCCACAGCACGACCGCGCCGGAGATGCCGTAGACCGCCGATGGGGCGAGATCGCCCTCCACGTGCGACAAGCCGAAGAACTGCGACGCCACCAGGCCGGACACGGCCCCGATCGGGATGGATAGCCAGCCGGCCAGGATGGCGATTGTGCCGAAGAGTCGCTGCACTGGTGTCTCCCGTCGGCTCGCTAGCGCTGCCCGAACTCGAGGCGGCTCGATGCTGGCCTGCGAGACAAGGCGATCACTCCCACTCGATGGTTGCGGGCGGCTTCGAGCTGATGTCGTACACGACTCGATTCACGCCCGGCACTTCGTTGACGATGCGCGAGCTGATCTTGCCCAGCAGGTCGTACGGAAGCTTGGCCCAGTCGGCCGTCATCGCGTCCTCCGAGGTCACTGCCCGGATGGCGACAACGTTGGCGTAGGTCCGCCCGTCGCCCATCACGCCGACTGATTGGATTGGGGTCAGGATGGCGAACGACTGCCAGACGCTGCGGTACATGCCGGCCGACTTGATCTCGTCGATGACGATCCAGTCGGCTTCGCGCAGCGTCTCGAGCCTCTCGAAGGTGACCTCGCCGATGATGCGAATGGCCAGCCCCGGGCCCGGGAACGGCTGGCGCAGGACCATCGAGTCGGGCAGACCGAGCTCTGTTCCCACCGCCCGCACCTCGTCCTTGAAGAGGTAGCGCAGTGGCTCGATCAGCTGGAACTTGAGGTCGTCCGGCAGCCCACCCACGTTGTGATGGGTCTTGATCTTGGCCGCCGCCTTCTCGCTCGACGAGGTCGCCGATTCGATGACGTCCGGGTAGAGCGTGCCCTGAGTCAGGAAGTCGATCCTGCCGAGCTTGGCCGCCTCCTCTTCGAAGACGCGGATGAATTCGGCCCCGATGATGCGCCGCTTCTGCTCGGGGTCGATCACGCCCTGAAGTTTCCTGATGAAACGCTCGCGCGCGTCGACGACGATGACTTTGACGCCGAGCTGGTCGAACGCGGACTGCAGCAGCTCCGTCTCGTTCTTGCGCATCAGGCCGTGGTCGACGTGGACGCAAGTCAGCCGATCGCCGACGGCGCGGTGGACGAGGGTCGCGGCAACGGCCGAATCCACGCCACCGGAGAGGGCGCACAGAACGCGGCCGTCCGTGCCACTGGCGCGGCTGTGCTCGTCGACGCGGCGCCGGATCTCCTCGACGGTAGAGGCGATGAAGTTGGCTGCCGTCCACGTCTGTCGCGCCCCGGCGATGTCCACCACGAAGTTGCGCAGGATCTCGCGACCGCTCGGAGTGTGAACGACCTCGGGGTGGAACTGGATGCCGTACATGCCACGCGACGGGTCGGCTACGGCGGCGAACGGCGTCGAATCGGTTCGGGCCGTGGCGCTGAAGCCGTCCGGCAGCCGCTCGATCGAATCGCCGTGGCTCATCCAGACCGACTGCTCGGTCGCGAGGCCGGCGAAGAGCCGATCTTCGGCCGTCACCGACACCACGGCCGGCCCGAACTCCTTGCGGGAGAAGGAGGCGACCTCGCCGCCCAGACCCTGGGCCATCAGATGCAGGCCATAGCAGATACCGAGCATCGGGATGCCACTGGTCCAGAGGCCCGGGTCGGGATGGGGCGAGCCNNGCCTTCATCCGATCCGCCACTGGCACGTCGCTCAATCTCGACCTCCGCTGCTGTCCCTATAGAGTCTAGCGGTGAGAGGTGGGAGCCCGTCGTCCGACAGCCGAGTTGCCGGTGAGCGCTGGCCAGAAAGCGCCTGGCACGCGTGAGCGAGGAACGCAAACGGCAACGTGCGAACCGCGTTGCCCCACGGAATGCGCCGGCCGACGGACCGCCGCTATCTCTCGGTGGGATAGCCCTGCTTGCGCCAGGTCTCGAGGCCGCCGTGCAGCTCCTTGACCTTGAAGCCGAGGGCCTCGAGGCGATGGGCGACCTTCGTGGAGGCGCGGCAACTGGCGTCCCAGCAGTAGACGACGTAGAGAGCTTCGCGCGAAAGATGCGCCGTCGTCTTGGCGTCGAGTTCGCGGGCTGGCATGTTGATTGCGCCCGGAAGGTGCTCGCGGGCGTAAGCCTCCGCATACCGGGCGTCGACGACGACGAGGTTCGGCGTCCCGGCGACGATGTCTTCGTACAGGTCCGAAGGGTGACGCAGATCCACGAAGCTGCCGATCCAATGGATCCGAGCAGTCGGCTGGGCAGGCGTCATAACGATGGCGACGGGCACCTCGGACGGGGACGACGGCGAGATCCGGACGGCCTCGGCCGGCTCCTCTTGCGCCGCGGGCGAGGGCAACAGCTCGAGATACGGGGTCTCGGCGGTGGTCTCGGGCTCGTCGGCTCGGGTGACCGGCGCAGTCGGCATCGGCGGTTACTCCAGTCGGTGCGAGCCAGGCTGGGCCTGGCTCGGCGTCGTTCGGGAATAGTAGCCAGTTACGTCAATAACCGCGAGAGGTTCGGTGCCGCTGAGCCACGCCGTTTGGGTTGCGATTTGGTTGCGATCGGCGCGGATGGGGCCGTCGTGGCGTCGGCCAGCCGCAGCCGCGCCGTGACGCGACGGGTGCCGGGCGAGTTTCCGGCGTTCACTCAGTGGCGACGTATCCGGTCCGTTCCTCGGCCACTTTCTGTCATCTACGCCCGGTGGGCGTGTTGGACGCGCCTGGCTGCCAGAGCAGCCCGGTTCGGGGGTTCGGATCGGGGAATTTCCCCGAGATCGAGCGTAGGCGCGGCCCAACTTTACGGCTGCGGCGCCCATCATCGACGCCGATCGCCTTTAGCACGCTTGGTCGGCGTAGCTGACAATAACGCAGCCGCCGGCTATCGACGGAAGACCACCGCCGAACCCGCCACCGCATATCCGTCGCAGCGAACCCGCGAGATCGCGAACCCGCGAGACCGCGAGACCGCGCCGACCCGCCCCGAACTCGGCTACTCGCCGCCGCGTGGCTACTCGCCGCCGCGTGGCTACTCGCCGCGCGTGGCTACTCGCCGCCGGACGGCGACGCGTCGTCCAGGTTGGGGGCCAGCCAGCGTGCGGCTTCGTCGATGGACCAGCCTTTGCGGCGGGCGTAGTCCTCGAGCTGGTCGCGGCCGATGCGGCCGACGCCGAAGTAATGGGCCTCGGGGCGCCAGAAGTAGAAGCCGGAGACCGACGCCGGCGGGAGCATCGCGAACGACTCGGTCAGGCTGATCCCAGCGCGCGCCTCGGCGTCGAGCAGCGCGAAGAGTGTGGCCTTCTCGGTATGGTCCGGGCACGCTGGGTATCCCGGCGCCGGTCTGATGCCTTGATACTCCTCGCCGATTACCTGGGACTTATCGAGCGCTTCACCCGGCGCGTATCCCCACAGCGAGCGGCGGGTCTCGGCATGCACCCACTCCGCTGCCGCCTCGGCCAGGCGATCGGCGAGGGCCTTGGACATGATGGCGTGGTAGTCGTCGTTGGCGGCCTCGAACGAGGCGGCGAGTTCAGCCGAGCCAATCCCCGCCGTGACGGCGAAGCCGCCCATGTAATCCGTCACGTCGAGCGAGCGCGGCGCCACGAAGTCGGCCAGGGCCTCGTTGGGTCGGCCCGGCGGCTTCTCCATCTGCTGGCGCAGGGTGTGGATGACCGCCAGCACCTCGGCCCGGCCGCCGCCGCCAGGCGCGCCCGGCGAGGCGCCGGCGTACAGCTCGATATCGTCGCCGATCGAATTGGCTGGCCAGAGACCGACGACCGCTCGTGCCCGCAGCAACTTCTCAGCGGCGATCCTCTCCAGCAGCCGCCGTCCATCCTCATATAGGGTCTGGGCCGCCCCGCCCACCCGCGGGTCGTCGAAGATCGCCGGATACGCGCCCTTGAGTTCCCAGGCCGCGAAGAACGGCGACCAATCGATCCAGTCGACCAGGGTCGCGAGCGGAATGTCCAACGCTCGAACGCCTAGGAACGACGGTCGCGGCACCGGCACCCCGAAATCCACCGGAATGCGGTTCTTCCGGGCGGCCTCGATCGAGATCCGGGCCACTCGCTCGCGCCGACCGGCGCGCTCGACCCGTGTCCGTTCCTGATCCTCGGCCACGCCCGTCGCGTAGGCCGCGGCGCGATCGCCGAGCAGCTCGGACACGACGCCAACCGCCCGCGACGCGTCGGCGACGTGGATGACCGGCGCCGAGTAGCGCGGCGCGATCTTGACCGCGGTGTGAGCCCGGGAAGTGGTCGCGCCGCCGATCAGGAGCGGCAGCCGGAAGCCCTCACGCTCCAGCTCGCCGGCCACGTGCGCCATCTCCTCGAGCGATGGCGTGATGAGGCCCGACAAGCCGATCACGTCCACCTTCTGGGCCCGCGCCTCGTCCAGTATTCGGCCGGCGGGCACCATGACGCCCAGGTCCACCACCTCGTAGTTGTTGCACTGCAGGACCACGCCCACGATGTTCTTGCCGATGTCGTGGACGTCGCCCTTGACCGTGGCCATGAGGATCTTGCCGCGCGGCCGCACGTCGCCCAGCGCCGCCTTCTCGGCCTCGAGGTACGGCACCAGATGGGCCACGGCCTTCTTCATGACGCGGGCGCTCTTGACCACCTGGGGCAGGAACATCTTGCCCGCGCCGAAGAGGTCGCCTACCTCGTTCATGCCGGCCATCAGTGGCCCTTCGATGACCTCGATCGGGCGGGCAGCGGCCACGCGCGCCTCCTCGGTGTCTTCGACCACCCAGGTGTCGATGCCCTCGACGAGGGCGTGCCGGATCCGATCGATGACGGGCCAGCTCCGCCAGGCCAGGTCCGCCTCCGGGCGGGCGGCGCCCTGGCCGGCGTACTTCGGGGCGATCTCGAGGAGCCGATCCGTGGCGTCGGGCCGGCGGTTCAGGACCACGTCCTCGACACGGGCGAGCAGCTCCGGCGGAATCTCCGAGTAGACCGCGAGCTGTCCCGGATTGACGATGCCCATGTCCATGCCCGCGGCGATGGCGTAAAACAGGAAGACGGCATGGATCGCTTCACGGACAGTGTCGTTGCCACGGAATGCGAACGAGACGTTGCTCACGCCGCCCGAGACCCGCACGCCCGGCAACTCGGCCTTGATCCGCCGCACGGCCTCGATGTAGGCCACCGCGTAGCCCGCGTGTTCCTCCATGCCGGTGGCAATGGCGAAGATGTTCGGGTCGAAGACGATATCGTCGGCCGGGAAGCCGACGTGCTCGGTGAGCAGTTCGTAGGCGCGGCGGCAGATCTCGACCTTGCGCTCGACCGTGTCGGCCTGCCCCTGTTCGTCGAAGGCCATGACGATCACGGCCGCGCCGTAGCGGCGGGCCAGTCGGGCGTCGCGCAGGAAACGCTCCTCACCCTCCTTGAGTGAGATCGAGTTCACGAGCGGCTTGCCACCGATGCAGCGCAGCCCGGCTTCGATGACCGACCACTTGGACGAGTCGACGACGATCGGCAGGCGAGCGATCGCGGGTTCCGAGGCGACGAGATTCAGGAAGCGGGTCATGGCCGCCTCCGAGTCGAGCATGCCCTCGTCCATGTTGACGTCGATCGCCTGGGCGCCGGCGTCGACCTGGGCCCTCGCTATCGCGAGGGCATCGTCGAAGTCGCCTTCGACAATCCGTTTGGCGAAGGCGCGCGAGCCGGCGACATTCGTCCGCTCGCCGATGTTGACGAACAGGCTGTCGGCGCCGACGTCGAGCGCCTCCAGACCGGCCAGACGCAGGGCGCGTGGTCGTGTCGGGACGGACCGCGGCGCGAGGCCGCGCACCGCGCCGACGATCGCGGCGACATGAGCGGGCCCGGTTCCGCAGCAGCCGCCGACGACGTTGACGATCCCGGCCTCGGCAAAGCCGCGCATGACGCCCGTCATAGCCTCGGGGGTTTCGTCGTAGCCGCCGAACTCGTTGGGCAGCCCCGCGTTGGGATGGGCCGCCACGAACGTATCCGCCAGGCCACTCAGTTCTTCGACGTGGGCCCGAAGCTGGCGCGCGCCGAGGGCGCAGTTGAGGCCGACGATCAGCGGCTGGGCGTGGCGAACAGCGTTCCAGAAGGCCTCGACGGTGTGGCCGGAAAGCGTTCGCCCGCTGGCGTCGGTGATCGTGCCGGATATCCAGAGGGGCACCCGCAGGCCGAGCTCATCGAACACCCCTTCGATGGCAAAGATCGCGGCCTTGGCGTTGAGGACGTCGAAGATGGTTTCGATCATGAGCAGGTCGGCGCCGCCGAGCAGCAAACCGCGGGCGGCCTCGGCATACGCCTCGGCCAATTCCACGAACGTCACCGAGCGCGCGGCGGGATCGGCCACGTCCGGCGAGATGGATGCGGTCTTGTTCGTTGGTCCGATCGAGCCGACGACGAAGCGAGGCCGGCCCGGATCGCGTGCCTCGGCGGCGTCGGCGGCCTCGCGGGCGATCCGCGCCGCCTCCACGTGGATCTCGTAGGCCACGTCCTGCATCCCGTAGTCGCTCTGGGCGATGCGCGTGGCAGTGAAGGTGTTGGTCGAGATCAGGTCGGCGCCGGCCTCGAGGTAGGCATCGTGGACGGCCCGCACCACGTCCGGTCGAGTCAGGCAGAGCAGGTCCGTGTCACCGCGGACGTCGCGCGGGTGATCGCGGAATCGCTCGCCGCGAAAGTCGGCCTCGGTGAGGCCGTAGCGCTGGACCAGCGTCCCGGTCGCCCCGTCGAGGACGAGGATTCGCTTCTGGAGCAGGGGGCGGAGCAGGAGCAGGCGCTCCTCACGCGTCCGAGTGCCACCTCCCGGTGGCCGGGCACCCGTTGGTGCCTCGCGGCCGGCCGGCGGCTCTGGGATCGATGTCGCCGGTGGATCCTGGGCGACCCCTGCGGGCGCAGTCGAGCGTACGTGAGTATCGGTGGGCCTGCCTCCTTACCTGCGCAGTTTACCCAACGCCCGCGAGGGTGCTGAACGAGCCCGGCGCGCGGGACGCGAGGCCGCGTTCCGGCATTCGAACCCGCACTCGCAATGGGTATCGCATCTGCGCCCGAGTCGGGCGATCATTGCGCCATGAATACAGACGACCGCAGCGACCAACCGGAGGCGACTGCCGTCAGGGTCTTCGACTGCGCCATCGTCGGCGGCGGCCCGGCCGGACTGTCGGCGGCCGTGAACATGGCGCGAATGCGCCGCTCCGTGTTGGTCATCGACGACCGCGACGGCCGCTCGCTGTGGAGCCAGGTCAACCGCAACTACCTGGGCTTCCCGGATGGGATTCCGGCCGCGGAGATACGCCTGCAGGGGCGGCGCCAGGCGGCCCGACATGGGGCCAGCTTCTTGCTCGGGCGGGTCACGGCCGCCGATCGCGACGGCGATCACTTCCGTCTACTGGTGGAGGGCGATGTGACCGGTGGCGCCGGGACCGAGCGCGCCGGAACCGAAGCGAACGTGCTGCGCGACGAGGAACTGGGGAAGTCTCTCGGTGAGGTTCAGGCTGGCGCATCGGAGGAGGTGATCGCCCGCTCGGTCATTCTCGCGACCGGAGTGCGGGACCCCTTCCCAAAGTTCCCCGGTCGTAACGAATGCGTCGGCCGCAGCCTGTTCTGGTGTATCGCCTGCGACGGCTACGAGGCGATCGATCGGTCGGTTGGCGTGGTGGGCCACGACGAGGAAGCCGTCGAGATAGCCCTCGACCTCCTCGAGTTCACGGACAGGATCGTGATCGCCGCCGGTCGACCCGCTGGCTTCAGCGTCCCGGAGTCACGGCTGACCGACCTGGCCGCCAACGGCATCGTCGCCTACCGCTGGCCGGTGGCCTCCTATCCGAACGAGGGCGGGAACATCCAGGCGCTGGTTCTGGGCGATCCCAAGAAGACTCGGCTGCCGGTCGAGATGGTCTTCACGGTCCACACCCCGACGGCCCGCAACGAGATAGCCCGACAGCTTGGCGTTGCGCTCAACCCGCTGGGGCAGATCGTCGTGACCTCCGAACAACACACCAACGTGCCCGGCGTGTACGCGGCCGGCGACGCCACCAGCCCTCACGATCACCAGGTCAGTGCCGCCGTTCACGAGGGCAACCAGGCGGCGTGCGCCGCCAACTACTACCTCTACCGTCCGGTCCAAAAGGCACCCGGCCAGGAAGAGTGCTAGATCGATCGCCGATCGGCCGATCGGCGAGGCACGCGCTCCAGAGGATGTCCGCGACATTCATCGGGTGACCTGCTGGTGAGGTGAACCCGGGCGAGATGGTCCGGCCGCGTCGGAATCGCGCTCTGGGCTGTGGCGGTTGAGCGGGTAGGCGTCCGAGAACGCGGGCCGAGCGTCGTGAGAGTCGAATGCGAGGTCGACCAGGTCGCGGCGAACCCCGTAGACACACGAACGAGTCACAGCATTAATGTCGCGGACAACAGCGGGCTCGTGCTTGGTGGCTACGAGTCAGGCACCGGGGACTTTCGGGCCAGCAGGAAGACCGACGGGCCGGGTGTGATCGGGCCCAGCGGCTCCTGCAAGTGCCCCTCGAGTCGAGCCAGCACAGTGGCGGCTCGGGGCTGGCTCAGGCCGGGGAGCCGGAATAGCGAGACCGCGCGCATCCGCTCTATCGCGAAACCTGCCGCCAGCAGGGAGCGGCGGACGCTCACGGGGGCGTGGTCGTAGTGGAACGGTTTGTACTCGACCGCGCCCAGCGCGAACGGCGACCAGCTTTGCCGCCTCAACAGCCGCCGCCCGATCGACTTCAAATTGCGCTTATTCGCGTACTCGAGGATCAGCAAGCCTCCCGGCCGCACGACTCGACCCAACTCCGCGATGATCGGGCCAGGATCGCCAAAGTGGTGCAGAACGCGGACACACACCGCGATATCGAAGTAGCCATCCGGAAATGCGAGCGCCGTCGCCTCGCCGAGGACGATCTGGAACCTCGGGTCGTCGCCCAGCGACTCGCGCGCCGCCGCAACGTGCACTTCGGACGAATCGAGCAGGACGACGTCACGGTAGCCCGCGTACTCATCGGCCAGCCTGCCGAACCCGGCGCCGACCTCGATCAGTCGACCACCTGACGGCGGCAGAAGGGCTCGCAGGGCGATCCGATCGCAGGCGTCCTCGTAGGTCCGCCGGGCCCAGAAGACGTCGCGGTACCCCAGATCTTCGTAGGTTGCGATCGGCCCGAGAGGAGGCGTCGAGTGGGTCAACTGAGCGTCAGCCGGATGGTGAGGTTGAGCTCCGCCGCGTCGGCCGGCCGGGGATCAGGAGGGGCTGGCGGCGCCGACGGCGCGACGGTGGACAGCGAACTCGTCGGCGTTGCCTGACCAACCGCAATCGCACCGGACGATGTTGGTCCGGGCGTTGTACTCCTCGATCAGGTGCGACTTCACCGGTCGGAGAGGGTTAGGGGCGACCGCCGTGCGGACAGGCCGAGCCATGAGTTCCTCCTCCATATCCCAAACCCTGATGTCGACGCCGCGAGCAAACGCCCCGATCCCGCTACCAGACGAAGTCACGGGCTACCGGGTACAGCGACACCACTTGGGGAGCGGCCTCTATTCTACCAGACAAGGGCCATTTCCCTTCCGGCACCTGCCGCCGAGCGCCGTTCAGGCCACCGGCCACGGCGCAGGTGTTGTCGGCGCGCAACGAACGCCGTCCGCAGGCAGATCGGGTGCGTCAAGGACAGCACGGAGTGAGGCTGCCGGGCCTAGAATCACTTCGCCGAGGAGCTGTTTCCGGGAACGCCACGTGCCCATGGAACTGTTGATTGGGGTCCTCCTGTTCAGCGTGATCGTGAACGTCGCGCTGTTCTTCTGGCTGTCACGAGCCGACAACGTGAAGATCCACTGGTCGGGCCGCCTTCAGGCGCTGTTCAGCTCGATGCGGCCGCGACCACCGCTGGACGAAGTACCGACCCTGCGTCGGCGCTCGCTCTTCGTGTCGGGCTACCCATCCATCCGCGCTCCCGAGGCCGTGGCCCCCGGGCAGAGGCCGTCCCGACCGGGTCCATCCAACGCTCGAGGGGCGCTGGCCGAGACCCTGCCTCCCGATCTGGCCGAATTCCTGTCAAGCCCCGCGGCCATCGCCCCTCAGGCGCAGGATTCCGGCTCCACCTCAACCGAGAGCGACGCGGATTGGGTCGCCAGAGCCGTCTCGACTGCCGGCGAAGGCGGGCCCGGCATCCTGGCTCGCGTGCCCGCATCACCAGCCGGGCAATCGACCGAGCTTGCTCAGGATCTCCTGACCGGCCTCGAAGGGCCGGCCAGCTGGAGCCGGATCATGGAGATCGAGAACGCCCGGCTGCTCCGGTACCGCCGGCCGTCGACCGTGGTGATGGCCGAGGTCGAGGGCCTGCGGAGGCTGGCCGAACAGCTGGGCGATGAACCGGTCGACCGGTTGCTCCCCGTCATCGCGGACGCACTCAGACGAGAGGCGCGGACTTCTGATTGGGTCGCTCGCGTCGGCAAGAGCCGCTTTGCCGCCTTCCTGCCGGAGACCGACGAAATCCAGGCGATCAACTACATCGAGAGGATCCGACTCGTCTGCGAGCCCTGGCTCGCGTCATCGGCCGTGCCGCTCCGACTGGCCATCGGCTGGTCGAGCCCCGGCGCCTCGTCAGACCTGGAGTACGCGTTCCAGCGGGCCGAGGAACGGATGCATGTCGATCGGCGGATGCCCGGCAAGCCCATCGCGACACCCCGCGTGGCGCAAGCTCGCGTCGTGTCCCTGCCTCCCAAGAGCGCCGGCCCGGCCGATGCGGTGGCGGCGCTGGAGTCTCAGGTCCCACCTGCCGAAACGGGCAGGGCAGCCGACCCGACGACGGCAGTTTCTCGCTCGGAAGTCGACACCGGCACTTCTCAGGTCGGGGTTTCCTCTGGAAAAGGACGCCGAAAGGCGTCTCGGGCGTCCAATCCGTCCGACGACGTTACCGGAGTCTGACCCGCCTGACGCGCCTTCGCCGGGGACTGCGATTCCATCTGGTCACGTCAATGACTGGGGTGTAGGCTGCGCCATGTTCTCATCGGCCTAAAGGACCCGTCATGCAGGCCGACAAAGAGCGTGGACGCCAGACGTCCCGGCAAAGGACGGCGCTGGCCCAGTTGGAGAAGGAGGTTCGATTCGTGCTCAACGAACTGTGGGCAAAGGTTTCAGCCAAAGAGCGGTTCGTGGCCTACGGCGTTGCGGCCGTTGTCGTTGGCTGGATTCTTGGAACGATCTTCGGATCCACCTCGGTGGGTGGCGGCAGCTATGCCGGAATCACGGTCCCGGGCGTGACCGTCAACTACTTCTCCTGGGCCAACGCAGGCCTGTTCGGCATTCTGGCGCTTCTCCTCGGCATCGTGACCGGCGTGATCCTGTACCTGAAGATCGCTCCGAACATGAACATCACGTGGCCGATGCCCGTGAGCCAGATCCTTCTTGGCGCCGCTGTTGCCACCCTCGTTTGTGCGGTCCTGATGACCCTGATGCACTTCACGGGTCCTTCCGGCGCCCCGGTCCTGATGTACGTTGCGGACGTCCTCATGATTGGCGGCGGTGCCGCGATGAGCTGGTTCGAGTACCAGGAGTGGATGGCCAGCAAGACTGCGGTCTGATCCTTCGCACTGCAAAGCGGCGGTTGCCTTCGGGCGACCGCCGCTTCTTTGTATCTGCGAGACCGTTCCTGGTGGACCGCTACGCGCCCTGGGCGTGGACGGCGCGGAAGCAATCCGAGCAGTAGACCGGCCGGTCCATGTGAGGTTTGAACGGGACCTGGGCCTGATTTCCGCAGCGGGTGCAGACGACCGCAAAGTACTCGCGGGGTGCTCCGTTGCCGCCAGTGTTGTGGCCGGCGCCGTCGCCGTTGTCCTTTATCGAGCGCCTGGCGGCGCGGCAACTCGGGCAGCGCTTGGGTTCTGACACGAACCCTTTCTGGGTGTAGTACTCCTGATCCTCGGCCGAGTGGACGAACTCCGCGCCGCAATCGACACACTGCAGGGATCGATCGACATAGATCACGTTTCTCCTCCCGGAGCCACGGTTTCGCTTACAGGCGGTCCCGGGGATAGCCGAACCGAACTGGCGCCGGGCCGCGTTGGGGCGCTGGGAGGGCATCGAGCGGATCCGGTCGACAGTATTTGGTTCATTGGTGCCTGTCTGGGACGCACCGGCAGGGCGGCAGGATATCACGCAGTACCGGGCTAATTGAATGGCTGTCCCAGAGAGTCAGACAGTGCGGAACAGGACACAAGAGAACTGCCTGAGCCAATTCAACTAAGCCGCATCAGCATCGGCCGAACCTGCCACAATCGCCCCGTCGGTTCGTCCCCGCGGCGCCGGCCGCGGCGGGCTGGGCCGAGCGCATTGGTCCAGACGGCGAGCCGTGTGAGACACCGCTGAACCGGCGCGAAAGACTGTCGGGGCGCAAGAGGAACAATCGGTCCGATGCTGCGCTTGCTTCACACGGCCGACCTCCATCTGGGGGCGCGGCACACGGACCTGGGCGAACGCGCCGCAGTCTTGCGAGAGCGCCAGTTCGCGGCTTTCCGGACGTCGGTCGAGCTGGCGATCGCCGAGAAGGTCGACATCTTCCTCATCGCGGGCGACCTGTTCGATTCGAATACCCAGCCGCGCCGCTCGGTGGAACGCGTGGCGGCGGAGCTGGGTCGGCTGACCCGGGCGAGCATCCGCACCGTGATCATTCCGGGGACTCATGATGTCTACGACGGGGCGTCGATCTACCGCTCGTACGACCTGGCCGGCATGGCCCGAGCCGCGAGCGACTGGGTCGTGGTTCTGACGCCCTACCTGCCGGAGATCGTCTTCGCGCCGCTCGACGCGATCGTCTACGGCCGTGTCTTCGACACCAAACGCTCGCCCCGAAGCCCGCTGGCGGGTCTCGATGTCAAGGCCGACACACGAGCGACCTGGAAGATCGGCATGGTCCATGGCGCCCTTGCGATCCCCGGTCGAACCGACGCCGACGCCGTCGTGTTCACCCAGGAAGAGATTGCCAAGACCGGCCTCGATTACCTGGCTCTGGGCCACTGGCACTCTGCCATCGAGGGCCGAGCGGGGAACGTGTCCTACGCCTACTCCGGCGCGCCCGAGCCAGTAGCCGTGGATCAGGACGGTGCCGGTCAGGTCTTGATCGTGACGCTCGACGACAGCGCCGGGCGCCACGTGGTCTCGATTGAGCCCAAGCGGGTCGGCCAGACGCGTTCCGAGAAGCTCGACATGGACGTCAGCAGCGTCCCCAGCCAGCCCGAGTTGATCGATGTTCTGGGCCGTCACGCCGATTCGAACCTGGTCTTCGACGTGCGCTTGACGGGGCTCTACCCGGACGAGCTGGATCTGGACATGGACGAGGTCGAGCGGGCCCTGGCGCCGTCGTTCCTGCGCTTCCGCATCCGCGACGTGTCGATCCCGGCTTCGCCCGAAGGAACGTCGCCCCCGCCCGACACCGTCCTCGGCGCCTTCGTGCGGACCGTCGGCGATCGGATCGCAGAGCTCGAGAAGGACGACGGCCAGGACGCGCCGTCCGATGAGTTGGCGGATCTTCGCGAAGTTCTCAGGCTTGGTCGCCACCTTCTCGAAGGTCGTCAGGTGACCCTGTGAACGCGGGCGCCGTCCGATGAGGATCACCCGTCTGCAGCTTCGGGACTTCGGGCGGCACCGCGACCTCGACATAGAGATTGCGCCGGGCTTCACGATCATTCGGGGCCCGAACGAAGCCGGCAAGTCGACGATCCAGCGCGGTCTGGAGCTGGCCCTGTTCCGCAAGCCGACGGCCGCCACGGCCGAGCTGGAGGCGCTCCGATCCTGGGGTGCGCCCGAGGACGATCGATCCTCGACACGTCTCGAGTTCACCACTGACGATGAATCAGGGACAAGTGGAGGGGGCGTTCTTCGCGGTGTGCTCGAGAAGGAGTTCCGCGGTCAACGAGGCCGTGTCTCGCTCGAGCTGGACGGCCAGACCTACACTGACCCAAACAAAGCCGACGAGATCATCGCCGACCTGACGGGCATTCCCAACGAGTCGTTCTTCCGATCCACAGCCTCGATCCGACACGAAGAGCTCGATGACCTCGATCGCGACGAGGATGCCCTGCGCGACCGGCTGCAGGCCAGCATCGGCGGCGGCGACAAGGGCTCGTCGCGGGCCAGAGGCCGGCTCGAGGACGCGATCCGCGCCTTGAAGTCGCGTGGCGACAAGAACCCGGGCCGCCTCAAGATCGCCGAAGAGGCAGTGGCGCGGGCCGAGGTCGCTCTCAAGAGTGGCGAGGCGGCGCTCGAGAAGCTCGAGAAGGACCGCGACGCCCTGGCCGTTGCCCGGGACGGGCGGATTCGATCCGAGGTCGCCCTGACCGAAAGCCGAAACATGCTCGAGGCTGCTCGCCAGGCGGAGCGCCTGCGGTCGGACCGGTCCGTCATCGCCGAACGGTTCGAGCGCTACCGTCAGGCGGCCGATGCGCAACGCAGGCTCGAAGAGCTCGAGGCCACGCCCGAGCGATCCATGTCCGGGCTGCGCGACCAGCTCGACCGGATGCGGACTCTCCAGGGTCGGGTCTCCATCATGCAAGAGACTTTGCGTGAAGACCTGGGGCCCGAGGTCGAGCCCGACGAGCCCGAGCCCGCCTTTAGCCTGCTCGGTGCCCTGACGGCGATCGTGCTGGCCGCGGGCGGGCTGTCGATAGCGTTCGGCGTCCTCCGGTCGGCGCCGGCAGTGCTGGTGCTCGGCGTCATCTTCCTGGGCGGTGGGCTCCTTCTGGGCTATCGCTTCTGGGAGTATCGCTCGGTGGCGATGAACGTCCGCCACATCAACGACTCTCGCGGGCGCGACCGAACCCTGCGCCGCCAGGGCCGGGTGGGGACCGAGGAGGGTCTGCGAGTCGCCCAGTCCGGAGTGCAGAACATACTTCGCGAACTGGGTGTCCACGATGTGGCCACGGCCGAGAAGCTTCTCGCGGCAGAACAGGGTCGTCGACAGGAGATCGCCACGCTCCAGGTCCAGATATCGGCGTTTCTGGCCGGCCAGAGTGGCAGCGTCACCGAACTGCGCGACAAGGCCGCCCTGGAGATAGAGCAGAAGACGGCCGCGCTCGATGCCATCGGGCCGAGCGCCAATGACGCCCGAGCCCGGGAACGGCTGGAGGCCGAGGTCCGCGAACGCCACGCCACGCTCGAACGGGCGCGAGACGCCGAGGCCGCAGCGACGGCTCGCGTGGACGCCAACCCGGTCGATTCGGAGCAGGTAGCCGGCGAGGCCGAGCGGCTCGTCACCTGGCAGGCCCAGCTCGGAGGCCTCAAGCGACGGATCCGCATCTACGAGAAGACTCTGGTGGCGATCGAGGCATCGGAAAGCGGAACGATGCGCAAGGCCACCCGCTTCCTCGAGGCGCAGGTGGGTCGAGACATCGCCCGGTTGACCGGCGGTCGATACCGACGGGTGAACATCGACGACCACACGCTCGACATACAGGTTTGGGCCCCGGAGCGGAACGACTGGGTCCCGGCGAGCCAGCTCAGCAAGGGTACGATCGACCAGGTCTTCCTGGCGGCCCGAATTGGGTTGGTCAGGCTGGTGACGCAGGGTCGCCGTCCGCCGCTGATCCTCGATGACCCGTTCGTCACTTTCGACGACGCCCGGGCCGCCCGGGCCGCCCTGCTGCTGCGCGAGCTGTCCTCGGACTTCCAGGTTATCTACCTGGCCTGCTCGAACCGTTACGACGGGCTGGCCGATTCGGTGGTCGAGCTGCCCGGTCCGATCGACATCGAACCTGGCGCGACCAGCCCGATCGCGGCCCGCGCCGCGGCCCATGGCAGTGGCTCGGCCGCGGCGCCTCAGGCGAAGGGCGCGGCCGGGGCGAAGGAGTCCACTGGACTGGCCAGCTCGCTGCTGGCAGAGGCGCACGTCTCGCCAGAAGAGCTGTCCGCAGACGAGTCCGAGCCGGGCGACGGCGATCGCGATGGTCCCATTCAATTCGCTCAGGCCGTTCGAGCCAGGCGCGGCGACGCACGCGCGAGCAGCCCGGCCGACGGTCCAGCCCCCGAAGCGGACAAGGCACCGACCGAGGGCCCCGATCCTGAGGGAGCGGCGCCGGGTGCCTCCGGCGGACCGGACCAGCACCAGGAGGATCGGTGACCGGCGAGATTCCGGACGGCCTCGCAATCGAGCGGATCTGGGTCGTGGAAGCCACATACGGCCCCGACGCTGCCGAGCGGCGCCCCGCCGTCAGGGCCCAACATCTGGCCCGCATCGCCGAGCTTCGCGACTCGGGCACGATCGTCGAGGCGGGCGCCTTCACGGACATGTCGGCGTCCTTGATCCTGGTCCGTGCCCAGAGCGAGGAAGCGGCGCTGGCCGTCGTGGAGGCCGATATCTACTTCCGGACGCAGGTCTGGATCGGCTTCCGCATACGCGCCTTTGGGCGCGCCGTCCGGTCGAACGAGATCCAGCCCGACTGAGGCGCCGGGGCCTCCGTGGCCCGCTACGGGAACGAGATCGTGGCCGCCAGGTTGGGCCGCACCCCATCCGGACTCTCGTTGAAGAGCACCACCCTGTATGCCTTCGCGGGTTGCAGGGCGAGCGAGTAGGCCGGCGAGATGCCGCTCCGTCCTGAGTAGGCGATGCTTGCCAGCACGGCAGGCTGCGCTGCCGAAACGTCGGCCACTGTCAGGGTCGCATCGAGGACCGCCGGCGGCCAGGAGGCCTCGATCCCGAGCTGACCCGCGGCTCGCGTGACGAAGGTGGCGGTCATTGAACGCAGTGAGTCCGGGTTCGGATAGCCCGCAAGTCGGCCGTGCGTCAGGGTGATGGAGGGGTGGTTGGTGGGCCAGCCTATAGCCAAGTCGACCGTGGGCGACGACTCGTTGACGGAGCTGAGGGTGACGACCCAGTGAGAGTGAGCGGCGGTTGCGGCGAGCCGCAAGCTGGGTGTCGCGCCCGAGACGCAGCCGGCGGGCTTGTCGTCTGCGGTCACGCACAACTTGGTCGAGTCCAACGGCGATGTCGCGACGATCTGAGCGGAGACCGCGCCCGGGCCGTCGCTGATGAACGAGAAGGTGCGTGCCGCCGCGGTAGCGTCGAGAACCGAGTCGAGCATCAGGTCGTTGAAGGTGATCGTTGCCGTCGGCGATGTCTGGGTGGGAATCGGCACTTCCGACGGCTCGGCGCTGGGGCTCGCATCGGCCAGCGGGCTGCCTGACTCGAGGCCGGTCCCGGCCGGTGCCCTGGAAGCCATCGCTGCGCCGCTCTGGCCGGCTGAGGGTCGCTGGCTGGATGACGAGCCGCCCGCCGGTCCGTTGGGCTGTGACGCGGCGCCCTTGAACCCGAGGATCAGAACGAGCGACAGCCCGAGAGCCGTGGCCCCGAGCCGCACGCGCCGGGAGTCACCTGGGCGGCGGGAGTTCAACCAGCCGGGCCGATGGAGCAGCCGTGGCACGCGTGCGGACCTACCGTCCGGGTTGGCTCCGGGAATGGCGTCCGAACCGGCCTCGCCTGCCGCGTCGGGGCGGCCCGGCGCGGGAGTCTGTCCTTCCGGCGATAGTTCGCCTGCCGCCAGGTCGTCCAACCGGGGCCTCCCTCAACGAGTCGATGTAGACCGCATCGAGCCGATCATGTCGGCCGGCGCCGAGATCGTCCGCGATCCGCGACCAGAGCGCCTATGGGAACGAGACCTCTGCCGTCAGGTCGGGACGCTGGCTGTCTGCGGACACATTCCGCAGCTCAACCAGATAGGTCTTGGTTGGATCGACGTTGTCCGTGAAGGCCGGGTTGATGTACGTGGCGCCCTTGTACGAACGCTGGTCTACGGTGACGTTCGGGGGTGTGGAGGCGTCGAAGAGGGACATGGTTGCGTCAGTGGTGATATCGGTCCAGGTGGCCTGCACGTTCAGGGCGCCCCCGACGCGCGGCTTGAACGTCGCCGAGAAGCCATTGAGCGCATCCGACACGCCCTGGGTGGAGCTGCCCTGGAATCGACCGTGGCTGAGCTGGATCTTGGCGGTCGATGCCGGCCATGTGAAGGTGACGTCCACGGTCGGATGCGAGGAGCCATAGCCGACCAGGGTCACGACCCAGGTGTTGTGCGGTCCATCTGCGGCGCCCTTGAGGAAGCTGGGCAGGGCCTTGACCGTACAGGTGAACCCGCTCGAGTCGACCTTTGCGCACATCTTGGTGGTGCCGCCGGTAGAGGTCTTCGTCACGGCGTAGGTGACGGGGCCGGCCCCATCGCTGACGAACGTGAAGGTGCGAGCAAAGCCATTCGTGTCGTTGGCGGAATCGAGGGCTATGTTGCTGAAGGTGATCGTGGCGGGGCTGGGCTTGCCCGGGGTAGGCGTTGGCCCCACGACGACACTCGGGCCCGCGCTCTGCAGGGAGGCGCTGCCGGACGGCAGGGCCGTGTCACCCGGCGTCGAGATGACGGCGATATCGCTCGACTGGGGTCCCGATGAGGCTGCGGGGGACCCGCTCCGAGGACCGATCATCAGCAGCGCACCCGCGACGCCGATGAGCAGCGCGCAGACCACCCCCAGCAAGATCGATACGTTCTTCCAGACTCTGTCGTCCACCCGGCTCCTCCTGTCCGATCCACCGACGATCGACGATGGACCCTGGGAAAGATACTGCCTGTGGGCCATATCAGGCCAATCAGCCCATCGAAGGCCTCGCGCGAGCACGCTCGGCGCGCTGGTTCGGCCGTTGGGTGCCGGCTGAGTGTGCCGCGCCGTCCGGCCTCGGGTAGGCTGCCCGGGTGAACCTTCGACCCGCACAAGACTGGCGCTCGCTGCTGGCCCTCTACTGGATCACCTCGTTCGTCGAGGGCCTGGGAGTTTCCCAGATCTACGCCTTCCTGCCGAACCGGCTCAGGGAAGTTGGGCTGGCCACGGCCGATGTTCCGCATTTCGTTGGGGTGTTGGGGGCCCTGTTCTTCCTGACGGGCCTGCCGCTGATCCCGCTATGGGGTGTCTGGGCCGACAAGTTCAGCCGCAAGGCTGTGATCATCCGAAGTGCGCTGGTCGAGGCAGCCGTCTTCGGCATCATCGCCGCCAGCCAGACCACGTGGCAGCTCGTGATTGGCATGCTGCTCGTCGGCTTCCAACTCGGCAACAGCGGGGTGATGATGGCCGCGATCCGCGATGTCACGCCTCGTCACCGCCTCGGCCTGGCGATGGGCATCTTCGCGGCCAGTAGCCCCCTTGGGTTTGGTGCAGGGTCGACGCTCGGCGGGCTCATGATCGACCAGTTGCATCTCGCAAGCGCGATCGTGTTCGCCCTTAGCGCGGTTCTGTCGCTTGGTGTGGCCCTTCTGCTGGCGGTGGCGTCGAGCGAGGTGCGGCCGGAAGTCGTGCCAACGGGCAGCACGATTCGGCTGGCCTTCGGCGCGGTTCGCGGCGTGATGTCGGATCCTACGGTGCGCTGGCTGTTTGCCGTTTACGGATTGGTCTTCGTCGGTCGCCAGATGTCGGCGCAGTACCTGGCTCTCCTCGTGCACGAAGTGGAGCACACGTCCCTGGAGGTGGCGGGTTCCGTGGGCCTCGTGCTCGGCGTGGCCACGATCGTGGGCGCTGCTCTGTCGCCGGCCGGGGGATGGGTGGCGGATCGCCTCGGCTTCCGAACCGTCCTCGTCATGGCGATCGCCGGCATGGCCGTTGGCTTCGGAGCCCTCCCGCTGGCGGCCACTGTAGCCGGGCTGGCCATCGCCTACAGCCTCGCGACTGCCGGCCAGGCGGTCGTCGGTGCGATGGTCTCCGGGCTCGTGGCGACCGAGGCTCCCGCTGACCGGCGCTCGGCGACGCTCAACCTGATCTACCTGCCGCTCTACCTGGGTGGCATCGCGGGTCCCGCCATCGGCGCCGGCGTCGTATCGGCCGGTCTGCGAGCGGTCTTCTACGTGGCGGCGGCGGTCCTCGTCGGGGCCGCGGTGCTGGCCATCGTCTTTGCGAGGCGGACCGGCGGCCGCGACGGCTTACAAGGTGGCGCCGCGGCGTAACGGAGTCAGGTCGAAACGGGCCGCTTGGCGGTTCTGCCGCGTCCAGGTCGCGGCGCCCCGACGGATGTGGCTAGCGCGCGCCCAGTGCAGGAACGTCCATTTCGGCCGGACCGACGTATCGCGCATCCGGTCGGATCAGCTTGTCGGCCGAAGCTTGCTCGATGGCATGAGCGCTCCAGCCGGCCATTCGGGCCAGGGCGAAGGTCGGCGGGAACAAATCCACCGGGAGGCCGACGCCCTGCAGCACCGCCGCGGCGTAGTACTCCACGTTCGTCTTGATGACGCGATCCGGCTTCAGCTCGCCGAAGACGCGCAGGACCACGTCCTCTACCTTGACCGCCGTATCGAGCCAGGCGGCCATGTCCGACATGCCTTCCGCAACCTTGCGCAGGGCCGCGGCGCGGGGGTCATAGGCGCGGTAGACGCGATGGCCGAAGCCCATGATCTTGTCGCCGCGGGCGATGGCCTCGCGAACCCACTTCTCGGCGCGGTCGGGCGAGCCGATCTCGTGGAGCTGGCTGACCACTTCGGCCGGGGCGCCGCCGTGGAGCGGGCCCTTGAGGGCGCCGATCGCGCCGCAGATGGCGCTGGCGAGGTCGGAGCGGGTCGAGATGATGACGCGGCAGGTGAATGTCGATGCGTTCAAGCCATGCTCGGCCCCGACGATGAAGTAGGCATCGAGGGCTCGGGCGTCGGCCGGGTCGGGGTCCTTGCCGGTGAGCTGCTGTAGGAAGCCGCCCGCCAGAGACAGCTTGGGGTTCGGCTTGACCGGCTCGAGGCCGTTCCGGATGCGATGGAACGCGGCCAGCGCCGACGGGGCCATGGCCGTGACTTCGCGGGCCTGGTCGACCGTAGGCGGCCAGTGCGGGCGCCGCCACGCGCCCCAGACCGAGACTGCCGTGCGCAGCGCGTCCATCGGATGAGTGTGGCTTGGCAGTTCGTAGAGCGCGCACATTACCGGCTCGGGCACGGCCGTCGGCACGAGGCTCGCGGACTTGCGCCACTCGCCGGTCCACAGGAGTTCGGCGACGCGGCCGTACGTGCCCTTCTCTACGAGCTGCCCGATGGGGTAGCCACGGTAGAGGAGCCGTCCGTTCTGGCCATCCACGAAACCGACGGCGGTCTCGGCGGCGATCACTCCCTCGAGACCGGGCGAGTAGGGTCGCTCGGGGGCCGCCTTGCGCTCCACGGGCGCTGCTGCCGCGGGCGTCTCGGGCAGCGAGGACGCGGCGGGTTCGATGTGGCTGGTCATCTTCGTCGCCCTCCTTGGGGCCAGTTACGCGAGCGGCTCTCCCGGTTCCGGAGCGGCAGCTGCTCCGGAAGACCGGTTTCGTGGCGGACGCATGCTACCGCGATCGCGTACACAGGCGCCGAACGCGTCGAAACTGTCCACCCTGGCGGAACGGGTAGGTGTGCGGCCTCGCCGATCACCGGCGGCACGTGCGGCCGCCCCGATCCGCCTTCGGCGGGGCCGTGGCCCGGTCAGCCGGCTTGACCGGCACCAGCAGAGTCCCGAGAATCGTCGCCATGGATGAGCTGGCGGCCCTGGAAGCCGACGTAGAGATCCTGATCGAATACGCGGATGGCGTTGCGCGCGCCGACGAGGTGCTGGTCGACAGAAGGCGGGATCTGGTCTGGCGAAATCCCCGGCTGGCGCTCGAGGTCGGGCAAGCGCTGATGGCCTCAGATGATCCGGATCGCCGAGAGATGGGTGTCGATCTCATCGGAGTGGCAGCGCAACTGGACCACTCTTTGCGCGATCACGCGCTGCCCCCACTCCGCGCAGCGCTCGATGACGCCGGCCCTGGGCCCCTATCGGCTGCGATTATCCAGCTCGAGCTTCTCGGCGACGAGTCCATACGGGACAGAATCCTTCCTAATGCCGGACATCCCGATGAGGTCGTTCGGCATGCGGTCGCCTTCGCGTTGCCTTCGCCGGGCCTCGACGAGTTGGCTCTAGACGCCCTGATCGGGCTCACTCGGGATGTAGACGACGAAGTCCGCGATTGGGCCACGTTCGGCCTGGCGGAGTTGAGCGACGCCGACAACGAGGCCATACGCGGCGCCCTTCTTGCCCGTGTCGAGGACGACCCATACGAGATCCGGGTCGAGGCGATTGTTGGGCTGGCGCGCAGGCAGGATGAACGGGTCCGCCCTCATTTGGTGCGCGAGCTATCGGGTCCCGATCATGCCGACGTGCTCGACGATGCGCTGGAGTATCTCGAGCAGGGAACGGGCCGCCACTGGCAGGCCGACACCAGCCCGGGTTGAAACGCGGCAAGCTCGAGGGTCGGCATTGCCCAATTCCCATCACGGGGACATTGGGCAGGCATCTGGTGTCATCGACGCTGTAGGCGGACGGAATCTCGCGATTACGGCTGAAGGATCGGCCGATTCGGGCCGAGTGCGGCCGCCTTCCGGCCGATTCGGCCGGCTCGCGAGCTGCCCACGCATGCCGCGTCGGCCCAATGTTCGTCTGGTGGGAGTTGGGCAACCGCGGGTCGCGGTGCCTGTGCCGGCGGCCTCGGCTAGTCGCGGCCGTCGCGGCGGCGTCGCCGGTCGTCCGAATCGATGGCATCGAGTACCAGGCGGATCACCACGGAGCCCAGAAATGCCACCAGGAGGGCGCCGAGGAAACCGTGAGTGGTGTCCTGATGCAGCTCCTCCGTGGCGAACCAGCCCCCGAGCAGGCCGCCCAGGATTCCTACGACGGTATTGGCGAGACAGCCGTGCGGGCCTCTCTCGACCACGGCTCCCGAGAGGGCTCCGGCGAAGAGCCCGACCACGATCCAGCCAACGAAATCCATGTGCGGCACAGCTGATCAACACTCCCTACGCGATTGCCCGGTCGACGATGGCAAGATCATAAGATCCGTCGGATCGGATGCGGTCGGTCGGACGGAGGATTGTCGACTCCGCCTGGCGGAGGATTGTCGGCCGGAAATGAAAAGGCCGCCGACGAGCCGGCGGCCTTCCAGTCTTGCGCGAGATCGGCTACAGGGCATCCTTCCAGGCAGGCATCGTCTTGAGGTAGGCGCGGGCCTTCTCCTTCGCCGCCGGATAGTCGAGCCCGTCCTCGCGCATCGTCCATTGGGTGAAGCGCTCGAGGCGCTCGTCGACGGATTGGAGCTTGCCTTCGGGGGCGCAGTGGTTGCAATAGGGGATGCTTGGGTCGGCGAGTGCGTGTTCTTCGGCGCCGGCGAGCGGCATGCCGCAGGACTCGCAGCTGACTGCCGTGGTCATCGCTTGATCTCCTTCTTTGGGTTCGTATCTGGTGCGTCTTCGGCGGAGGCGAGCAACTCGAGGCCGCGAACCACGATTGCCCGGTCCTCCGGTGACAGGTTTGCCATCGTCTGAGCGATGAGGTCGGGAGCCAGGACCTGGCCGATTCTCGAGACGACATCGCGTCCCGCGTCGGTCAGCCAGACCAGGACCCGGCGTTCGTCGCGCTCGTCGCGGATCCGGGCGACGAGCCCCTTGACTTCGAGGCGCTGCAACAGCTCCGAAACGGAGTTGCGTCGCAGGCCCAGATGAACGGCCTGTTCGCCGACCGTCAACGGGCCGCTGGCCGCGAGATGCTGCAGCACCTCCAGCGCGCGGCGAGTAACGGGCAGATCTCCGCCATGAACCCGATTGGCCCAGTGGTAGCGCCGGTACAACTCGGGGAAGAGACGGGCGACCCGTTTCGCCGCCTGATCGGCGGTGAGGTCGGCCGCTCCTGTCGAGATGTCGCCGCGCGACGCTCGGTGAGCGCCGGACGGCCCGGCCGCGTCGGTCCGGGCTGGAGTCTGGTTCGTGGTGGATCTGCTCGTGGCGACCATGTCGCTACGACTATCCCGGCCGCACGCGCCGACGTCAACGGATCTGATCGGTCGCTACGACATATTCCGGTGAGCTAGCTCGAAGGCGAGGGCCCACGCGCGAATTACGATGTTCTCCGTAGGCAATTGCCCTGATCCGCCACCGATACCACCTGCGGAGCCGATCGGGCCCGAACGCCTGCGTGCCAGGCGGACAGGCAGAGTCCGAGGTCATGAGCAGCGCGGTTATGAGCCACGATCTGAGCATCAATACAGAGACGGCAGGAAAGTCGGTCCGAGCATGAGCCGGGCAGCGGCCGGGGCTGGTCGCGTCGGCGCCCTTGTCGCAGGCCGGGTCAAGGCCGTTGCGGCAATCCCCGGCGGGACGAGGCGCGGCGAGATCAAGCTGCCGTCACGGCGGGACTTCCGGCCAACCCACCCGCGCAACTGGTCGATCGGGACACGCCTGCTCCTGACCGCCGTTCTGCCACTGGCCCTCGTGGCCGCGATCGACGGCCTGGACAACCACCTCAGCCAACTCACCGTCGCGGTTCTCGTGGTCGCGGCGATCGTCGCCGTCCGCGTGTCTCGATCCGTCTCGGGGCCGATCGAGCTCGTGACCGGCCAGGCCGCCCGTGTCGCCGTCGGTGATCTGAGCCAGGTCGAGGGTCAGAGTCTCTCGACCGAGGGCGAACTCGGCCGGCTGGTCGACGCGTTCGGCGGCATTCGAATGTACATGGAAGAGCTGGCCGCGCTGGCCGATCGCGTGGCGGCTGGAGACCTCACGCGCGAGGTGACCACGCGCTCCGAGCAGGACGGCCTGGCCCAAGCCTTCCGCTACATGATCGTGCGACTGCGAAAGATGATCACGGAGTTGAACAAGGCCGCGGGCAGCGTGGCCGAATCCGCCGCGCAGGTGAACGAGGCCGCGGCCCTGTCGGAGCAGAGCTCCAGTCAGATCGCTCAAACCATCAGCCAGGTGGCATCTGGAGCGGCCGACCAGGCGCGCGCTTCGACCGACACCAGCATGGCCATGATCGAACTCGGGCAGGTCATCGAGCAGGTGGGCTCCGGTGCCGCTCAGACTGCTGCCAGCGTCGATGCCCAATCCGACGCCATCAGCCAGATGGCCGTGGCCATTCGCGAAGCGTCGACCGCCTCTGACGAGGTCAACTCGGCCGGCGCGGCGGCGGGCAAGGCTGCCGACAAGGGCGCCGCCACGGTACGCGAGTCGGCCGCCGGAATGGCGCGCATCAAGAAGGCCGTCGAGACGGGCGCCACGGTGGTCACCAGCCTTGGGGCCAAGGGCAGCCAGATCGGCGCCATCGTCCAGACCATTGACGACATTGCCGATCAGACCAACCTGCTGGCTCTCAACGCCGCCATCGAAGCGGCCAGGGCCGGCGAGCAGGGCAAAGGCTTCGCCGTCGTGGCCGACGAGGTTCGAAAGCTGGCGGAGCGCTCCCGTGCCGCAACGAAGGAGATCGCGGCCCTCATCGCGGAGGTCCAGAAGGGCACCGCCGAGGCTGTTGCCGCCATGCAGGTTGGGGCCCGAGAAGTGGAGTCGGGATCGGATCTGGCGCAGGCTTCCGGAGCCGCCCTCGACGAGATTGCCGCGGCTGTGGGCGCGTCGAACGCGGCCGTATCTCGCATCACCCTGGCGGTCGAGGAAATGGAAGCGGCTTCGTCCAACGTGGTCAGCGCGTCGGACACGATCGCCGCCATCGCCCAGACGACAAACGCGGCGGCCGGGTCGATGAGTGCCAGCGCCCTGCGCGTGAACGATGCGGTCGAGTCCATCGCGGCGATCAGCGAGGAGAACTCGGCCTCCGCCGAGCAAGTGTCGGCCGCTACGCGCGAGCTGAGCGATCAGGCTCAGGGCGTCGTCGAGTCGGCCCGCAGCCTGACTGAGATGTCGGAGAAGCTGCGACGGCTCGTCTCGCGCTGGCGGCTGCCCGAAGAAGAGGGTGACGCGGGCGCCGACTCGAGGCGCAACGCCGCCTGAAGGTCCCGCGTCCGGCAAGTCGTGCCGCCCCTCAGGACAGCCATCCAGAATCAGGCCGCGAGGCCGTCTTTCGGCGCATATTGCTCCCCGAACGGGTGGGCCGAGCGGCATCTGTCGAGGTGGCCGGCCGCCCGCCGCGCACGGAGTCGCGATGTATCCCGGCCGTCGCTGGTTGGTTGTGCTGGCCGCCGTCCTCCTCGTCGGTACCGTCGAGGCGTTGTGCGACACCGTCTTCGATGCGTTCCTGCCGTTCCCGTTCCATGCCCTGCTCGTTGTCGCGGTCGTGGCCGCCGTCGTCGGCACCGGCGCGTGGGAGGCATTCCGTCGCATCGACCGGCTGGCTCAGGACCTCCGCGAGCGCAACGACACGCTCGAGTCGAGAAACGCCGTCCTGCGGGCCGTGTACGACGTGAGCCTGTCCGTGTCCGGTCACGCGGACTCCGAGCAAACGATCGCTGCGATCGTTGACCACGCCCGCTCCCTTCTGAAGGCGGATGCGGCGCTGCTCGCAATGGAGGGTCCCGCGGGCGAGCTGCGATTGCGGGCGACCAGCGCAGGCCGGGACATCCTGATCGGCGACGAGCCCGGAGGCGCCGGTGTCATGGCGCGTGAGGAAGGCGATCTCGAGTGCTACCTCCGGCCCGGCTACCAGATACGGCTGTCGGCACCGGTGGGCCACGGCGATGAGCGGGTCGGAATACTCGGCCTGGCGATCGCAACCGGCAATCGGCGTCGGTTCGACGCCTCGGAGGTAGATACCCTGTCCGCGCTGGCGACGCAGGTCGGCCTCGCGCTCGAGGCATCCCGGCTACAGAACGAGCTGAAGGTCCTGGCGATCCAGGGCGAACGTGAGCGGATCGCCCGCGAGATGCACGATGGCCTGGCCCAAGTACTCGGCTACGTCAACACGAAATCCCAGGCCATCGACGAGATGCTCGACCACGGGCGCGTCGCCGAGGCGCGCCAGCAGCTCGGCCAGCTGGCGGCGGCGGCCCGCTCGGTGTACGTGGACGTGCGCGAGGCAATCCTGAGCCTCTCGACTCCCGTGCCGGCGGAACGGGGAGTGGTCGCGGCGCTCGAGGAGTACGCCGCGGCGTATGCGGAGTCGTCGAAGCTCGCGGTCCAGTTCAGCGCGACCCCCGACTCGGGCCGGGTCCAGTTGTCGGCCGCAGCCCAGGCCGAGACCTTCAGCATCGTCCGTGAGGCTCTGACCAACGTCCGCAAGCACGCCCGCGCCCATCGTGTGCGCCTGCGCGTTGCCATCGACGGCGATGAGTTCGTCGTACGAGTCGAGGATGACGGCGTGGGCTTCGAGGCCGAGCTGCTGTCGGTCGGCCCGGAGCGGTGGCCGCACTTCGGACTGGCGGGCATGCGCGAGCGGGCCGAGTCCGTGGGTGGTCGCATCGCCTGGCGCAGTCGACCGGGCGAAGGAGCAGTGGTCGAGCTACACGTACCGGTGGGGGGTGCCTCGTGGAGCCTGCCCACGAGGGCTGTCGCTTCACCCGGTGAGACGGAGGGGGACGCAGCGCCGCACCAGGCGGTTCGAACTCGCACAACAGCCTTCTTGGAGGCAGACTGAGCGCATGAGAACGGTTCTCGTCGACGACCATGCCCTGTTCCGCGACGGTGTCGCGTCTCTGCTGCTGGCGTGGGGCCACGAAGTCGTGGGCCAGGCGTCCGATGGCAACGAAGCCATCGAGCTAGTGGAACAGACCTCGCCCGAAATCGTCCTGATGGACGTCCGCATGCCGAACGTCGGTGGCCTCGAGGCCACAGCCAGGATCAAAGAACGCCATCCTGAAGTGGCGATCGTCATGCTGACGGTGAGCGAGGACGAGGCCGATCTGTTCCGTGCCATAAAGGCCGGGGCCCAGGGCTACCTGCTGAAGAACCTCGAGGCGGCGCAGCTGCGATCGATGCTCGAAGGCGTCGCCCGCGGCGAGCCCGCTATCACGCCCGCGACTGCCGCGCGGATCATCGACGAGTTCCTGCGGACACCGGGTGCCAGCCACCAGGCCACGCAGCGCCTGACGGACCGCGAGCTGGAAGTCCTCAAGCTTGTGACCGCCGGCCAGCGCAACCGCGAGATTGCCGCCGAGCTGGGCATCAGCGAGAACACCGTCAAGTTCCACCTCAAGAACATCGTCGAGAAGCTCCACGCCCAGAATCGCGCCGAGCTGGCGGCCCGAGCCGTACGGGAGGGCCTGGTGCCCGATCCGCCGGGAGACTTCATGCCTCACGAGCGGTCTTTCCGGCACGTGCCTGTCCGGCATCGCTGAGTAGGGGCGGGTGGAATCGCCAGCCCACCCGGCCGGGTAGGATCGTTGCTTTCTTCCGGCACATGTAGCCAGCCGCCACCCAGGCCATGCTCTGGTCGAGCAACTCGCACGGCCAGAGGCGTCCCATGGGCTATCGGATCCAGATCCAGAACGAGGGCTGTCTGAACTGCGGCGTCTGCATGGACGTCTGCCCGGTTCAAGCCCTTGACATGACCCGGCCGCAACGGCCGGGGGTTGAGGGGGGCGGAGTCTTCGGGGCGCCCTTCAACTGGATGATGGAATTCCCGATCCAGGTCGGTGAGTGCATTGGCTGCGGCATATGCGTCCGCGAGTGCCCGACTCACGTGGTGCTCCTGGACAGCGTAGTCGGAGCGACCCCGCTGGCCGCTCGTCAGGGCCCGGTCAACAGGCCCGTGGACCCGGCCCCGGCCTGGCAGCCGCTCGGCGAGGTCACTCGCGAATCCCTCAAGCCGGCTCGCGTCTCGCCCTGGGGCGACCTATTCCGCTGGCGGACGAGCGAGCGGCCGCAGGACTGGCAGGTCTGGCGGTCCATGGTGACCGACGCCCGCCGCGACCCCATCGCCCCGTGCCAGGACGCCTGCCCCGCCGGAACGGACGCCGGACGATACGTCGGGCTCATCGGCCAGGGTCGATACGACGAGGCCTACGCGGTCGCGGCGGAGGTCAATCCGTTCCCATCCGTGTGCGGTTGGATCTGCACCGCGCCCTGCGAGTCGGTCTGCCGGCGCGGCACGCTCGATGAACCGATCGCCATCCGTCGTCTGAAGCGTTTCGCCGTTGAGCAGGGCAAGCTGCCCCCGGTCGCCCCGCCCGCCAATCGCCGCAAAGAGACGGTCGCGATCGTCGGCGGCGGACCGGCCGGCATGTCGGCGGCGTACTACCTGGCCCGGCTCGGATACTGCGTGACCGTGTTCGAAGCCATGCCGGTGCCGGGCGGCATGATGGCCATCGGCATTCCCGAATACCGCCTGCCCCGGACGGTGCTGTGCGAGGAGATCGACCGCATCGTAGGCTTGGGCGTGGAGCTCAAGCTCGACAGCGCCATGGGCCGCGACTTCACCCTGGCCGATCTCGAGGCCAGGTACCAGGCCGTGTTCCTGGCCACGGGCGCATCGCGCAGTCGCAAGCTCGGCGTCCCCGGTGACGGTCTACCGGGCGTCGTCCCGGCGACGCTCTTCCTCAAGCAGGTCAACCTCGGCGAGAAGCCCGTGCTGGCCGGCTCGGTCGTGGTCGTCGGCGGCGGCAGCACCGCCATGGACGCGGCCCGGTCCGCGCTCCGGTCCGGAGCCAGGTCGGTCACGGTCCTGTACCGCCGCGGACGGTCCGACATGCCCGCCCAGGCCGAGGAGGTCGAGGCGGCCGAGCACGAGGGCATCGCCATCCTGTTCGAAGCGGCCGTGACGGAGGTCAAGGGCACCGACAAGGGCGTTACCTCGATCAAGTACATCAAGCAACGACCGACCGGCAAGTTCGAAGGCGGACGGGCCGTCTACGAGCCAATCCCCGGCAGCGATCGCGGCATCGACGCCGCAACGGTCATGGTGGCCGTCGGCGAAGAGCCCGACCCGTCGATCCTGCCCGCGGGTGTCGGCATCGAGACCAGCGGCTTCTCCGGGATCGTGGCGGATGCCGGCCAGGCCACCGGGCGCAAGGGTGTCTTCGCCGGCGGCGACGTCGTGTCGGGCGCCAAGACGATCATCCACGCCGTCGGCGCCGGACGCCGCGCGGCCGGCTCGATCCACGAGTACCTGTCCGGCAGTCGCGACGGCGAGGCCGAGATCATGGCCACGGTTCGCGTGCCGAAGGCGCCAGAGCCCGTCCTGACGGTCGATCTCGCCACGCGGCCGCGAATCGGCATGGCGCTGCCGGCCTACAAGCCGGGCTCCTTCGCCGCAACACAACCCAGCCTGGAGCCGGGTGCGGCGAAGGCCGAAGCATCGCGCTGCTTCCGCTGCGACTCCGTCTACCGCTGTGAACAGGTCCACGTCCAGTCGGGGCGCGGGCCAACGGATCGCCCAGTTGCTTCAACCGTGGAACGACCGCCGGCGCCGATGGGCCGGCCAACGCTCGCCGAATCGGCGACCACGCCGGAGTCGATCACAGGAGGTCGAGACTGATGAGTTCCCCCGCATTCGGCGCCGCCGAGCAATTCATCGAAGGGACGATAGCGGCCGCGCTCGTCGCGCTCTGGCTGCTCGCCGTGGCCCTGCACCTGGCCAGGCCGTACATGCTGGCCCTGACACGCAAGTTCACGCTGCGTCTGGGAGCGGACCTGTGGTGGACGATCTACGTCGGGATGCGGGATGTCTTCCTGCTCCAGGTATTCCTGGGCAGCTTCATCTACTTCTACCCGGACGTGGTCAAGAACAACGATCTGCCGATCACCGGCGGTCTGGCAGGCGCATTCGCCTTCGCCGCGCTGATCCTCAAACTCATGACCAGGGGCGATGCCGATGCCCGTAGCTTCCAGGCGCAGACCTTCCTGATCGGCATTGGCGCCTCGCTGTACCTGGTGCCCTATCTCCTGGGCAGCCAGGTCACGATGGTCAACAGCAGCATCGCCACGCAGCTCGCCTCGATCCTGGTGAGCTCTCAGAACCCGACGTGGGCCCTGGTGCTGTGCTATCTGTCTCAGGCCATCGTCGGCGTGCTCGGAGTGGCGGCGGTCGTCTACAACCTCCGCCTGGCCTCTCCTCCGCCCCGCAAGGCCGACGCGGCCGCGCCCAGCCAGCCCGTGGCGCAGAGCTAGGAGATCACGATGAATGACCAGCAAGCTCTCGTCCAGGGAACCCAGTACTGGCTGATCCTCTCCGTAGCCGCCGTGCTGCCGATCCTGTGGGCCTTCACTCTGTCGCTCCACTTCGCCCGACCGTACATCGTCCGCTACCTGCAGACCCTGACGCTCCGCTTCGGTGGCGACGTGTGGTGGCTGAGCTACGTCCTGATGCGCGACGGACTGATGGTGGTGACCCTCGCCCTGAGCGCGATCTTCCTCTTCCCCAACCTCTACCTGAGTCCCGACCTGGGCGTCCCGATCACGGCTCCGCTTGCCGCGTTGGTGCTCTTCTGGGCCCTGCTCTTCAAGGTCACCGGCGACTCGGACGACAATCCGACGACCTACCGGATCGTCTCGATCCTGCTGGTCGTAGCCTCGATGCTGTACATCATCCCGCAGATATACGGCGTCGAGGCCGGCGACCAGGTCGACTCCCTGAACGCGATCGCGAACCTGGGCGGCATCCCCGGAGCGCTCGTGTCGGGGTCGAACATGGACGTCTCGTATCCGATCCTCAACCTCAGCCTGCTCGGCTTCGCTGCCACCGGCGCGGTGATGTTCGTGTGGTTCATGCGCCAGACGAAGTTCGAGGCCGCCGAGATCGCCTGACCTTCGCTCGTGGGTCTGGGAGCACGCGTTGGGGCCGTCGTTCCTCGGAGCGGCGGCCCTCGCCGTGTCAGCTGAACACGCCAGCTGCGGCTTGCCGGGCGCCGACCAGGGCCATGGTCGGGCCCAACCCCTGCCGAACCTCGGTCCAGCTGTGATGCAGCCCGGACGTGAGGACGGTGTAGGCGTAGCCCCACCCCTTCAGAGCAGCGACAAAGGCGTCCGCCTCTCGGGCGTCAAATCCGACGCTTGGATCGTATTCCACGATGAAGTACAACCGGGAACGCGCCTCCACAGGCAGTTTCGGAGCCACGAGCGTGGGCGAGAGCTGATCGAGGATGGCCTGGTCGCGGCCGAACGGGCGCCAGGCGTTGGTTGCACCAACACCCGCGTGGTAGTAGCCCGAGAACGAAATGGCGTTGCCGAAGACGGCGGGGTAGTCGAGGGTCAGGATGGCCGCGCAATAGCCGCCCTGTGAGAACCCGATCAGGGTCCGGGCGGCCGGGCTGGGTATGGTTCTGTAGGTGGCGTCTATGTGGTCGGGAACGGTCGTTCCCATGAAGCGGCCCATCCACTCCTGGCCGTCTGTTGAATCCGCACATTCGCTGTCCGGGTAGGGACCGCCGGAGGCATCGATGAAAACTACGATCGAGGGGGGCATCGTTCCCTCGTCGATGAGCAGGTCGATCTCCGACTTCGCGTTGAACGCCTTGTCCCACTGCGTAAACGAAAAGGCCGGCTCGTACAGAACTGGGTAGTGCCGGTGGCCGGTCTGGTACCCGGGCGGGAGATAGACCGATAGGTTGATCGTCGTGCCGCCCACCCACGGAGCGGCCAGGCTGTCGGTCACTACCTGACCTTCGCCCGACGGCCTCCAGGAGGTCCAGGGGGATGTGCCGGGGTCCGGCGTGGGAGAGGGGGTAGCCCGTGGCGTTGCGAAGGGCTGGCTCGTGGGCGAGGGAGAGGCACTCGGTGACGAGACCGGCGAGCCCGTCGGCATCGGTGAGGTCGAGGGCGATGCCTCGCCCGGCTCGTCGGACGGCACTTCGACCGGCAGCGCGCCCGGGCCGCCGTTGAGGGGCGGCAACGGGGCCGCGCCGGCAAGCATGTGCAAGTCGGGCGTGTAGTTGAGCATGTCCCCGAACGTCGGGCCGCAGACCACGAGCAGAGCCGTGACGACCACCACCACGATAGGTTTCGCCAGGGCCCGCCCGCGGGCCCTCCGCTCTCCGGCCGTGTGAACGAGGGCCACACCTGATGCCACCAGGTCGCGGCGGACCGGGCGACACAGGGTAGCCGCCGACCAGGCGACCACGAGCCCGCTGAACAGGAGAGTCACCAGGGTCAGAAGCCATCCTCCCGGGTCGAAGACCCCGGCTGCCCCGGTCTGAGCCAGGGCCGAAGTCGTCTCTTGCGCGAATGTCTCCCCGTACAGGGCGCCTCCCGCGACGAGTCCGAGCAGGACGGCCGTTACGAACAGATTGCCGCACAGGTACGCCACGAAGGCCGTGACGGCGCAGATGACCAGCGAGGTGATGAGTTGGGCTCGGTCCGGATCGAAGCCCATGATCACCAGGCTCGAGACGGCGCCATGGGTGAAGTCCGTGGCGTTGACGGCAAGAAGCAACAATGCAGCCGACGCGATTGCGATGGCCGGACGGGCGATCCTGCGGATGGTACGCCTGACCACGACCGTGGCTGCGGCTAGCCAACCGGCGGGACGCAGGAATGCGATCCCTCTCATTCAACACTCCATCCAACGCCACCAGCGACTGCTCAACTCGGCCAGTCGCGCTTCTTGGTCAAGAACCCCTTAACTCTGACCTGTGACATCGTGCCATATCGAGGCGATGTCGACTATCCCGATCTCGACCACTCCGGCGGTCCAGGCCGAGTCTCCCAGTGGCGTCGGCTCCCGAAACGGTCATCAGGACCGATACCCTGAGTATGCATACGAGGAAATCGTCATGAACGTCAGCGCGGTAGACCCCACCACCACGGCCCCCGCCCGCGCGGCGGCTGCGGCCAATGCGCCCGCAAGGAAGCCCGCGCCGCCCGCGGCCGCCCCGCAGGTCTCAGTGGCGGCTCTGTCGACCCCCGCGGCCACCGCCGCCATATCAGGCGTTCCCGCGACAGTGAAGCCAGAGGATCGGGCGCTCTACCTCCAGATCCTCAAGTCGGTCGGCGGCAACGTCAACGCGGCCCTCGCGGCACTTGCCGCCAAAGAGTCTGCCGAAGGCGAGAGCTAGCCCGGGCTACCGATCCGCGCGTCCGTCGCCTCGTCCGTCGCGCCGCCGTAGGCGAGCTGCTGCTCCGCGACGAACCGGTCAAGATCGTAGGGCAGAGAGCGACTCGGCGGCGGGGTCGCTAGCCGCGAAGGTTGGCGGGGATCTGGGCGGCCGCCTCTTCGTCCACGATCCAGATCGCGCCCGGCCGGCGCGTCCGCTGGACCGGCCAGCGGCGCTCGTCTCGAACCTCGCCGAAGACGTGGCCCAGGGCCTCGGCCTTGCCGGCGCCCCAGGTGACGACGAGGACCGGCGCCGCTTCGAGCAACCGCGGGTTGATCGTCACGCGGGGAAGGTGCGGGCCGATGTGGCTCGGCGCGGGGATGCCCATCGTCCAGGCCATGCTGGCCAGGGCGGGCGATTCGGGGAAGCACGAGAGCACATGCCCGTCATCACCCACGCCGACGAAGATGAGGTCGAAGCCCGGCCAGTTGCCATCGACCATCGGCACCTGGGCGCACAGTTCCTCGGCGTATTGCGCGGCGCACCAGCGCGTGTCGCGGAACTCGGCCAGAGCCCGATCGGTCGGGAAGGGATGGATGTTGGCCGTCGGCAGCGGCGCTCCGCCGGTCGACCCGGCGCCGCCGAGGAGCACGTCGTCGAGGGCGGTCACGTTCGATTCCGGGTGGCCGCGTGGCACGAACCTGTCGTCGCCCCACCAGACGTGGACCTGTGACCACGGGATCTTGTCGACCAGCGGGGCGTGCGCCAGGAGCCGGTAGATCGGAATGGGCGCGTTGCCGCCCGTGGTGCAGAAGTCGACCCGGCCCCGTCGCTCGACGGCAGCGATAAGCGCGGCCGCTATCCGCTCCGCTGCCTCGTGAGCGGCCGCATCCGGGCTTGCCGTGACGACCAGTTCGGGCTCGCCTCTGTTCGGGGCAGGCAGGGCGGAATCGGCCGTGCCGAACAGTCTGTCGGACGATGGAGAGAGGTCAGGCTCCTGTTCAGTCATGGTCCTGGCTCCTGTGCCGTTCTGCCTTGTGCAGGGCTGACTCTACGCCAAGAAGTCGACCGGCCATAGCCAGGGCATGGACGGCCACCGGGTCGGCCGCGCCTTCTTCGACCGCCCGGCCAAGGAGATCGACGTCGGTCAGGCGGGGCGCCACATACACGCGGCGCACGCGCTCACGACCGTTGTCCCAGACCATGACCTCCACAGAACGATCTCCGGCGGCCACCTCGCCGACCAGCTCGGCGCCCCGAAGCCGCGAAACGATCTTCACCCGGACCGTCGAGCCGGCGCCGAGGTCCGACACGACCGGGCGCAGCACCACCTCCACCGCGTGGTCCTTCTGGCGGAGAGTGGCGGTTCTTCTGCCGTCCGACTCGCGGTTGACCGGCTCGGCCACGGTCATGCCCAAACGCGAGGCCAGCCAGGCGACGTGGTAGAGCGGCCGGACCACGTTCGTCTTGCCCGCCGGGTCGCCCGGTTCCGCGGCCGCGTATTCGACCTCGATCCGCCGGACGGCGCCGAGGTGCGGCCGCAGGTCCGGCAGGTCGTAGACCGACGCGATTGCCTCGCGCCAGCGCGCCTGGCGCAGCAGCGCCCAATCCGCAACGACGAGTTGATGCTGCTCGGCGGCCACGGCCAGCAGACCCAGGAGGTCCAGGCCGTTGCCCGTCCAGGCGGAGCCATCGACGATGAGCCGGTCGGCGATGGGCAGGAGTCGATCGGCGCGATGCGAGCCGAGGGGCGGATCGTTTGGCCACCACAGCGCGACTGGCAGGTCGTGGACGAGCAGCGGCACGATGATCGAGGCCAGGTGCAGGCCGGTCTCGCCGCGCACGACGACGTGGACGGTTTCGGCGCCGGTCTCGGCCCGGCCACCGGCCGGGGACATGGCCAGCGCGTCGATGCGGGCCTCCAGACCGGCAGGACCTTCGGGGTCCACGGCGGAGAGAATCAGCGAACGCGACGCGTGCCGGCTGGCGGCACCCAGGATCGTGGCCGCGCACTTCTCCGCTGATCCCTGATCGCCTGCCACGACCACCAGGTTCAGCACGCTGGTGCGAGCAGCGACGTTATGGCTGCCGGCGCCGCTCGTGGCGCTCGTGGCGCTCNNCGGCTCGGGCGGCGGCCTCGGCCTGAGCGGCAATCAGTGCGTTCTCGGCCTGTGCGGCCTGCGCACGAGCGACTGCCGCTTGCGCCCACAGCTTCTCCAGCTGGCCCTCGATCTCGGGCACGGAATGGGCCACCGGCCGGGCGGTCATCAGATCCTGCGCCACCGTCTGCCGTCACGGCCGAGGAGTTCGTCGGCCGCCTCAGGACCCCATGACCCCGACGCGTAGTTGGGGAATTGCGGCGACGGCATGTCGGCCCAGGCGTTGATGATCGGCGTTACGACGGACCAGGCCGCCTCCACCTCGTCTGCTCGGGTGAATAGCGAGGCGTCGCCCAGCAGCGCGTCGAGAATGAGCGTCTCGTAGGCGTCCGGCGAATCCACCACGAACGAAGTGTCGTAGGCGAAGTCCATGTTTACGGTCCGCACATCCAGTCCCAGCCCCGGCACCTTGGCGGCGAAGCGCAGCATGATCCCCTCGTCGGGCTGGATGCGCATCGCCAGGACGTTTGGCGCGGGATCGCCGGTCGACTCGCGGAAGAGTCGCAGCGGCACTTCCTTGAACTGGATCGCGATCTCGGTGGCGCGCTTTGGAAGCCGTTTCCCGGCCCGCAGGTAGAACGGGACGCCGCTCCAGCGCCAGTCGTCGATCGTGAAGCGGCCGGCGACGTAGGTTTCAGTCTCCGACTCGGGATCGACCTCGGGCTCCTGCCGGTAGCCCGGCACGGGCTCGCCCTCGACCCAGCCAGGGTCGTACTGGCCCCGAACCACGTTTCGGCGGACGTGCTCGGAATCCGGGGCGGCGATGGCTCGCAAGACCTGGACCTTCTCATTGCGGAGGGCGTCGGCCTGGAACGAAGTGGGCGGCTCCATTGCCACGAGGGTCATCAGCTGCAGCAGGTGGTTCTGCAGGATGTCGCGGCTCGCACCGGTCTCCTCGTAGAAGGCGCCGCGGCCTTCGACACCGATCGACTCGGCCACGGTGATCTGGACGTGGTCTATGTAGCTGCGATTCCAGACCGGCTCGAAGATGCCGTTGCCGAAGCGGAAGACCAGCAGGTTGCGGACCGTCTCCTTGCCCAGGTAGTGATCGATCCGATAGACCTGCGACTCTCGCAATACCTTGGACACCTCGTGGTTGAGGTGTCGCGCCGACTCGAAGTCGCGACCAAAAGGCTTCTCGATGACCACGCGCCGCCAGCCCCCGCCGCGCATCTCGTGGTCGAGCCCAACCCTGCCCATCTGGCGCACGATCTCGGTGACCTGCGATGGCTGGGTCGCGAGGTAGAAGAGCCGGTTGCCGGCCGTGCCGCACTTCGCGTCAAGGTCGTCAAGCGCCGCACTGAGCCGGTCGAAGCCGGCGTCGTCCGCGAAGTCGAGCTGCTGGTAGCTGATGCGCTTGGCCAGCTCGGCCCAGGCCGCCTGGTCGATCGGCTGGACACGGGAGTACTTCTCGAGCGAGGCGTGAACCTCGGCCNNTTGCGATGGGCCAGGTCGCCGGTGGCGCCGAACAGCACGAAGGCGCACGGGTCCGGCACGCGCTCCAGACGCAATCCCTGACGGAGCGGGTTCACGTCGGCGTCTGGCCGCGGGCGTCGACGGGCGGCCGTGGTCGCCTCACGAAGCTGGAGAGCGGTCCGGGCCGGCGGCGGCGGACCGGGTGCGCGGGATGGGCTCATCGGTCGAGGGCTCCGTGGCGGGCTGGCGTTGGGTGGGCCATCGCTATTCGGCTTTCACGGCGTGGCCGTCGAACTCGTTGCGCAGCGCCGCGAGTACCTTGGCCTGATAGCTGTCGTCCTGGCGGGAGCGGAATCGGCTAAGCAGGCTCAGCGTGATCACCGGCGCCGGGACGTCCTTGTCGAGCGCCTCCTGGACGGTCCAGCGGCCCTCGCCCGAGTCGGCGACCCAGCCCTTGACGTGGATCAGGTCCTGATCCTGCGAGAACGCGGATGCGGCCAGCTCCAGGAGCCACGATCGAACGACCGAGCCGTGCATCCACAGGTCGGCGATTGCTGCCAGGTCCAGCTTGTAGTCCGAGGCGTGGAGGATCTCGAAGCCCTCGGCGTAGGCCTGCATCAGGCCGTACTCGATGCCGTTGTGGACCATCTTGACGTAGTGCCCGGCACCCGGGCCGCCGGCATGCAGGTAGCCGTTCGCCGGCGCGAGCGAGCGGAAGACCGGCTCGAGGCGCATCACAGGCTCCGGTTCGCCGCCGACCATCAGGCAGTAGCCGATCTCGAGGCCCCAGATCCCGCCCGATACGCCGGCGTCGACGAAGCTGATGCCCTGAGCGGCAACCTTGGCGTGGCGCCGAACCGTGTCGTGGAAGTTGCTGTTGCCGCCGTCGACGATCGTGTCGCCGGGTTCGAGGAGCTTGGCCAGTTCCTCGATCATCGACTCGGTAGCGTCGCCGGATGGAACCATCACCCATATCGCCCGCGGCCTGGCGAGCATGCCGACGAGCTCCGGCAGCGAGAACGCCCCGTCGGCGCCCTCGGTCATGATCTCGTGGGTCTTCTCCGCGGTCCTGTTGTAGGCGACGATGCGGTGCTTGTCGAGGAGCAGGCGCCGGACCATGTTGGCGCCCATCCGGCCGAGCCCGATGAAGCCGAGGTCCATCGCGTCATGCCTCCCCGAGTGCCGCCGCTAGGGCCTTCTGCAGGACGGCCAGGCCGGCATCCGGGTCGGGCCCGAGGTCGATGCGTACGATCGGCAGCTTGTGATCCTCGATCGTGCGGGCGTCGCCGATCGCCTGGGCGTCGATGAGCTGGCCGAAGCTGTAGGCCTTGCCGGGGATGTCGCGATCGTCGGGGTGCTCGGCGACGAGCTGCAGGAACCAGCCGATCGGGGCGCCGCCCTTGTGCAGCTGCCCGGTCGAATGCAGGAAGCGCGGCCCGTAGCCGACGGTAGTGGCGCGGTGAGTCCGGTCGCGGAGCAGCGTCCGGATCGCTCGCAGGGCCGTGTCGCGGGCCGGGGTCTGGGCCACGTAGGCCTGGATCGAGGCGTAGCCGTTGGCCTTGAGGTTGGCGAGGTGAGCCTTCAGCGCCGCGGCCAGGGCAGTCGCGTCCGCCACGTCGACGGGCTTGTCTTCGTCGGCGCCGGCGGCCTCGCCGGTCTCGAACCTGGCGATGACCGCGCGAGTGTTGGTCTTGGCCTCCTCGACGTTCGGCTGGTCGAACGGGTCGATGCCCAGCACAACGCCGGAGAGGGCGGTCGCCACTTCCCAGCGCACGAACTCAGCGCCCATCTCGATCTTCGAACCGACGGCGATGCGGATGACCGGGTGCCCGGCGGCCGCAAGCTCGGCCAGGCGAGCGTCGACGTTCGAGCCTATGGACGGGTCTGGCCCGACCGAGCCGGCGAGGGCGATGCGGACGAAGACGCGATCGTTCTGATATGTCGACACGGCGCCGAGCGGCTCGCCGTCGACGGGGACGACCCCGACACCTCGCCCATCGGCGCTGCCGATTGGCGCCTTCCCGGTCGACTCGGCGATGAGCTGCTCGACCCAGGGCCCGAAGGCGGCCAGCTCGCGGTCGATGACGAAGGTCAGCTTGTCGCGGCCCGCCTTGGCGAAGACGCCCATCGCCAGGCCGAGCGACAGGCCGGGGTTGTGAGCCGGGTCCGAGATGCCGCAGGCCATGATCATCGCCCGGGCCTTCTCGAGCAGCAGATCGAGGTCGATGCCCAGCAGCGCGCCGGGCACCAGGCCGACGTAGGTCAGGGCCGAGTAGCGCCCGCCCACGTCCGGAGCATTGAGGAAGACCTCGCGCAGCTGATCGTGGTGGGGGATCGAGCGCAGGCTCTTGTCCGGATCGGTGATCGCGGCCATGAACTCGCCCGGCTCCGTGGGTCGGGCGCCGGCGTCCTTGAGGGCCTCTTCGAGGCGCGCCCACTGATAGGCCTGGAACGAGAGCGACTCCGCCGTCGTGCCCGACTTGGTCGAGACGATGAAGAGCGTGGCCGTTGGATCGAGATCGTCGAGAGTCGCGGCGACAGCGGCCGGGTCGGTCGAGTCGAGGACCCGCACCTCGATGCCGGCGGCGGCGCCGAACACCTCCGTCAGCAGCGCGGGTGCCAGGCTGCTGCCGCCCATACCGCCCAGGACGGCAGAGGTGAAGCCCTGTTCCTTGATCGCGTCGGCGAAGGCCGCCAGCTGGCCGGTTTCGTCGGCGAAGTGGAACGGCGCCTCCAGCCAGCCGAGTCGAGTCGCGACGGCGCGCTGGACGACGTCTTCGTCGCTCCAAACCGACGGGTCACGCCGGCCGATCGCCCGGTCCGCCCAGCTCTCCTTGACGGCCCGGTCGCGCGCCGCGGTCAACGCCGTCTGGAGGCCGGCATCGGCGAGGGTCAGGTCGAGGTCGATGGCGGGCGAACTGTCGGGTCCGGTTGGAGTCATGGTGGCAGCCTCATGACAGGCGGCGGGGTCGCGCCGCGAGGTGGATGTCGGATCGATGCTTCGACGCAAAGATACAGGCCCTGCGCCATCCGCGGGCGAGCGGCGTCAGGTGTCCCGCGCCCGGCCCGATCCGCCGGCCGCGCCGCTCACTCGGTGAACACCCGCCGACGAGCTCTACTTCTGGGACGACTCCATGCGGGCCGCCTCGGCCTCGATGGCGCGGATCTTGCCGACTCGCCGGACGTGGCGGGGCGCGCCGCTGAAGCGAGCGGCGAGGAAGCTCTCCGCGCACGAGACGGCCGTCTCGATGCCGATTACGCGGGCACCGAGAGCCAGCACGTTCATGTCGTCGTGCTCGACGCCCTGGCCGGCCGAGTAGGTGTCGTGGCATAGACCGGCGCGAATGCCGGGCATCTTGGACGCGGCGATCGAGGCGCCGACGCCGCTGCCGCAGATCAGCAGGCCGCGGTCCGCCCGACCCTCGAGGATGGCCAGGGCCAGGGCGCGGGCGTAGTCCGGGTAGTCGTCCTCGGGGTTCGAGCCGTCGCCGCCCAGATCGATCAGCTCGTGGCCGAGCGGGGCCAGGCGGGTCATTAACTCGGCCTTGAGATCGGCCCCGGCATGGTCGGCCGCCAGCGCGATGCGCATCTTCGTTCCTCTCAGCAGGTTTCGGGGCCGCGCTCGGCGGTTGGGACGCGACCGCTGAAGCCGTCGCGGACGACCTTGCGGCCGATCTCAGTGACGCGTTCGACGGTGAAGCCGAAGCGGCGCAGGACTTCGTCGCCGGGCGCCGAAGCGCCGAAGTGATCGATGCCGATGATTGCGCCGTCTGTGCCGGCGTAGCGCTCCCAGCCGAACGGGCTGAGAGCTTCCACGGTCACGCGCTTGCGCACGCCACGCGGCAGGACCGACTCGCGGTAGGCGCCGTCCTGGGCTTCGAAACGCTCCCAGCACGGCAGGCTCACGACGCGGGTCCGGATGCCGTCGGCTTCCAGCGTGTCCGCGGCCCCCATGGCCAGCTGCAGCTCGGAGCCCGTGGCGATCAGGATCAGGTCGGGTGCGGCGGCATCGCCGGAGGCGTCGCGCAGGACGTAGCCGCCGCGGGCGACGCCGGCGCGGGCCATCGCGGCCGTTCCGGGCAGAACCGCCAGCTTCTGGCGGGACATGATCAGGGCCGTGGGTCCGTCGCAGCGCTCCACGGCGCAGGCCCAGGCGGCGGCGGCCTCGTTGGCGTCGCCGGGCCGGATCACGTCGAGATTCGGGACCGCCCGCAGCGTCGCCACCTGTTCGATCGGCTGGTGAGTGGGTCCGTCCTCGCCGACCGCGACGGAGTCGTGGGTCCAGACGAAGAGGACCTTCAGGCAGCTCAGGGCGGCCAGCCGCACCGAGCCACGCATGTAGTCGCTGAAGACGAGGAAAGTGGCCGCGTATGGGATGAAGCCGCCGTAAAGGGCGATGCCGTTGGAGATGCCGCCCATGGCGTGCTCGCGAACGCCGAAGCGGATGTTGCGGCCGCAGGCGTCACCCGACTCGAACAGACCACCGTCGACGACGTCCGTCATGTTGGATTCGGACAGGTCGGCTGCTCCACCGAAGAGTTCCGGCACAGGGCCGGCCAGGGCGTTGATCGCCTCGCTGCTGGCCTTGCGCGTCGGGACGGCATCGCCGACGGCGTAGCTCTTGAGGCCGCGGTCCCAGCCCTCGGCGAGGCGGCAGTTCCAGCGCCGGTCGAGTTCGGCGGCCTCGGCGGGGAACTCGCGCGTGTAGCCGGCCAGCTCCTCGTGCCACTCGGCCACGAGCTTCTCTCCGGCGGGGATCGCCTCGCGGAAGTGGGCCAGGGCCGCGTCCGGGACGTAGAAGTGCTTGTCCGGGTCCCAGCCATAGGCGATCTTCGCGCCACGGACCTCGTCCTCGCCCAGCGCCGCCCCGTGCGCCTTCGCAGAATCGTGTTTGGTGGGCGCCCCGAAACCGATGTGGGTTCGGACGGCGATCAGGCTGGGCCGGTCGTCGGCCTGAGCCGCGGCGATGGCGGCGCCAATGGCCTGGATGTCGTTGCCATCCTCGACTCTGGTGGTCTGCCAGCCGTAGGCGTCGAAGCGGTCCAGCACGCTTTCGGAGAAGGCCATGTGGGTCGGCCCGTCGAGCTGGATTCGGTTGTCGTCGTAGAGGTAGATCAGCTTGCCCAGGCGCAGATGACCGGCCAGCGAGGCCGCCTCGGACGAGATCCCTTCCTGGATGTCGCCGTCGGAGCAGATCGCATAGATGTTGTGGTCGATCAGGGTGTGGCCCGGTCGGTTGAACTCCTCGGCCAGGCGGCGCTGCGCGATGGCCATGCCGACGGCGTTGGCGAAGCCCTGGCCGAGCGGTCCGGTCGTTGCCTCGACTCCTGCGGTCAAGCCGTGCTCGGGGTGGCCGGGCGTCAGAGAGCCCCATTGTCGGAACGACTCGATATCTTCGAGGCTGAGCCCGTAGCCGGTCAGGTAGAGCAGCGAATAGAGCAGCATGCTGGCGTGGCCGGCGGAGAGGAGGAAGCGGTCGCGGTTCGGCCAGTGGGGATCCGTCGGGGCGTGCCGCATAAAGCGAGTCCAGAGCGTGTAGGCCATCGGAGCCATGCCCATCGGCGCGCCTGGATGGCCGGAATTGGCCTTCTGAACGGCATCCATTGCCAGCGTTCGAATCGTGTCGATCGCCAGCTGGTCGAGGTCCGCTGCAACTTCGGTCATTCGATCTCCGCTCCCATCGCCGGCGCTCTCGAGGTGGACGCATAGCGTCGACCCCAGGGGATCGACGCTCCGGGCCTCATTACGGAGCAATTCTACGGCCCGCCGCCCATCGGGCCGCGCTCGCGAGCATGTGGACCAGCCGGCGAGCCCGATCCGAGCCCCCGCAGGCACGTTGCGACGCAGCGGCGGGCTGCTACACTCGCCAACAAGGCAACGTTCGTGCCCGAATCGACCGTCGCCTGCCGGCAAGGGCCAGGCCCATGGCCCAATCCTTGGCGTCGGGGTGCGAGGGAGCCAGATGCGGATCTACGACGGCAGTCCCCGCCAGAACTACGAGGAAGTCCTGCGGTCGATCGGTGCCTTCCTGGATCAGCGCGGCATGCGCGAGATCATGGTGGTCGAGGCGCCCGACGGCTTCATCGTCCTCGGCCTGATAGTGGATACGGCAGCCACCGGCGCCTGGTCCGAAAACATGGGCCAGCAGGTCAAGGAAACCTTCACCTTCCTCGATGACGACATCGCTCGCTTCATGGAAGAGGGCCACGCCAGGCGCGACAACCAGCAGCGCGCGGTCACCTGGGGCCAGGCGGGCTACTATGAGCAGGCATTCCGCGTTGTCGGTCGCTACGTCGACGAACAGAAGCCGCGAGACATCTTCTTCTTCGAGCAAGATGGCGCGTTTGTGCTGCGGCTGCTGATGTCGACGCAAACCGGGAGCCGGCACGTAATTGCAGAGTTCACACGCGATGAGATCGAGGAGATGATCGCGCAGGCCCAGGATTTCAGGGGCCAGAAAACCAAGCCCCAGCCGGGCGCCTGAGCCCCGGGAGCGGTGGCAGGCGGGTAGGGAGGTAGGACGGTGAAAATCGTGAAGATCATGGCGACGTTCCTGCTGGTGTTGCTCGCTGCGCTCGTCATCATTCCGCTCCTCGTGTTGGCCGGCCTGTTCATCTGGCTGAAGCTGACCGAGGAGGGCGACGAGGAGTCGCTCGAACTCGATCAGGAGACCGTCTAGCCCGTCCACGCGATCCAGGGGAGATCGCCCGGGCCGCGAGGTCCGGGCGATTGTCTTTGTCGGTGATGTCCCGCCAGCCCGAGGCAATTCCGGAACGCGGCTTCGACATGGCCGCAGCAGACGCCGGCGCGGCGCCGGAGTCGTTGGTGGCGACCCCGGGTCAAGACGCGATCGGCCAGGGCCCTCACACGGCGCGGGCTCGCCACCTGGCCGAGATCGCGATCCTGCTGGTGATGCTCACCTGGGGCGCCAACGTGGTGGCGGTGAAGGCGGTCATAGCCGACGTGCCGCCCATCCTCTTCGCCTTCGTTCGATTCGGCACGGCCTTCCTGGTCCTGCTGGCGGTCCTGCGCTGGCGCGAAGGGAGCGTGGGTCTGCCGCGCGGCGACATCCTGCCGATGCTCCTGCTCGGCCTCGCCGGGTTCGGGCTCTACCAGGACCTGTGGGCGACCGCGCTGGGTCGGACGACGGCCGCGAACTCGGCTCTGATCACGGCGGCAACCCCGGTCTCGACGATGCTCATCGCCGCGGCCGTCGGCTCCGACACGATCTCCCGGGCGAAGGTCATCGGAGCGGGAATCTCGCTGTCGGGGGCGGTGGCGGTGGTGGGGGTCACCCACGGGTTCGGCTTCACGGGCGCCTCTGCCGGTGACTTGATGACGTTCGGCGCCACGATCTGCTGGGCCTGCTACGTGGCTTTCGGGGCGCCGGTTCTGCGCCGCCACTCGCCACTTCGGACGGCCACGTGGGCGATCGGCCTGGGTTGCCTCGGCATGCTACCGATCGCGGCCTGGCAGGCCGCCACGTTCGACCCGTCGCACATCCACGTCGGCACCATCGGTCTGTACTTGTTCTGCGCCCTGCTCGCCGCCGCCGCCGCCAACGTGGTCATGTTCGAGGCCGTCAAGGTCCTCGGCCCAACCCGTTCGATGCTCTTCCAGTTCCTGGTGCCGGCCTTNNCTCGGCGGCGCGGTGATCGTGTCGGGCATCCTCGTGTCGCGGCTGGGTCCATTGTCGAGCAGGGCTCGCTGAGCGTTGCGGCCGCCCTCCGCGGGCCGCCGCCCGGCGCCGACCCACGGCGTCCCCGGTATCCTCTGCCCCATGCCACTCGACGAAGCCTCGGGCGGGCGCGACGCCGCCCCCGCCGCCGCACCCGCCGCCGCACCCGCGCGCGCTGCACCGATCCCGCCGCTCCGGCCGGGCCAGCCGCCGCTCGCGCTTCTGATCGACTACGACGGCACGATCTCGCTGACGGACGTCTCCGACAAGATCCTGTACAGCTTCATCGGTGAGCGCTACGCGCAGGACGATGCCCAGTACTCGAGCGGGCTGGTGGGTTCACGGACCCTGTTCGAGAGCCAGGTCAAGTTCCTGCCGGCCGATCCCGAGCCCGTCATCGCGATCGCCGAGGCGCAGCCGCACGACCCCACCTTCGCCGCGTTCGTCCGCCGGGCGCTGGAGCTCGAGGTCCCGGTCGAGGTCGTCAGCGACGGCTTCGGCTTCTTCATCGAGCCTGCGCTGCGGCGTCTGGGCGTGCCCGAGATCCCCATCATCACGGCCCGTACGATGTTCGGCGGCGAAGGCGCCTCGATGGAGTTTCCGAACGGCCACCCGGACTGCTTCGTTTGCGGCACCTGCAAGCGGCAGCGGGTTCTCGGCCACCAGGCCGCCGGCCGAACGGTCGCTTTCGTCGGCGATGGCGAGAGCGATCGCTACGCGGCGGCGTATTCGGATCTGATCTTCGCCCGGGACGACCTGGTCAGTCTGTGCAGGCGCGAGGGTTGGCCGTTTGCCCCCTGGCGCGACTTCGCGGGCATGCAGGCCTGGCTCGAGGCCACGGTCGCGGCCTGGCGTACCAACCCGAACGCGATACCGAGCCACCAGGTCCGGCCCTACATCTGCGGTCCGGAAGTCTGGGGCCCGGGCCGTGACAACCCGGTGCCGCGGGGCTGATTGCGGTGCGGCCGGTGCGGCGGCTCTAGCCGTTTCGAAGCTGCCAGCTCCACTCGGTTCGTACGGAACCAGATCGTCCTCGTGCATCGAGATGCCGAAGGCACCGAGTTCGGCCAGCTTGCGAACTTCACCAACATGCCACCCAACGCGACCGGTTTGCGGTAAGGACCGCTCCTCACTAGAATTGGAAAAACCCCCGGAGGAGAAGCGCGCGATGGCGAAGTATGTCTTTGTGACCGGTGGGGTCACCTCCTCTCTGGGCAAGGGGATCACCGCGGCCTCCGTGGGCCGACTGCTCAAGGCGCGCGGCCTCGCCGTATCCGTCCTCAAGCTCGACCCGTACATCAATGTCGACCCCGGGACGATGTCGCCGTACCAGCACGGCGAGGTCTTCGTNNACGACGGGCCGCATCTACCAGGCCGTCATCGGCAAGGAGCGCCGCGGCGACTACCTGGGCGGCACGGTCCAGGTGATCCCCCACATCACCAACGAGATCAAGGAGCGGATCCAGCAGGTTGCCCGCGACGGCCGCGCTGACGTCGTGATCGTCGAGGTGGGCGGCACGGTCGGCGACATCGAGTCGCTGCCGTTCCTCGAGGCCATCCGCCAGATGCGCAAGGACGTCGGGCGTGGCAACGTGGTCTACATCCACGTCACGCTGCTGCCGGCCCTCGCCGCGACCGGCGAGCTGAAGACCAAGCCGACCCAGCACTCCGTCAAGGAACTCCGGGGCATCGGCATCCAGCCCGACGTGATCGTGCTTCGCTCCGACCATCCGGTCAGCCAGGAGATCCGCGACAAGATCGCACTCTTCACGGACGTGGCCAGCGAGGCGGTGATCCCGGCCGAGACCGCCTCCACCATCTACGAAGTGCCCCTCCTGTTCGAGCAGTCCGGGCTCGGCTCGCTGCTGGTTCGGGAGCTGGGTCTGGAGAGTTCGGCCCAACCGCCTGATCTCGAGTCCTGGACCGAGCTGGTAGACCGCATCAAGCGTTCCAAGCCGACCATCGAGATCGCGCTGGTAGGCAAGTACATCGAGCTGCCGGACGCCTATCTGTCGGTCACGGAGTCGCTCAAGCATGCCGGTTGGGCGCACGAGGTCGATGTCAAGATTCGCTGGGTGGACTCGGAGCTCCTGACCCGCGAGTCGGTCGATGAGACGCTGGCCGGCATCGGCGGCATCGTGGTTCCGGGTGGCTTCGGCCATCGCGGCATCGAGGGCAAGATCCTCGCGGCGCGCTACGCCCGCGAGAAGCGCGTGCCATATCTCGGGCTATGCCTTGGGCTCCAGTGCGCCGTAATCGAGTTTGCCCGCGACGTTCTCGGCACCGAAGACGCCAACTCGACCGAGTTCGACATGTTCACCGAGCATCCGGTCATCGACTTCATGCCGGACCAGCGGACCATGGCGGAGAAGGGCGGCACGATGCGGCTGGGGCTATACCCGGCTCGCCTGACGCCCGGTTCGAAGGCCGCCACGGTCTACGGCTCGGAGTTGATCTACGAGCGGCACCGCCATCGTTTCGAGGTCAACAACAGCTACCGCCCGCTCCTCGAGGCAGCCGGCATGGTCCTATCCGGCCAGTCGCCCGATGGCCGGCTCGTCGAGATCGTCGAGATCAAGGACCACCCCTGGTTCGTGGCCAGCCAGTTCCACCCGGAGTTCCGCAGCCGGCCGGATCGGCCGCACCCGCTCTTCGATGGCTTCATCGGATCGGCCGTGGCCCTTGCCAACGGCCGCGAGCCGGAGTTCCATGGACCAAGCCGCGAGATTCCCCCGGCTGGTGCGCTGCTCGGGTCCGCTCCCACAGACTAGCCCGCTCTCTTCCCGGCCCGGTTCAGCCCGGCTCCAGTGGCTCCGGTGGCTCCGCCGGCCGATTCGTCTGATGCCTGCCCGGCTCACCACCCATAATCCCGGCAATGGCACGCCGGATCACGAGCCCCATCATCGTCGGCCGCGCGTTTGAGCTGGGCCAGCTGCTTGAAGCGCTCGATCGGGTGACGGTGCACCAGCCCGGGGTCGTGGTCATCAGCGGCGAGGCCGGCGTCGGCAAGACGCGCCTGATGGCCGAGTTCCTGCAGGAGGCCCGCGCTGCGGGAGCGATCGTGACCGGCGGCGCCTGCGTCCAGCTCGCCGCCGGCGGCCTGCCCTATCACCCGCTCGCCCAGTCACTGCGCGGCCTCGAGCCAGGGCTCGATCCGGGCCTGATCGCCTGGCTCGAGGAGCCGGCCAGGCGGGAATTGCGCCACCTCTTCCCCGGCCGTCCGGAACCGGCTCCGAAGGCGGACGCCAACTCCATCTCCAGGCTCTTCGATGCGTTCGTCGATTTCGTGGAGCGTGTTGGATCCGAGCAGGTGCTCACCATCGCGATCGAGGATCTGCAATGGGCCGATCGATCGACGCTGGACCTGTTGAGCTACCTGGTGCGGGCCGTCGACCGGGGTCGACTCCTGGTTGTGGCCACGCTCCGGACCGACGACGCCCCGCTACGAGCCGACCTGATGGAGTTCCTGACCGAGCTAAGGCGAGCCCGTCGGATCGATCAGCTCGAGCTGCGGCGACTCGGCCGTGATGAGACGGCCACATTGATCGAGGCCATACGGGGCGCCTCGCCGGCATCGCTGGTGGACGAGATCTACGCCCGATCGGACGGCAACCCCTTCTTCGTCGAGGAGCTTCTGGCTGGGCCGCCTGCGGCTCGGAGGCTTTCGCCGACCCTGCGCGACGTTGCTCTCGGCCAGGTCGGGGCACTGTCGGAAGAGGCTCAGCAGATCGTACGGGTGGCCTGCATCGCCGGCCGCTCGGTCGACCACGATCTTCTGTCGAGCGTGGCCGGACTCGATCGCTCTGGGTCCGGGGCCATCCACGAGGCGCTTCGCCACCACGTCCTGATGATCGAGCCGGACACGGATCGCTTCAGGTTCCGCCACGCCATCGTCCGGGAGGCGGTCTACGACGAAGTGCTGCCCGGCGAGCGCAGGCGGCTTCACCGCATTTATGCCCAAACCCTGGCGGCCCGGGATCAGGATCGCCACCTCGATCCGGCATCGGCGGCGGAACTGGCCTACCACTGGGACAGGGCGGGCGTTGCCGAGTTGGCCTTCGCGGCGTATGTGCAGGCGGCCCGCGTCGCGGAGGAATCGTACGCACATCACGAGGCGCTCCGGCACTACCTGAGGGCCATCGACCTTGCCGATTCTCATGGCGCCGCGGAGCTGGTCACATCGGTCTTGCTGCAAGAGGCAGCCGACGCTGCGCGCATGGCGGGCGACGTCGACTGCGCGGCGGGGCTCGTCGGCCGAGCGCTCGACTCGATGGGTCCGGACGCGGATCCTCTGGACCTGGGCCTGGCTCTGGGGCAGCTCGCCCAGCGCCTCTGGGAGGTGGCACAGCCGGCTCGGGCGCTCGAGACCATCGAGAAGGCGGTCGCGGTCGTCTCCGACCTGCCGACATCCCGGGGCAAGGCCCAGGTCTTCGCGGACCACGCCCGTCTTCTGCTCCTCTCGATGAGGTTGGAGGAGGCAGCAGCGCGCAGCCGAGAGGCGCTGATCTTCGCTCGGGCGGCCGAGGCGAGGGTAGAAGCCGCCGATGCGTTGATAACACTGGGCTCCAGTGTGGCCGCGACCGAAGATTACGAGGCAGGCCTGGCGTCTCTCCGGCAGGGCGCGGAGATCGCCGAGGAGCTGGGTGACGTGTTCCTCATGACCCGGGCCGCGATGAACATGACATACGTACTCGACATGGGAGGCCGGAACGAGGAGTCGGTCGTGGTCGGTGAGCGCGCGCTCGCCAAGGCCAGACAGCTGGGAGTTGGCCGTTCGCTCGGCCTCCTGATCATGATGAATCTGATTGATTGCCTGGCCATGCTCGGCCGGTTCGACGAGGCCGAGCAACTGGCCCATGAAGCGAGAGAGCGGTTGCTGAACCCGCTGAACGGCATCTACCTGGCGACCAGCCTCTTGAGGCTCGCAGTGGAGCGTCGAGACCTGGACGTGGCGCTCGAGGCTCTCGCCATGCTCCCGGCTTTTGGGGCGCTGGGGGAACCGACCCTGGGCACGCCGTCCGAGTATGAGGAGATGGAGGCGGCCATCGTTCAGGGGCAGTGGAGCATGGTGCGCGAGGTTGCCGTTCGCGCGTCAGGGAAGACGACCTACTCGCAGGAGCTCCCCGAGATCTTTGTCCATGGAATTCGGGGAGAGGCTGAGTTGGCCGCCATCGCGCGGCTTCACCGCGACGAGCGGTCGGCCCTGGAGTGCGAGCGGCATGCGACGGCCCTGTACGGCCTCCTCACCTCGCTTGCCCTTCCTGAGAGGTTCTCACGGACCAGGATCGATGTACAGATTGCCCTCGCGGCCGGGCATCTGACCAGGGTTCGCGGCAGGAGCGATCCCGAGGTCTGGGCGCAGACGATCGAGGTTTGTCAGCGTAATGGGCCTCCCCAGGCTCTGGCGGAAGCTCGGTACCGTTTTGCCGAGGCCGTGCTCGGCGCCGGCGGCGCTCGGGCGGCCGCGGTCGCGGCCCTGCGCGGGGCGCTGGCGGTCGCTCGCGAGCTCCGTATCGCGCCACTGGTCCGAGAAATCGAGAGCCTCGCAGAGCGGGCCCGGATCGAGCTCGAAGAGTCTCCGCCGGCCGCCTCGAGGGAGCCTGGAGCCGGGTTGGGCTTGACGCGCCGGGAGCTCGAGGTGCTTCGCCTCATCGCTGCCGGGCGGACGAACCGGGAGATAGCCGCCCGCCTGTTCGTCGGGCAGAAGACGGTTGCCACTCACGTCGGGAACATCCTGGCCAAGCTTGGCGCTGCCAACCGAGTCGAGGCCGTCGCAATTGCCGGCCGGGCCATCCCGAATCTGGCAGAAGACGACCCGAGTACGTAGCCGCAACCGGGATAAATCGGTATTCCTGCGGAGGTACTCATCGACCCTCGGGGCGATACTCAGGCCACATCGGAGCGGGTCCGGCACTGAGTCGTGGAGGCGACAAAGACCGAGGTTCAGGACTTCCGAAGGCGAATCTCGCTCGGAATTCGCAACTTCTCAGAGGAACGAACCTTTCCGCCCTCTCGTGCGTCTTTTCCTTTAGAAGATGCGCGGCAACCTAGAAACGAGTGAGGTCGACCGGCGTGAGCTGAGGCTCGGGTTGAGGCGGCGACCTCACGATATCGGGAAGTCAGGGCATGGGCGAGTGAGGGGGCTCATGAGGGGCACCCGGCCCTGACTTCCTCGTTTTCCGAGTCGATCTCAGCCGCTCGTCGATGGCGACCGGCAGCGATGGTACGATCCAGTTTGAGGACGAGGTTCCCTGCGGGGGAGGTTCCCTGCGGGCGGGCGACGAGCGCCGGCTCGAGTCATACGGCCCAGGCCCGTCCCAGCGAGCCAGGAGCTGCCCGATGAAGATCTTTCTCGACACCGCCGAGATCGAAGAGATCAAGACCGCCGCCCGATGGGGCGTCCTAGACGGCGTCACCACCAACCCCAGCCTCTATGCCAAGGTCGGCGGGTCGTACGACGCCATCCTCCAGGAGATCTGCAAGATCACGCCCGGGCCGGTGTCGGCCGAGGTCATCTCCGACGATGTCGACGGAATGCTCGAAGAGGGTCGCCACTTCGCCAAGCTTGCCCCGAACATCGTCGTCAAGGTCGCGATGAGCGAGAACGGCCTCGAGGCCATCTCGCGCTTCGCCGACGAGGGCATCAAGACCAACTGCACCCTGATCTTCAGTACGAATCAGGGTCTCCTTGCGGCCAAGGCCGGTGCAAGCATCGTGTCGCCTTTCGTCGGCAGGCTCGACGACATCAACCAGGACGGCATGACGGTCATCCGCGAGCTGGCCGAAGTCTTCTCGCTCTTTGACATCGAGACCGAGGTTCTGGCGGCCTCGATCCGCAACCCGCTGCACGTCACCCAGGCGGCGATGGCCGGCTCGCACATCGCCACGCTGCCATTCAAGATCCTGCAGCAGATGATCCACCACCCGCTGACCGACAAGGGCATCGTCCAGTTCAAGAAGGACTGGGAATCCGCTCGCCAGGCGGCGGCCGGCAAGAGCTCCTAGCCGATCGCCCGCGTCTCCGACATGGCCGCGGGTTCGTCTGCGTCCGATGCCCGCGCCACGGGCCGCCTGGAGAGCATCGCGCCCGAGCTGCTGATCCTGATCGGGTCCATTTCCGTGCAATGCGGCGGGGGCCTCGCCACAGTGCTGGTGCGCGACTACGGGCCGCTCCCGGCTGTTTCGATGCGCATCATCTTCGGCGCGGCCCTGCTCCTGTTGCTGCGGCCGCCCCGGATCCGTGGCGCCTCACGGGCGGCCCTGATCAGCTGCGTGGCACTGGGGCTCGTCCTGGCGACCATGAACTCGCTCTTCTTCGTGTCGCTGTCGCGGATCCCGATCGGCGTGGCGGTCACGATCGAGTTCTGGGGTCCGCTGGCCGTGGCCGTCCTGGGTTCGCGCCGCGCTCTCGATCTGGTCTGGGTGGGTCTGGCCGCGGCCGGGATCTATGTACTTGCCGGCGGCCGGCTCACCGCCGACGACGCGCTCGGCGTGGTCGCGGCGGCCGCTTCGGGGCTGTGCTGGGCCATCTACATCGGCGTCGCAGGCAAGGTGGCCCGGCACTGGCCGGACGGCCGGGGCTTGACCCTGGCGATGCTCGTCGCGACCGCGTTGATCGTGCCGCCGACCCTCGCGCTCTCCGACGTTCGGCCGCTGCTCGTTGCTCCCGCCGCGCTGGCGGGGGGCGTCGTGATCGGCCTCTTCAACAGCGCCATTCCCTACACGACCGAGATCGCGGCGCTGCGCCGGATGTCGGCGTCGACGTTCGGGGTCCTGATGAGCCTCGAACCGGCCATCGCCACGGCCGTCGGCTTCTTCGCGCTGGGCCAGGTGCTTCGTACCCCGGATCTCGCGGCGATCGCGTGTGTCGCCCTGGCGAGCGCCGGCGCGAGCTGGTCTTCGCGACGGCCGGTCTCGGTCGGGGAGCTCGAGGCTGGCTGAGTTGTCGACGCGCCGGTCAAGCCCCTAGCGGCGGTAGGTCTTGCGCGTTCGGTAGCTCGTATGTAGCAGGTGCTCCGACTTCTCGCCACCCGGCTGGCCCAGGAAGTCTGCGTACAGCTTCTGGATATATGGGTTCTCGTGTGAGCAGCGCCAGAGCCCGGCCTGGTCGTCTTGATACAGGCCCGCGGCCCTCTTGGCACGGAGCTTGTCGGTTACGCCGTATGGCTGCCCGCCGCCTCCGACGCAGCCGCCGGGGCAGGCCATGACTTCGATGAAGTGGTACGGCGGCTCGGTTCCGGCGTCGCGCGCTTCGCGGACCCGAGTCAGGACCGTCTCGACGTTGCCCAGCCCGTGGGCTACGGCGAAGCGGATCTCGTGACCCGCGATGATCGCCGTGCCCTCCTTCACGCCGTCGAGGCCGCGCGTCTTCTGGAAGTCCAGGCGCTCCGGGTTCTCGCCGGTGAGCAGGAAATGCGAGGTTCGGAGGGCCGCCTCCATGACGCCACCAGTCGCGCCGAAGATCGTCCCGGCGCCGGTGTAGGCACCGAGCATGTGGTCGGGCTGCTCTTCGGCCAGGGCTTTGAAGTTGATGCCGGACTGCTTGATCATCCGGGCCAGCTCGCGCGTGGTCAGCGACGTGTCGACGTCCTGGAACCCGGACGAACGCATCTCCTTGGACCGGATGATCTCGAACTTCTTGGCCGTGCACGGCATGACCGAGACCACGTAGATCTTGGCGGGATCGAGCCCCATCTTCTCGGCGTAGTAGGTCTTTGCCAGGGCCCCGACCATCGCTTGCGGCGACTTGCACGAGCTGAAGTGGGGGATCATGTCGTCGTGGAACTTCTCCATGAAGTCCACCCACGACGGGCAGCAGGTCGTGATCAGCGGCAGTACCGCGTCAGGATCGCTGAAGCGCTGAACGAACTCGTGGGCTTCTTCCATGATCGTGAGGTCGGCCCCGAAGTTCGTGTCGAAGACGGCGTCGAAACCCATTCGGCGCAGCGCCGCGTAGGTCTTGCCCGTGAGGTTGGTCCCGACAGGGAAGCCGAAGGCCTCGCCGATGGCGACGCGGACCGCCGGGGCCAGCTGGGCGACGCAGAACGCGTCCGGGTCGAGAAGCTTGTCCCAGACTTCCTGTGTCTCATCGTACTCGACGATGGCGCCGGTCGGGCAATGGGCCGAGCACTGACCGCACCGAACGCACGGTGAGTCGGCCAGACTGATGTCGCCGGCAGCCGCGATGCGGGTGTCGATGCCCCGCTGCAGGAACGTCAGAGCCCACACGTCCTGTATCTGCTGGCAGACCTGGATGCAGCGGCCGCAGGTGATGCACTTGCGTGGGTCGAGCGTGATGGCATGCGTCGACTCGTCGATCGGCAGGTCGGGCACGATGCTGTCGAGGCAGATCTCGCGGAGGCCGAAGTCGGCGGCGATCGTCTGCAGCTCGCAGTTCTGGTTTCGGCCGCAGGTCAGGCACTCGTTGGGGTGACGCGACAGGATCATCTCAACCACTGTCCGGCGGACCTGGATGATCTCCGGGTCTTCGGTTGTGATGTCCATGTCGGGCTCGAGCGGCGTGCAGCAGGCACGCAGCATCTTGTTGGAGCCTTTGATGCGGACGATGCAGATGCCGCAAGCAGCGGTGGCATCGAGGTCGGGGTGCTTGCACAGCGTCGGGATGCGAACAGAGACCTGGCGTGCCGCGTCGAGGATGGTCGCGCCGGCCGGGACCTCTACGGGAAGGTTGTTGATCGTGGCTTGGATCTTGTCGGTCACGGGTGGCACGCTCAATTGGCTTCCGGGACCAGACGGTCCGCAAACTCTGATTCGAAGTAGCGAAGGGCCGAGAGGATGGGGCTCGGCGCGCCTTGCCCCAAACCACATAGCGAGGCTCTTTGCATGGCCCTGGCCAGTCGTTTGATCGTGGCTACGTCCGCGGTCGTTCCCTTGCCGTCGGCAATCCTGTCGAGCAGACGCAGCATCTGAGTTCCGCCGATGCGGCAGGGGGCGCACTTCCCGCAGGACTCGTCGACGCAGAAGCCGAGGTAGAACCGGGACAGCTCCACGAGATCGTCGCTCTCGTCCATGACCATCATTCCGCCCGAACCCATATACGAGCCGAGCTTCTGAAGGTGTTCGTAGGTGATTGGCGTGTCGAGCTCGGTGGCCGGGATGAGGCCGCCCGAAGGGCCGCCCGTCTGGACGGCCTTGATCGGGCCGCCCGAGCTGGTGCCGCCGCAAATGCCTTCGACCACCTCCCGCAGGGTCATGCCCATCGGGATCTCGACGAGGCCGGCGTTCTTGACCTTGCCGGTCACGGCGAAGACCTTCGTGCCCGTCGAGCGGCCCACGCCGATCGTCGAGAACCACTCTCCACCCCGGGCGACGATCTGGGACAGGTTGGCCAGAGACTCGACGTTGTTGATCATCGTAGGCTGGCCCCACAGGCCCTTGACGGACGGGTAGGGCGGCCGAGGTCGGGGCGTGCCACGCTGGCCTTCGAGCGACGCGATCAATGCGGTCTCTTCGCCGCAAACGAACGCGCCGGCGCCCAGCCGGACCTCGACGGTGAAGCTGAATTCGGTGCCGAGGATGTTCTTGCCCAGCAGTCCGGCGGCCTTGGCCTGGCGGATGGCCTTCTCGATGCGCTGGATGGCGAGGGGGTACTCGGCTCGGATGTAGAAGAAACCCGTCGTCGCGCCGATCACGAAGCCGCCGATGATCATGCCCTCGAGAACGGCGTGGGGATCGCCTTCGAGAACACTGCGGTCCATGTAGGCGCCTGGATCTCCTTCATCGCCGTTGCAGACGATGATGTGCTCGTCGCCCTTCGACTCGCGGGTCAGGTTCCATTTGAGCCAGGCCGGAAAGCCGGCGCCGCCGCGACCTCGCAGACCGGCGGTCTTGAGCTCGCCGATGACCTGCTCCGGCGTCATCGACGACAGGACCTTGCCCAGAGCCTGGTATCCACCCCGGTCGATGTATTCGTCGATCTCCTCCGGATCGATCACGCCGCAGTTGCGCATGACGATCCGGTACTGCCGTGGCGCGTCTTCGCCTGCCGCCGGCACAGGATCGCCGGCCACGCGGGCCAACTCGGCCAGGCCCGGGACGCGATTCTCGGCGGGGAGTGGCTTGCCGGCGGCGCAATCGACGACGATCTGAGTGGCGAATTCGGGTGTGACGCCGCCGAACATCACGGCGGGCTGGCCCGGCAGGGTCACTTCGACGAGAGGCTCCATGCTGCACATGCCCGCGCATCCCGTTCGACGGACGCGCCAATCGAGCGAGCGGTCCTTCACCGCGGCATTCAGCGCGGCGAACACGGGGTCGGCGCCGGCGGCTATGCCGCAGGTGCTCATCCCGACTCTGATGATCGGCTGGTTCGCTACCGCAGGCCGGGCTTGCGCTCGGGCCGCGAGATCGGCAAAGGTCATGCGCGCCATGTCACGCCTTCCCGTCGTTGGACACGGATGGTGAAGGCAGGTGGGCGGCCAGCGACTCGCCGGTCACCTTGGCCAGGAGTTCTCCGTTGACGGTCGCGACCGGCGCGAGGCCGCAGCAGCCGACGCACCTGACGACCTGCAGGTGGTACTCCCCGTCTTCGGATGTCTCGCCGGGAGCGATGCCGAGGGCGTCCGAGGCCTGGCTGAGCAGTTGGGGCGCACCCTTCAGATAGCAGGCCGTGCCCATGCAGACCGATACCACGTGCTTGCCCGGCGACTTGAGTCGGAAGTAGTTGTAGAAGGTCAGGACTTCGTAGATCCGGGCCAGCGGCACATTCATCTGCTCGCCAAGGTTCATGGCGGCTTCTCGGGGAACGTAGCCATAGCGGTCCTGGAGGGCGTGCAGGGCCATGATCAGGCTGCCCCGCTTGTCCTTCCAGCGCTTCGCAATGACTGCGACGTCGTCTTCGGTCTGGGTCGGAGTCGGACTCACATGGGTCTCCGGGCTTCGCTCTGGGCGAGCGTTCTTTGGGTGTGGGCAACACCCGTTGGGGTCAGGCCCAAAAGCTACGACGCCACGCACTCGTCGCTCAGGGCCGTTGTTCGTGTTCTCGGCGGGCCCGGGGTGGTCACAAAGGCACTACCGGCAGTCCGATTATGGTCCTGCAGTACCGAAAGCTCGGCCGCTGGCGCGACTACCTCTACGGCGACCGCGCCTACATGCTCTTCAGCCTTGTCGCGAAGTCGCTCCTGGCCTGGCAGGTTTTCTTCGGCACGTTGCGGCCGTAGATCGGCGCAGGGCGCCGACCGCCAGACGGAGTCGGAGAAGCCTGAGACCGATCGTCGCTGCGGCTGAGCGGCCTCGTGCGCGCGGGCTTACGAGATATGTTGATTGACGCCACCCGCAGGGCCGAGTATTCTCGCCGTCGCCCCGACCGTGCACATCCGCTGCGGACCGATTCCGCGCGAAAAGCCGCACGGCACCTTTCCCACATGAGTTCCGCCCCTATGCCTGCCAACGGTCCCGACCCGCGTTCCCGCAATCGCCGCCCTCGCCGACGCCCCGCCGGTCGCGCGCCAATGGCCGAGTACGACGATTTCCAGGACGGCGACTCGCGCGATCTCGACATCAACGAGCTGCGCGGGATGAGCGTCAACGAACTCCAGACCGTCGGCCGCGAGTTGGAGATGGCGGAGGGCGTCGCCGCCAAGGAAGAGCTCGTCGACCAGATCCTGGTCCGACAGAGCGAGCTGGCCGGTCACGCCTACGCCACCGGCATCCTCGATATCGTCGAGGACGGGTTTGGATTCATGCGCCGCCACGGCCTGATGCCGACTCCGGATGACGTTTACGTTTCGTCCACCCAGGTTCGTCGCTTCGGGCTGCGTATCGGCGATCGGATCAGCGGCTCGGTGCGGGCGCCGCGTGAGGGCGAGAAGTACTGGGGCATGATCCGCGTCGACCGGGTCAACGGCGTCGACCCCGAGACGGCTCGCCGCCGACCCCAGTTCGGGGACCTGACGCCGGTCCACCCCGACGTCCTGATCAACCTCGAAACCGACCCGAAGAACCTCAGCCAGCGCCTGATCAACCTGGTCAACCCGATCGGCAAGGGTCAACGCGCACTCATCGTCAGCCCGCCGAAGGCCGGCAAGACGATGCTCCTCAAGCACATCGCCAACGGCATCAGCACCAACTACCCCGAGATGCTGCTGATGGTCGCGCTTATCGGCGAGCGGCCCGAGGAAGTTACGGACATGCGTCGCTCGGTCAAGGGCGAGGTCATCAGCTCGACCTTCGACGAGCCCACCGAGAACCACACCCACGTCGCCGAGATGGCCCTCGAGATCGCCAAGCGCCAGGTCGAGACCGGCCGCGACGTCGTCATCCTGCTCGACTCGATCACCCGGCTCGCGCGCGCGTACAACCTTGCGTTGCCGCCTTCGGGTCGAACCCTTTCGGGCGGACTCGATCCGATCGCCCTCTACCCGCCGAAGCGCTTCTTCGGTGCCGCCCGAAACATCGAAGAGGGTGGCTCGCTCACGATCATCGGCACGTGCCTGGTCGACACCGGCTCGCGCATGGATGACGTGATCTACGAGGAGTTCAAGGGCACCGGCAACAGCGAGCTCATCCTCGACCGCAAGCTCGCCGAGAAGCGCATCTTCCCGGCCATCGACGTCCAGCGCTCCGGCACCCGCCGCGAGGAGCTGCTCCTCGAGGAGCCGGTTCTCAAGATGGTCTGGACGATGCGCCGAATGCTCTCCGCAGTTGGCACCAACGAAGGCATCGAGCTGCTGCTCAACCGCCTGGTCAAGACGGACAGCAACGTCCAGTTCCTGGCCACACTCACCAAGTCCCTGGATCAATAGCCAAGCCGTTCCGGCTTGGCTTTAAGAGTTCGGCCGGGAGGCCGAACTCTTGGGGCCACGGTGCCGGGAGGCCGAACTCTTGGGGCCACGGTGCCGGGGCCGAACTGTCGCGACCCGCTGAGGCCGCGGCGGCTCTCTCCCGAACCGGCCGCGCACGAGTAGCGTGCGAGAATTGAGCCATGTTTCTCGATCGAGTCCGAATTCTCGTGCGTGCCGGTAACGGCGGTGACGGCGCGGCCACGTTCCGTCATGAAGCCCACGTGCCGCGGGGCGGTCCCGACGGCGGTGACGGTGGCCGCGGCGGCTCCATCTATCTGACCGTTGACCCGGGCGAGACCAGCCTGCGCGATTACCGCACCTCACATCATTTCAAGGGCGAGCCCGGCGGTCGAGGTTCGGGACAGCGGTGCCACGGCAAGGCCGGCGACGACCTGACGCTCAAGGTACCGCCCGGAACCGGCATCTTCGAGGACGAGACCGGCCAGCTGCTCGGCGACCTGGTCGCGTCGGAACAGACGCTGATGGTTGCCCGCGGCGGCAAGGGCGGCCTCGGCAACGTCCACTTCGCGACGTCCACGCACCAGGCGCCGCGCCACGCTCAGAAGGGCGAGCCCGGCGAGGAACTCTGGATCCGGCTCGAGCTGCGGCTGATCGCAGACATCGGTCTGGTGGGCCTGCCCAACGCCGGCAAGTCGACCCTGCTCGCCGCCCTGACCGCGGCACAGCCCAAGATCGCCGCCTATCCATTCACCACGCTCGAGCCGAACCTCGGCGTGCTCGACCTGGGCGACGACGTGGGCGGCGACGAATCGCGCCGCCCGACCATCGCCGACGTTCCGGGCCTGATCGAGGGCGCCAGCTCGGGAGCGGGTCTGGGCCACGCCTTCCTGCGCCACGTAGAGCGGACGCGGATCCTGGTCCACCTGGTGGATGGCTCGGACCGTGACCCGGAGTGGAGCTTCAACGTCATCCGCGACGAACTGGAGGCGCACGACCCGGCCCTCCTCGCGAAGCCTACGATCGTGGTCTTCACAAAGATGGACCTGCCGGCGGCGGCCGAAGCCTGGCCGGCGTTCGCCAAAGCGCGCCAGACCCAGGGGATCTCGGCCATCGCGATCTCCGCGTCCAGCGGCGAAGGGCTTGCGCAACTGCGACGCCGCCTGGCGTTGCTGCTCCCCGACGCGGCGGAACTGGCGGAGCCGCGCGAGTCGGCCGGCATCGTCGTCCACCGCATCGAATCGGTGGGCGACTCGTTCCGCATCGATCTCGAGGACGGGGTCTACGTCGTGCGCGGCAAGAAGATCGAGTTGCTCGCCGCCCAGACCAACTTCGAGATCGAGGAGTCCGCCGAGCGGTTTCAGCGAGAGCTGGCGCGCCTCGGCATCGATGAGGAGCTGCGCCGCCAGGGCGTCGTTCCGGGCGTGACGGTGCGCATCGGGTCGAGCGATCTCGAGTGGGAACCCGACGACTGGGACGATCGGTGACGCCTTCGACGACTAACGATCGCGCGCTGCCCGGGGACCGGCCGGAGCGCGGCCCGAGCGCCTGGATCGAGCCCGGCGACTTGCGCGTCGGCATCCTGGGCGGCACCTTCGATCCGATCCACTACGGCCATCTCGTGATCGCCGAACAGGTGCGCGAGGCGCTCCGGCTCGATCGCGTCCTCTTCGTGCCCGCGGCCCTGCCGCCACACAAGCTGGACGATGAGGTGGCGCCGGCGGCCGACCGGGCCGCGATGGTGGCGCTGGCCATTGCCGGCAACCCGGCCTTCGCCATGTCCGAGATCGAGCTGCGACGCAGCGGCCCCTCGTACACGGTTGACACCTTCAGGGAGCTCGTCGACGAGGCGGCTCAGCAGGGAGTGGCCCGGGACCTGTACTTCATCCTCTCGGCCGAAGCGTTGGCCGGGCTCAGCGGCTGGCACGAGCCCGCCGCGCTGCTCGGGCTCACGCGGCTGGCCGTGGTGCCGCGGCCCAGCTCGCCGCTCCCCGACGCCACTCATCTCGCGGCGATGCTGCCGGGCGGCGCGGCGTCCGCCGATCGTGTCGAGTGCATCGAGACCGTGCCACTCGCCCATTCCGCCTCAGATGTGCGCGACCGCGCGGCCCAGGGCCGCTCGATCCGCTACCTCGTACCGCCGGCCGTGGAGGCGTACATGCGCGACCATCGGCTGTATCGTTCCGACAACCCCCGGAGGACCGCCTGACGTGACCGACTCATCGACCGAGACTATGCCCAGCCCCGACGGCCTGCCGCGCCGCCGCAAGCCGGCGCCGAGTGAGGACGCGCTGGCCGATGCCCTCGAGGCCGCCGTCGAGGCGGAGGCCGGCGCGGAAGAGGTCGAGTCCGAGCCGCCGATCGAGGAATCGCTGCGCGAGCGCGGCGCCCGCCTCAGCGCGCTCGAGGTCGCCCGCAAGATCGTCGACGCCGCCGAGGACAAGAAGGCCGCCGATATCGTGCTGCTCGACGTCTCGGAGCTGACTTCGATGGCGGACTACTTCGTCATCTGCTCGGGCGGTTCGGAGCGGCAGCTGGGCGCCATCGGCGACGGCATCACCGACAAGCTGCGCGACGAGGGCGTCCGGCCGATCGGGCGTGAAGGCGGCTCGAACTCGCACTGGACGCTGGTCGACTTCGGCGCCGTGATCGTCCACATATTCGCCCCGCCGGAACGCGACTACTACCAGCTCGAGCGCCACTGGTCCAAGGCCAAGACGATCCTGCGGGTCCAGTAGGGCCGCGGCCCGGGACCGTCCACCGAGTCGGATGGCTGGCTGCAAGCGCTCGACTGCACAATTCCCGTAAACTTCACCAGCCGAACCCCAGCCGGGCATCGACCGACTCTGGAGAATCAGCCACGACCATTCCATACGCCGCCGAAAGACGAGTCCACCGCGCCCCCACGATCGTTGACTTCGTCAACATCCGGTGGGTCGATGAGTGGTGCAAGCGCTGCAACATCTGCGTCGAGATCTGCCCCAAGGACAGCCTCGTCCTGACTCACGACGCCATCATCGAGGCCACCGACTGCATCCGTTGCGGCCTGTGCGAGCGCTACTGCCCGGACCTCGCCATCGAGGTTCTGCCGAAGCGCGACGCAAACGGCAGGCTGCCGGCCGCCGAGCAGGCCGAGGAAGCCGCGTCCGCCAAAGTGAAGACGACGCCGCACATCCCCGACGCGGCCCGAGGACCGGCCGTCGCCGGCACCGACCCACATCGCGGTCTGACCGACACGGAGAGCGCCTCCGACGTCGACCGCGACAACCCGACCTGATCGGACAGGGAATACCGATGACCAAGCGACTCGTCCAGGGCAACGAGGCCGTCATGCTCGGCGCCGTCAAGGCCGGAGCGAGCTTCTTCGCGGGCTATCCCATCAGTCCGTCGTCTGAGATCCTGGCCCAGGCCTCGGTCTATGCCGCGCACCATCCCGAGTTCCGCTTCATCCAGGAAGAGGACGAGATCGCCAGCGCCAACGCCATCCTGGGCGGCAGCCTGGCGGGCGCCAAGTCGTTCACCGCGACTTCCGGGCCGGGCTTCAGCCTGATGCAAGAAGCGATCGGCTACGGCCACAAGGTCGGCATCCCGTGCGTGATCGTGAACGTGATGCGCGTGGGGCCGGCGACCGGCATGCCCACCATGCCGGGCCAGGGCGACCTCAACCAGGCTCGCTACGGCTCGACCGGCGACTACACCAGCATCGTCTTCTACCCGTCGACCGTGGCCGAGTGCTACGAGTACACGATCCACGCCTTCAACGCCGCGGAGGAGAGCCGCAGCCCGGTCATCCTCATGTCGGACGCGTTCCTCGGCCATCTCAACGAAGTCGCCGATCTGGACACGATCGACGTGCCCGTCGTGCCGCGGACCCTCCAGCCGCTGGCCTCGGGCGGCGAGCGCCTCTTCTCCGGCGTTGCCACTTACCCCGACGGCGAGCCCGCCACGGCCGATGCGGACGAGTTCATCCGGCAGTACTACGAGTCGCGCGACCACCGCCTCAAAGTGGCCGAGCGCTACAACTTCCACGAATACGGCTGGAACAAGGACTCCGACACGCTGGTGGTCGCCTTCGGCATCACCCGGCGCATCGCCCAACCGCTGGCCGCCCATTTCGCGCTGTTCCGCCCAATCCGCATCTGGCCCACCCTGGACAAGGAGTTGACCGAGATCGCGGCCCGCTACAAGAAGATCATCGTCATCGAAGGCAGCGACGGGCAGTACGCCAACGTCGTGGAGCGGATGCTCCTGCGACGCGTGGAGCGCGTCCCTTTGCTGGGCGGCCGAATGAGTCTCGAGGCGATCCGCGAGGGCCTCGATGCCATCGGCATGCTTCCCGCAGAGCCCGCGCCGGCCGCCAGCCGCGCCGCCGCCAGTCGCTGACCAGCGTCCCCGAAGAGGTTTCATCGCCATGGCCGTCAAGGACAAGCTGAAGACCGATCTCTTCCCCACGATCTGGTGTCCCGGGTGCGGGATCGGCCTGATCATGCAGCAGCTCGCTGCCGTGATGGACGAGCTCGGCCTCGACAAGAACAACACTGTCCTGATAACCGGGATCGGCTGCACCGGCCGAATGGGCGCCTACATGAACTTCGAGTCCGTGTACACGCTCCACGGTCGGACGCTGCCGGTGGCGGAGGCGGTCAAGCTGGTCCGGCCCGAACTCAACGTCATCGTTGTCTCGGGCGACGGCGACACGGCCTCGATCGGCGGGAACCACCTCCTGCACACAATCCGCCGCAACGCCAACGTCACCGTTGTCTGCAACAACAACGAGATCTACGGCCTGACCGGCGGCCAGACAGGGCCGACCACGCCGAAGGGCACGAGCACCATCTCGTCGCCCGCCGGGGCAGGCTACTCGCCGATCAACCTGCAAGGGCTGGTCAACACCAACCCGAACGCCTACTACGCCAAGACGACCGTGTATCACCAGGGTCCGATGCGCAAGGCGATCAAGGAAGCGATCCAGTGGCCCGGCTTCGCCTTCGTCGACGTCGCCAGCCAGTGCATCGAGAACAACGGCCGGCGGATCGGTTTCGCCAGCGCCAACGACATGCTCCAGAACTACCGGACCGAGTACAAGGCCGCTCCTCCAGGCTCGACGCGCCTCGAGTCGCACCAGCTCGGCATCGTCAAGGGGTCGCCCGTCCCCACGCCGGCCTCCGGCAGTGCCAAGTCCGAGGGCGACCTTGCGACTTCGTCACCTGCGGCGACGAAGTCTTCGCGGAACGGCGAGTAGTCGGCAGCAGGGAGAATCGATGCCAGCCAAAACCATAGTCATCGACGGCGTCGGAGGACAGGGCGTCAAAGTCATCGGCAATACCATGGCCAGCCTCCTGGCGGTGATGGGTTATGAGGTGACGCTTCTCTACGACTACGACTCGTCGGTACGAGGCGGCATGAGCGAGGCGTTCCTTTCATACGATCGCGAACCGATCTCCAATTTCGTGGTCGAATGCGCCGACGTGGTCGTGCGCCTGGCGGACCGTGGGCCGACTCACCTCAGCACGGACTACGTGATCGCCGACTGCGACCTCATGAGGCCTGGCGAGAAGGGCGAGGAGATCCCGTTCATGCAGCTCGGCGTCGACAAGTTCGGCCGCGACCTCTTCGGCAACATGATCGCCCTGGGCCGGCTGCTATGCGTTTGCGACGTCGACTTCACCGACCAGCACCTCACCGAGGCGCTGCCCAAGAAGTACATCGAAGAGAACATCGCCGCCATCAAGTACGGCTACGGGCTGGACCAGGACTCGATCAAGGCCATCGTGCCCGAACAGGCCGCCAGCAGCTTCGCCGAGCGATACGCCGAGCGCGTCCTGGCCGGGACCGCGCCTGCCGAGGCCGTCGAACAGGCCGCGGCCCGCCGCTGATGAGCCCGCGACACAGAGGCCGCGGTCGGCACGGGGGCGGCAACGGTGCCGGGGGACCCGGTAACGCCGCCGGCGTGGTTGCGCCGGACGGGCAGGGGAGTGTCGCCGGCTTCGGTGCCGCGGGCGCCGGAGCGGACGTGTTCCAGGGGCCGGCGGACGAAGGCACCTCGGGTCCGCAGCACGTGATCGACCAGCGGGACGGGAACCGACCGAATGGCGGAGGCGGCAGACAGCCCCTGGGCGTCGTCGGCGACGGCCGCCCTGGCGGCCAGCGACGCGAGCCCCGGGTTCGCTCGTCGGGGCGCGTATCCGGTCCCGGTCGCGGGCCCGCCTCCATTCCCGTTTTGGCGCCCGCGCCTGGGGCGGCCGTCGCGGCGCTCGCCGAAGGCGAGGACGGAAGCCCGGTGCCCGGCAGGCACTCCACCTGCACGCTCGCCCAGATGCGCCGCTTCATCAAGAGCCGCCCCTACGTGCCGGTCCACGAGCTTCGCCGCCGCTTCCTGATCGAGGGCATAGAGGACGAGGTGAGCCCCGTGACGATCGACAAGGGCAAGCTCTTCGTCGGCCTCCCAGAGCGCGAAGCCGGCTTCCTGGGCGAACTGATCAAGTCAGGCGAAGTCGGCTGCGAGCTGCTACTCGACCCCACCAGCCCCGCCGTCATCGGCGTCTTCCCCATGAGGCCCGTCGCGAGGCAGTAGCCAGGTCTGAGGCTCTAGCCCTCTGGCCCTCGCCAATCAGGTAGGTGCGCCTGCCGTGCGCCGAGTCGCGGGTAGGGCTCGGGCGATCCTGGCCCTGGTGCACGCCGTACTCCCAGCAGCGTCGTGGTCTGCGACAAAGGCAGCGGCCAAACGGTGGCGACGGCTTCCAGACGGGTTCGAGGCTGCGGGACGCGCCTGTTGTGGGGGGGGGCATTCCCAGATCGCCGCTCAACCCAAGTTCACAGGTGCCGTCGCGTTGGTCTGTCGGACAACCGACAACGGTGAGCCTCTCCAGGCTGATACGATTGGTGCGCAATCAGAGCCCGACGGCGAGGTGGGATTTCGGGTTGCGCAGACCAGCTAGTAAGACGCACCGCCACTTCCGGCTAAGCTTCGAGGACGATCGTTCCAGTCGAACGACTTCGGCCAGGGGGGTCGAAGAACAGCTGCGCTATCGGTCGTCCCACGTTTCTGGTGGCTCGCTCCATCGATCTTGGGCTCAGTGCTGGTCTTGACCGCGACTCGCGATGTCGCCGGGTTCGCCGTCATCCGATGTCTGTCAAACGGGGGCAATTCCAACCAGGGGGCACCACGCACCAGACCGAGCAGCCCACGGGCGAGCGGGGCTTCCCGGCCTCGTCCGACTAGGGCATAGGGCATTACGTGGGCGGGGTTCACGGCCCGATCGAATTCAAGATCCATTCTCGGCCGAGTGTGGAGATGACCGCGCGAGCCGGGCAGAGGTAGAGGAGGATTCCGTGGGGAGGACCGTTCGGGGCGGCATGGCCTTGGTCGCTGCGTTCATGATCTCGGCCCAGCTGCCGTATCCAAGTGCGGCCGCATCGCCATCTGTCGTGTTGCCGGCACCCGTGGCCGTCAGCGCGCCATCGATTCCAACCCCGACGGACCCGAGTACGTATGGGCGCTCGTGCACAATGTCCGACACCTTCCAGCGGCTCGAGTCCTCTGGGTGGGGCGTGTCCGACAGCGGCTTTGCCTGGCAGGGGACCGATGGTGGGGTGAGCCCCGGCTTCGCCTACCTGACCGCCAGCTCCGCGAGCACGACGGCTCAACTCGACGTCCCCGGGAGAGACCCCGATCCGGTGGACATGCTGGTCCAGGGCAAGATCTCCGGGCAAACACCTAACAAGCTGAGCATCGGTCTCGCGGCCGACTGGGTAGCCTTGACCGACTTCTCGACCTGGGACCATGCTCCGCAAGGTCTGGACCTGAGTAAGCCGTGGAACCTGCTCGTCCATCGCGAGGCGGGCCTGATCGCGGCCAAGATCTGGCAGAGCGGCCAAGCGGAGCCACCCGACTGGCAGCTAACTGCCTCCTCGGACGTCAACCCCGTCGGCGGATTCCTCGCCGCCTTCAATTATGGACAGGCCGGTGGCGCTACCCGCCTGACCGTGACGTCCGTCGAGATCTCCGGCCCGGGCGCCTGCGCGCCGCCTCCCACCGGAAAGAGCACCAGCTGCACGATCACGGATACCTTCCAGCGCAGCCAATCGTATGAGTGGGCCCGTGGGTGGGGCACGTCCGATGGCGGGTTCCCTTGGCTTGGCGATGCTTGGGCCCAGGTGACACCGGGCTCTGCTTCTATAGAGCAATCTGGGGGATCTGAGGGAGTCTATGCGTGGGAGTTCCTCGCAACACCGCAATACGACAAGGCGCCTTTCGACCTTACGATCAACGGGGACTTCTCTGGACCCTTCCTTGACGTGTACAACGGTACGGAATTTGGCCAAGTATCCATCGACGTGGCAGGAGCGCCCTTGAATTTGTACCATTGGGCGCCCGGCGGCGACGATCACATCAACGAGGTGCCGATCGATGTGGATCTCGGCCAGCCCTGGACCTTGCAGGTGCACCGCGAGCCTGGCGTAGTCCAGTTCAAGATCTGGCAGGCCGGACAGACCGCGCCATCCGAATGGCAGCAATTGGAATGGGGCCAGGACGCGAACTCCGACCCGTGGATGGGCGACTTCTATGCGCGCGATTCCTCTGGGCGCGGCAGCATGGTGCCGAGCGCTGTCGCTTTCTACCAAGATCCGGGCGATGACAGTGTGCTCAATGTCCACTACTTGCAGATCACTGGCACCGTGTCGGGTTCCAATTCGTGCGCGCCCAACTCGACCAACAAGCTCACGGTCTGGGGGCAGGGCAAGAGTGCATATACCTCGCAGAGCATCGTCACCTCGGGGCCTCTGACCAACATCCAGATCGGAAACGACCTGAACTGCGCCGTCAACTACCTGGGCGACACCCACGGTGAGTTCCTCGACGACACCGCCTGCGGCACCTTCGTATCGGTCGACGGGCAACTCTTCGGGCCCTCCAACGTCCCCGGCAATTACACACAACGCAGCGCCTACACGCCCATAAGTCAGAGTCTGCAGCACTCCGGGGACACGTGGGCCATCGCGACTCAAGTAGGGCTCGGAACCACGGGCGTATCACTTTACGAATCGGACCAGTACACCGCGGGCGACAACCATTACGACACGAGTTTCTCCGTCATGGTCGACGGTGGACAGCAGCATCGCGTCGTGGTCTTCCATGCGGCAGATTGCTACATCGCCGATGACGGCGACGGATACGGCTACCAACCGCCGGACGGCATCGGGGTCGGCTGCCAGGCCCTGAACGACACCAGCCGAACGGCAGTCTTTTCCGGGAAGAGCTATCCGCAGTACTGGCAGTGGATGGAGGGCACCGCGCCGGAGGTCTGGCAGCAGATCTCCACAGGGCAGCCTTTCCCTAACACCGTCCGAAGCCAGCCCTCAGATGTGCATGACACGGCGGCGGGTCTGAGCTGGGACCTCGGCGTTCTGCAGCCTGGGGCGAAGGTGTCGGAGCAGAGCACGCTGGCTTTCGGCAGCTCCGCAGCCCCGCCCGGATACTCGTCGGGGTGCTCCGATACCAGGCCCTGGGATTCCGGGTGGTATGCGGCCGACACGACTCCCCAGTGGGTCGTCAACAAGGACGAGTCGCAGACGTTCAAGATGACGAGTGGCGGTGACATCGGGAGGTACGTCACGAGCGGCCACGGTGGGATCAGTGTGAGTTTCACGCTCCCCTACGAGGGACCGACAGACGCGCTTGGCTACCCGACTACGGGTAACCGTTTCACGAACACGAACGTGGACGTAGCCATCTCGGCCTTTGACGTCGACGGCAACGCGCGGTGCCCGAGCGTGTCCGGATTCCGGCCGGAAAAGGATGCGCTGAAGATCAAT
>PLNK01000035.1 GCA_003142755.1 Chloroflexota bacterium | reverse complement strand
GCGGCGGCGATGACCGCGGGCCTGGCGGCGATCCCGAACCTGCCCCATGTCGCCGTCTTCGATACCGCGTTCCACGCGACGCTGGCGGAAGAGGCGTTCCGCTACCCGGTCCCGGAGCCCTGGTATCGGGAGTGGGGCATCCGCCGCTACGGCTTCCACGGCATGTCGGTGGCGTGGTCGGCCGAACGGGCCGCGGCGCTACTGGCGAGGCCGGTCGGCGACCTCCGCACGGTCGTCGCTCACCTCGGCAGCGGCTGCTCGGTGACCGCGGTCGATGGCGGGAGTTCCGTCTCGACCTCGATGGGCCTGACGCCGCTCGAGGGCCTGATGATGGGCACCCGAGCCGGCTCGATCGACCCCGGGATCATGTTCTACCTGCTTCGAACGGGGCGCCTCGACGTCGACGAGATGGCCGAGCAGATGGACCACGAGTCGGGACTTCTGGGCGTGTCCGGCCAAACCTCGGACGTGCGCGAGCTGGTTCGCCTCGAGGCAGCCGGCGATGGACCGGCCACGCTGGCCCTCAACATGTTCGTGCGGCGCGCGGCGGAGTGTCTGGCCGCCACCGTGACGGCTCTGCCCGTCGTCGATGCGATCGTCTTCACCGGCGGAATCGGCGAGAACGCGGCCGGCCTGCGGGCGCGCATCGTCGCCCGACTCGGGTCGATCGGCGTGGCGGCGATCGGCGACACCGCGGTCGCGGAGGACGCGGTCCTCTCGGACGTGGGGCGTGCTCCGGCGGTGCTCCGGATCGAAGCCCGCGAAGACCTCATCGTCGCCCGCGAAGCGGCTCGACTCGTGGGTGAGACCGGGCCCTAGAGCTCCCCGGCCAGTTGGGCGAAGGCGCGGCGCAGGGCGGCCCGCGCGGCAGTGGCGGGGAAGGGCGACAGGGGCAGCGCGTCGTTGGCCGTGCCGCCGTCGAAGCGGACTCGCCGCGCCAGCTGAGCCAGGGCCGAGAGATCGGCCAGTTGCCCCTCCACGAAGGATCGGCTGACTACCTGCCCGTGCCCCGGCACGACCGACCCGCTGGCGACGTCGAGCAGCCGGCCCAGCGTTCCGGGCCAGTCCATCGGGTACGAATCCTCGAAGGAGGGCGGACCGCCCTGCTCGACCAGGTCGCCGGCGAAGACCACGTGAACATCCGGAACCACGGCCACGATGTCGTTGTCGGTGTGGCCGCGGCCGAAATGGGTCAACTCCACCGTACGGCCCCCGAGCTCGAGCGACACGCTCTCGCGAAACGTCTTGATCGGAGGCGTGATGTGAGTGTCGGTGTACTCCTGGGCGACCTCGGGCATGGCCGCCGCCAGCGCCAGCTGCGTCGTCCGACTGTCGGTGCGGAGGTGCGCGGAGCACTGCTCGTGGGCCCATATCTCGGCCGGCAGGAAGGCGGCGTTGCCGAAGGTGTGGTCGTAGTGGTGATGCGTGTTGGCGACGATCATCCGACCGTGGGTGAGCCAGTGGATCTCGTTGGCCAGCTCGCGGCCCTGCCGTTCCGAGCCTCGCGTGTCGACGACCAGCGCCGCGTCCCCGCCAATGATCAGCCCAACGGTGACGTTGAAGTCGAGGAATCGCCGAACGAAGACCTTGTCCGCCACCTCGTGCCACATCCTGGCGGCGCGGGCAGCGCTGGGCGCGCCATAGTGGTTCATCGGCCGCGGGCGACCCAAGCCGAACTCACGCCCTGGAGCACGCTATCGCCTTCGCCGCTAGCACCAGCTCGCTCCGCCTTCCAGGTCGAATGCCGCCCGGGCCCACGTGGGGCCGACACAACAGGTCGAAGGGTACTTCGCGCAAAGGGCGCCCGCACCGCATCGATGGTCCGGACCAGGTCCTCCGGCGAGCTCACTGGCCGGGCAGGGGCTGAGTTTCCTCTTCCGCGGACGCGTCGGCCAGGGCGTGGGCGACGGTGTCGAGCGACAGCAGGGCGCACTTCAGGCGCGCCGGGCTGATCTCGATGCCGATCAGCTCGAGCAGGTCGTCGGGTGTCATCTTCTCGACCTCCTCGACAGTCTTGCCCTTGATCTCGTCGGTCAGGAGCGACGCGCTGGCCTGGCTGATGGCGCAGCCGCGGCCGGTGAAGGCGACCTCGCGGACGACGCCGTCGGATATGCCGAGCATCATCGTGATGCGGTCACCGCAGAGTGGATTCGAGCCTTCGTAGCTCGCCGTGGGATCGTCGAGCACGCCGAAGTTGTGGGGTCGCCGGTAGTGTTCGAGGATGTAGTCGCGGTAGAGGTCGTCCATCGGTGTCGAGGATACCGCTAGCCCGGCCTGCCGGGTTCGCGGTCGAANNTTCCTCCGGGATCGTGTAGACGTTGAAGCTCGCCCGGGCCGTGGCCGCCAGATCGAAGCGCTCGTGGAGCGGCATCGTGCAGTGGTGGCCGGCGCGGATGCAGATCCCCGAACGGTCCAGGATCTGGGCCACGTCGTGGGGGTGTATGCCCGGCAGGTTGAACGACACGACGCCGCCGCGCTCGCCCGTCTCCGGTCCGTACATCTCGATTCCGGGGACCTCGCGCCGCAGCGTTTCCATGGCGTAGCGCGCCAGCTCCTGCTCGTGGATCTGGATCGCGTCCAGGCCCAGGTCCATCAGGTATTCGGCCGCGGTGCCGAGGCCGATCTCGGCCGCGATGTCGGGCGTGCCGGCCTCGAACTTGTAGGGGATCTCGTTGAAGGCGGAGCGGCGCATGTGCACTTCGCGAATCATGTCGCCGCCGGCCAGGAACGGCGGCATCGCCTCGAGCAGCTCGCGCCGACCCCACAGCGCACCCGAGCCGGTGGGCGCCAGCATCTTGTGGCCGGAGAAGACGTAGAAGTCGGCGCCGATCGCCTGGACGTCGACCGGCAGGTGCGGCACGGCCTGCGCGCCGTCGATCAGGACGAGAGCGCCGGCGGCGTGGGCCATCTCGGTCAGCTCGCGCACGGGGTTGATCGTGCCGAGCATGTTCGAGACGTGGGTGAACGCCACGAGCTTGGGGTGCAGGTGGAGCAGCGCCTCGTAGACCTCGAGGCGCAGGATGCCGTCGTCGGTGATCGGGACGAACTCGAGATCGCCGTCCTTCTCCTGGACCAGGATCTGCCACGGCACCAGATTGGCGTGGTGCTCCATCTCGGTCAGGACGATGGTGTCGCCGCGGCCGATGTTGCGGCGGCCCCACGAATAGGCCACCAGGTTGATCGCCTCGGTGGCATTGCGGACGAAGACGATCTCGGCCGCGTCGGGGGCGTTGATCAGCCGAGCGATCGAAACCCGGGCGGCTTCGTAGGCGGCGGTCGCTCGCTCGGCGATCTCGTAGATGCCGCGGTGGATGTTCGAGGAGTACTCGCCGTTGTAGGCGTTCACGGCGTCGATGACGGCCTGCGGCTTGAGGCTCGTGGCGGCGCTGTCGAGATAGACGAGCGGCTTGCCGAAGCGGTTGACGGTCGTCAGGATCGGGAAATCGGCGCGGATCCGGCGCGGGTCGATCCGGGCGGGTTGGGTTCGGGTCCTCGCGGTAGGCGTGGCGGTGTCGGCCATGGTTTTCCCGCCCTAGTGGGCGGCCTCCAACGCCGGTTCGGCCGCTTCGTCGGTGACGTCGTCCTCGAGACCCGCCTCGGCCAGGATCGGCGCGTAACCCTCGTCCTCGAGGCGCAGTGCCAGGTCCTTGCCGCCGCTGACCACGATCCGGCCGGCTGCCAGGACGTGGACCTTGTCCGGGGTGATGTAGTTGAGCAGGCGCTGGTAGTGGGTGATCACCAGCACGCCCATGTTGGGGTTGAGCATGGCGTTCACGCCTTCGGCCACGATCCGCAGGGCATCGATGTCCAGGCCGGAGTCGGTCTCGTCGAGGATCGCCATCTCGGGCTGCAGGACCGCCATCTGGAGCATCTCGAGCCGCTTCTTCTCACCGCCGGAGAAGCCCTCGTTGACGTAGCGCGAGGCGATCGACTCGTCCATCTTGAGCAGCGCCATCTTCTCGCGGACGAGCTTGCGGAACTCGCCCATCGGGATGCCGCCCTTGAAGGCGTCGGTTGGGTCGATGTTCGGGTCGGGCGTCAGCCCGGAGCGCCGGGCGTTGATGGCCGAGCGCAGGAAGCTCGCCACCGACAGGCCGGGGATGGCCATGGGGTACTGGAACGCCAGGAACATTCCAAGCCGGGCCCGCTTGTCGGCCGACATCTTGAGGATGTTGTGGCCCTGCCACAGCACCTCGCCGGACTTGACGATGTAGGCCGGGTGGCCCATCAGGGCGTAGGCCAGGGTCGTCTTGCCCGAGCCGTTGGGGCCCATGATGGCGTGGACCTCGCCCTTGCCTACGGTCAGGTCGATCCCCTTGAGGATCTCGTGATCGGGTTTGGCGGCCGGGGCCACGTGCAGGTCGCGGATGACCAGGTCTTGATCGCTCACAGTGACTCGAATGCTCCTTGGGCGGTGGTGGTTTCGCTCAGTCGGCGAGGGTGAGTGGATTGGTGCCGCTCGACGGGGGATTGCCCGTACGAGCGCGCAGGGCCGCGAGATCGGCTGGCCCGACCCGGGCCAGTGGCGGAACGAGGTCGGCCAGGGTCATGGAGTCGAGGGCGCCCGCAATCGCGTCGCGCACCCGAACCCACATGAAGTTGACCGTGCAGTGACCGCTGCGTTCGCACGTCAGGTGGCTGGGGTCGTCGGTCACGCAGATCATCGGCGCGATCGGGCCCTCGAGGGCTCGGAGCACGTCGCCCATGATCATCTGCTCCGGCGCGCGAGTCAGCTCGTAGCCGCCGTGAGCGCCACGGGTGCTGTGAACGAGCTCGGCGTCGCGCAGGCTGATGACGAGCTGCTCGAGGTATGCCCGGGGCAGATCCTCCTGCGCGGCGATCTCGGTCAGGCTGGCGGGACCGGAGCCATAGCGGCGGGCGAGCTGGGCCATGAGGCGAACACCATATTCGCCCTTCGTGGAGAAGGAGACGGCGCCGGTGCTGTGGTATGTCCGGTTGGCCAGAGTGGGTTCCTTCCTGGCGTCCGCGGAGAGGCCGTTGATGGCGGCATCCGCCTCGCTGACGGTCTGCTCGGAAGCCCCGAACGAATGTCCAAGCTAATTCCGACCAAAACTGTCGGAAATGAGTATAGGAGGGCTCTTTGGGCTCGTCAACGGACGGTGAGCGGCCGATTCCGAGGCCGTCCGGCGGGCTCCGGGGATCAATCCGGATTGGGACTTGCCGTGATGTGCGACATGGGACTTACAGGCACTTGACTCAAGTGGTACGAAAGTCCAATTTGCCTTGTGCCCGAGTCTGCGTCCGGCCCTGAGTTGGGACGACCCTGTGGGTGACAGAAGAGGTGAGTGATGCCCCATTTGGATAAGGGACGGCTTTCGGGCTTGCCGGCAGTCGTCCGTGGGCTGATTGCGGGCGTCGGGGTTGTGGCGCTGCTGGGAGCTGCGGTTGGCGTAGCTGCCGGCGTGAGTACCTCGCCCCTGACGGACGCGGCCGGCTCGGTCTACATCCCGCTGGCGCCGAGCCGCGTGCTCGACACCCGGCCGCCGAGTCCAACCGGACTGTCCGGGCCTCTCACCCCATACAGCCCAAAGACAGTACAGATCACCGATCGATTCCCGGCCGAACCGACCAAGAACGTGCCGGCCGGTGCGCTTGGAATCACCGCGAACCTGACCGTTACAGCGCCGACGGCTCTCGGCTACGTGAGCCTTACCCCTGTTCCGGTCGTCATCCCCTCCACGTCGACCCTTAACTTCTCGGCCGGCCAGACCATCGCCAACGCGGTCACCGCCCAGCTTGGTCCCGGCGGCACGATCAGCCTCACCTACGGCGCCGGAGCGGGAGCCACCACACACGTAATCCTCGACATCACCGGCTACTTCATGGCCGGCGCGGGCGGAGCCACGGGTGCCACCGGTCCTGCTGGTCCCGCCGGTGCCGATGGTGCCACGGGTGCCGCTGGTGCCGCTGGTGCCGCTGGTGCCGCTGGTGCCGCTGGCCCGCAGGGTCCCGCCGGTGCCGCTGG
>PLNK01000103.1 GCA_003142755.1 Chloroflexota bacterium | reverse complement strand
CCCCGCCCGGCGCCAACCGGCCCCGCCCCGGCCCCCGCCCCGCTCCGGCCCAACCCGACCCCGCCCGGGTCGCCCCCGGCCTGCGCCGTCCGGCGAGCCAGCGGCGGGCGGACCTGGCGCCTACCGCGCGGACCTGGCAAGCTGTCCGGGCGCGGCACCCGTTCATCCGACNNCCTGGCCGCGTTCCGTAGAGGAGAGCAGGAGAGATGGATTTGCTGCGGCGCTGGGTAGCTCGCCAGTTCACCACCCGAGTGATCGTTCTGATGCCGGTGGCGATCGCCATCAACATCGTCCTGGGCTACACGGTCCAGAGTGGCTTGAAGCTGCCCATCTATATCGACTCGATCGGCACGATCCTGGTTGGCGTTCTGGGCGGCCCGCTGCCCGGCCTCTGCACCGGCGCCCTCTCCAACCTGATCTGGCAGTACGCGCCGGGGATCGGCTCCGGGTCGCAGATCGGCCCGTTCGCCATCACCGCGGCCGTCATCGGCCTGCTGGCCGGCGTGTGGGGTCAGCTCGGCTTCTTCCGACCGCGCCGCGGCCACGCGCTCAACATCGTCGCCGCGATCGTGGCGGTGGTCCTGATCGGGGCGCTGGCGCTCTACACCTACGGCCGCGCCTTTTCGAGCCCGGACCAATTCGCCAACAACGCTTTCAAGGACCCCCAGTTCTTCGACCAGGCGCGGCTCTTCTTCCTGGCCGTGATGGCGGTCTTCGTGATCCTCGTGGGCTGGGCCCTGGTGCTGCGGCGCGACGTAGGCGCGGTCTTCGCGATCAGCGCCGGCCTGGCCACGGGCATCGTGGCCGCGGTCATCTCGGCCCCGATCTACGCTTTCTTCTACGGCGGCCTCTCCGGCAGCGGCACCGACGCGATCGTGGCCGCCTTCCGCGCCGGGGGCGACAGCCTCTACCAATCCACCCTCAAGCAGGGACTGCTGTCGGATCCCATCGACAAGATGATCACGACCTTCGTGGTCTTCCTCATCGTGGGCAGCCTGTCGCGACGGTTCGTGGCCCGCTTCCCGAACGGCGAGAAGGTCCTTGGCCCCGAGGCCGCGCCTGAGGCCGAGCCGGCGGTCGACCAGCCCGCGTGACCGCGTCGTCGGCCACGCCCGGGGCCGCGCCTCTGGCCGCGCCCGGGGCCGCGCCTCTGGCCGCGCCACTTGCGACCGACATGGGCCTGCCCGACTATGTCGTCCGCAGGCCCAAAGGCTTCTACCACTCGCTGAACCCGGCCACGAAACTGGCCCTCGCGGCGCTGGAGGTGGTGGCCGCCTTCGCCATCCCGGGCTGGCTCGGGCCCGGGCCTGTGCTCGCCGTTCTGGTGGCGACGGCCCTCGCCTCGCGGACCATGCGCAGCCTGCTGCTCATCGGCCTCGCGGCATTGCCGCTTGTGGTCTCGATCATGGTCGTGAACCTCTTCCTCCTGCCCGGCGCCTCGGACCCGATCGGCCGGCTCGGGCCGCTGGCGCCGACGTGGAGCGGGTTGTGGTTCGGCCTGCTGACGACCGCGCGGTTGCTCGCGTTCTCGTCGGCAGTGGCGCTCGCCTACGTGACCACGCCCGTCGACGACCTGCTGGCCGACCTCTCGCGCCGGGGCCTGGGCCGGCGAGGGGTCTTCGTGGTTGGGGCCGCGGTGCAGATGGTGCCGAGGACCATCGAGCGGGTCGGGGAGATCATGGACGCGCAGCGTGCCCGCGGCATGGACACCGAAGGCCGGATCTGGCGGCGGGCCAGGGGCCTGGTTCCGCTCGCCGCGCCGGTCGTCTTCGGCGCGCTGGCCGAGGTCGAAGAGCGGACCATGGCCCTGGAATCGCGCGCATTCACCGCGCCTGGGCGTCAGACCCTGCTGCGAGTTCCGCCGGATCGTTCGATCGATCGCGCTCTGCGATGGCTGGCGCTGGCGGGCGTGGTGGCGATTGCCGCGCTGCGCCTCACCGGCAGGTTGGGCTAGCGATGGCCATCGAACTCGTGTCCGCCCGGTATCGCTATGCCGGTTCGGCTTCGCCTGCGCTTGGGCCGATCGATCTTCGCGTCGAGCCGGGTCGGGTCGTGGGCGTCGCCGGGGCGAATGAGTCGGGCAAGACCACGCTTTGCGTCGTGGCCTCGGGCGTCGCGCCGGCCGTCATCGGCGGCAGGCTCGATGGATCCGTCCGAATCGACGGCGTCGACGCGGCCACGCTCCGGCCCCACGAGCTGGCGCAGCTCTGCGGCCTCCTCTTCCAGCACGCAAACACACAACTGAGCCACACAACTGCCACGGTCTTCGAGGAAGTGGCCTTTGGCCCATGCAACCTGGGGCTGCCGGTCTCGGAGGTTGTGGAGCGGGTGTGGTGGGGACTCCGAGTCGTGGGCGTTGAGGCGCTTGCGTCGCGCGATCCGGCGCGTCTCTCCGGCGGGCAGGGCCAGCTGGTGGCGCTGGCTTCGGTGCTGGCCCTGCGGCCGAAGTACCTGATCCTGGACGAGCCGACTAGCGAGCTGGATCCGGCCGGCACGGTTCAGGTCGCCGACGCCCTGGCCAGGGTCGCCGCGGAGTCGGGCGCCGGAATCCTGGTCGTCGAACACAAGACCGACGTCCTGGCCCGCATCGCGGACGAGGTCGTCATCCTGGATCGCGGCGTTCCGGCCGTTTCCGGGCGGGCGACCGATGTTCTCGCCGACCCACGGCTGGCGGAGCTCGGGGTCGAGCCACCGGCAGCTGTTCGACTCGAGCGCGAAGTTCGCGCCGGCGGTCTCGACTGGTCGGCCGCCCTGGCGAAGGCGACCGCATGACTGCGTCCGGCAGCCGCAGGCTGGACCCGGCACCGGCCGTGCCTTCGATCGAATTCGAGGCCGTCTCTTTCGCCTACCCGGACGGCACGGTCGCGCTCGATGGCGTCTCGCTGAGGGTCGAGCCGGGCGAGCTGGTCGCGATCGTCGGCCAGAACGGCTCCGGCAAGTCCACGCTCGTGCGGCATCTCGATGGCTTGCTCCGGCCGACGTCCGGCCGTGTCCTGTTGGGCGACCGCGACATTCGGCGAGCCCACGTGGCCGAGCTGGCCGGGCGGGTGGGACTGGCGTTCCAGAACCCGGATCGGCAGTTGTTCGCCGGGCGCGCCTCGACGGAGGTCGGCTTTGGGCCGCGCAATCTGGGGCTGCGCGGGGCGCCGCTCGAGGATCGCGTGGCGGCGGCGCTGGAGGCGGTTGGGCTGAGCGCAGATGTGGCGTCGAACCCTTACGACCTCGGCTACTCGCGGCGCAAGCTCCTCGCGCTCGCGTCCGTGCTTGCGATGCGGACGCCGATCCTGGTACTCGACGAGCCGACCACGGGCCAGGACGCGCGGGGAGTGGCCCGCGTCCGGGCCGTCGTTGCCGCGGCCGCCGGCGAGGGACGGACGGTCGTCGCCATAAGCCACGACATGCGTTTCGTGGCCGAATGCTTCCGGCGGGTGATCGTCATGCGGGCCGGGCGAGTGGTTCTCGATGGAGCGCCCGAATCGGTGTTTGGCGAGGCCGCCTGGCCGGAGCTGCGGGCCACGTATCTGGAACCGCCACTCCCCGCCGTGGCCGGGGCGCGGCTGGGGCTGGGCGCCACGCCGACGGTGTCTGCGTTGGTTGCAGCGCTGGCGGCCGCGGCGGGCGGGGGCCGGTAGCCCGCGGGGCCGGTGGCCCGGCGGGCCCCGGTGGCCCGGGTGCGCGCCGAAGTGGCGGGCCCCGGTGAGCGGGCGTTTATCGGGCCGGGCCATCCTTGAGCCGTGGGACAGACAGCTAAAGCCAGGTCCGTCATGTCGTCGGTCGCTCAGGACGACCTGAGAATCGGCGTGGCCATCCGCCGATACCGTGAGCGCAGCGGACGGCGTCAGGTGGACATAGCCGCCGAGGTCGGGGTGACTCGGCAGTGTGTATCCCTGCTAGAGCGCGGACACCTCGGTTCCTCCAGCGTGCACACGGTTCGCGCCATCGCTGCGGCGGTGGGCGTGGATCTCCCGTTTGCGCCTCGGGGGCGCGGGGCGCAGTTCGACCAGCTGATTGACGAGGAGCACTCCTCGATGGTCGAAGCCGTTGTGGGGCGCCTCGCAGCAGAAGGCTGGGAGACGATGGTCGAGTTCTCCTTCAACCACTACGGCGACCGCGGCTCGGTGGACGTTCTGGCGTGGCACGCGGCGCGGCGGGCGCTTCTCGTGGTCGAAACGAAGAGTCGGCTGGCGAATCTTCAGGAGACCTGTCGTTCGCTCGACACCAAGGCGCGGGTCGTGCCGAGACTGGCGGCTCAGGACCGGGGATGGCGAGCGGCGGCCGTGGGCGTGGTGCTGGTCTTGCAGGAGTCCAGCCGCGAACGAGGGGCAGTTGCGCGGCGAGCGGCGATCTTCTCGTCGAGCTTCCCCGCCCGGAACATGGACGTCCGGGATTGGCTCATCCGCCCGGACCGACCTCTCCGCGGCCTGTGGTTCTTGCGGATCGCAACTACCAGTTGCGCGACGCGAGGATCGAGTCACGAGAAAGCGGTCCGCAGGCCCCTCATGGCCGGTTGAAGGCCTCGATCTCAGCTCGGACGAGCCCCGGGATTGCGCCGCGCAAGTACCA
>PLNK01000010.1 GCA_003142755.1 Chloroflexota bacterium | reverse complement strand
GCAGCGCGCCGCTGTGGAGAAAACGCACGCCTACTTCCACTCCATCTGGAAGGAGGATATGCACGCCGTGCCGCGCTTCCTGTGGAACGCGAAGATGCGCTTCGGCAAGACCTTCACCGCCTAACAGTTGGCCAGGAAGCTGGGCGCCAAGAGGGTACTGGTGGTGACCTTCAAGCCCGCGGTTGAGGATGCGTGGCAGACAGACCTGGAGTCCCACGTGGACTTCGACGGCTGGCAGTACCTGTCTCGGTCCTCCGACCGCGATCCCTCGCAGATCGATCGCGAAAAGCCGGTCGTCTACTTCGGCTCCTTCCAGGACCTCCTCGGTCGTGACTCGGTCGGGAACATCAAACCCAAGAACGAATGGCTGCACACGGTGAACTGGGACCTCGTCATCTTCGACGAGTACCACTTCGGCGCTTGGCGTGAGACCGCGAAAGAACTGTTCGAAGGCGAGGACGAGGTGGTCGTCCGAAAGGAGACCCAACTCGAGTATGCCCCGGCACTCGAGGGGGTGAACGAAGACCTCGTCGAGCTCTCAGAGAACGAGACGACCTTCCTGCCCATCACGACGAGGGCGTATCTCTACCTCTCGGGGACGCCCTTCCGGGCGCTGGCGACGGGCGAGTTCATTGAGGAGCAGATCTTCAACTGGACCTACACCGACGAGCAGCGCGCCAAGGCGGCGTTCGCGGAGGCGAAGCAGACCGAATGGAACCCCTACGGCGCGCTGCCGCAGATGTGCCTGGCCACCTACCGGATGCCGGACGAGCTGATTGCGATTGCCAGCTCCGGCGAGTTCGACGAGTTCGACCTCAACGCCTTCTTCGAGGCGTCGGGCAAGGGCAAGGATGCCCGCTTCAAGCACAAGAGCGATGTCCAGAAATGGCTCGATATCGTCAGGGGCGCCTATGTTCCCAGGGCGCTGGACGACCTCAGAGCGGGCAGTCGGCCGGCATGGCCGTACTCGGACGAGCGCCTGCTGCCCTACCTGCAGCACTCCTTCTGGTTCCTGCCCAACGTCGCCGCCTGTCACGCCATGGCCAACCTGCTGGCGGAGCGGCACAACACCTTCTGGCACGAATACGAGGTGGTGGTGGCCGCCGGCGCCTCTGCAGGCATCGGCCTGGACGCACTGCCACCGGTCCGCAGGGCCATCGGGAGCGGCTTTGAGACGAAGACCATCACGCTCTCTTGCGGCAAGCTCACGACCGGCGTCACGGTGCCGCAGTGGTCGTCGATGCTCATGCTGCGCAACCTGAAAGCGCCGGAAACATACTTCCAGGCTGCATTTCGGGTCCAGTCGCCCTGGTCGATCATGAACCCCGACGGCGACGATCCGCATCAGGAGGAGATCCTCAAGCCGACCTGCTTCGTCTTCGACTTCGCACCAACCCGCGCGCTCCGGCAGCTCTCGGAGTACGGGATCGGGCTGTCCCCCAACGAACCGAACCCCGAGCACGCCGTCAGGGACCTCGTGTCGTTCCTGCCAGTCCTGGCATACGACGGCGCGAACATGGTGCAGATCGACGCCGCCGGCATCCTTGACATCGCCATGGCGGGCACCTCGGCCACGCTGCTCNNACCATCATCAACAAGAGCGAGAAGATCCGGGAGATCAAGGACAAGGCCAGGGACGGGAACCTGACGCCCGCACAGAAGCGCGAGCTCAGCGAGGCTGAGAAGGAGTACAAGTCCAAGCGCAAGCTCGTTCAGGAGAAGCTGATCAAGTTCGCGACGCGCATACCGGCGTTCATGTACCTGACCGACTTCCGTGAGAACACTCTGCAAGATGTCATCACGAAGCTGGAGCCCGATCTGTTCCGCTCGGTCACAGGGCTCACGATCGACGACTTTCACCTACTGGTGAAGCTCCGTGTCTTCAACACCGAGCAGATGAATCAGGCGGTATTCGCGTTCCGCCGCTACGAGGACGCGAGCTTGTCCTACACCGGCATCGACTCGCACCCCGGCCTCACCCACATCGGACTCTACGACACGGTCGTGGCGGTGGATGACATCACTGCGGCGGAGGCTCCGTAGGACTGGTGCATCGGTCTGATCGGCGAACGTGAGCCAGCGGTCAGTTGGCCGGCTGAAGTTGGCGGACAAGCCGCGGTGTAGTAGGCAAGGTCGATTGCCGTCTAGGACTTTGCTAGCTCCGTCGGCGGTCCGACCCCTCGGGTTCCTCGTGGCCATTTGCCAGTCGTTCCGCGATGTCCGCAGCTACCTCGTCTGGTTCCACATTTGCCTGTATGTCATCTGGCGTGGCATAGATGCCGCAGACTCGCCGGATTTCCCCAATCATGGCCGCCTCGCGCGCCACGAGGAACCGACCGTAAGTCGATGCCAGCGCGGAGTTGTCCATTGCCTTCTGAGCTGAGTTCATCTCAGCTCGGCCGTCTTCTTCGAGGAAATGCGGCCGGAGTAGCTCAGGCTTCGGCCCGGAGGCGAAGATCTTCGGGTCGATCAAGTAGTCGGCGGGCGCCTTGTCGAGGATCAGACCGTTGGTTTCGTCTGAGATGAGCGTCCGGTTGGCAATCGTGTTGATCTCCGCGCCCTTGGTGACGCCATGCCGCTTGAGATACGCCTGCGGGAAGATGTGGTGGTCCTGCAGTTCCTGGAGCTGAATGTTCTCGCCCCGATGCCAGTCACGGGCACCGCGCAACGCAAGGAGACAGAAGACGCCGCTGTAGACAGCGCTGGCGAAACTGGCCGAGCCACGGATCCGAAATCCGGGCGCGCCGATCAAGTCTTGCGCTTCGCGGAACACTTCTGGTTCTGGCCCGCTGGCGAGCCAGTGACGTGTCATCTCGAGGAAGTCTTTACGGGATTTGCTCTCGACGGCACTGGAATACCGCTCGGTGAAGACGTTGCACCAATACCAACGACGGAGGTCTGCTCGTTCGCGCTCTCCGAGCTTGTTCTTCTCTATCTCGGCACGGAGCGCCGCAAGAATTGGGATCAAGCCGTAGCCAGGCAGCCACTTCTCATCGAATACGCCGAAGCCGTCTGCATCGACAAGCGTGAGTAACTCCAGGGCGCGATCCACCGCAGCCGCAGCACGCCGCCAATCGCGATCGAAATGGATTGGATCGAGGTCGATCAGGATGCGCGGTTTCGGATCGAGGCCTCTGAGCAAGGCGAGCGTTCGCAATACCAAAACGCCGAACTTATGTTCGTCCGCGCGACCCTTGGACCATGCACGTAGCAGAGCATGGGTCTTGCACGATTCCTCCCACAACTCGTGCAAACGGATCTTCGAGCGATACAGCCTGGCCGTAAGGAGGTCGTAGACGGAGAGTTCAACGCCGGTTGAGTTCAGCTTCTCGAATATTGCACAAACGCGGCCGATGGATTTGTCGTCTGAGTCGTCGACTCGCGGCAGCTCGACGAGCGGGGCCTCGAACGTTTGAAAGGCCGTGGCTGCGCTTGTCCAACCGTTTCGCCATTCCGTGCGGAATTGACTCAGCTGGTCTGGCTGGTTCTCGCGGATCCAGTCTTCGCAGCCGTCGCGCCAGGCATAGAACGTGTCCTGGTTTAGGAGCGCGGTGCAAGGAAGCTTTCGCTGTTCGTATTGCACTTCGGCTCGGTCCAGTCCTCGCAGTTCGCGCCGCGCCCGATCGAACACGATCTCGTCGTTGTCCGGCTCCGATAGCAAGAGGTCCAGATCGATGTAGAACCAGCGCCGTTGGCTGGAGTCCTTGAGCGACAGGTTGGGGGCGGTCAAGGCATAGATGAGGGACGACAACCTCTGCTGACCGTCCAGAAGGAGGAAATCGGGCCGTGGACCGTGGGGACGGGGTGGCGTACCTCGGAGCGCCACGGGAGCAAATGGCGGCTTGCTAGGATCGGATCGAAGCAGCAGAAGCGATCCGATGAAGTAGCCGCGATCAATAGACCGGACGAGGTCGGCCAGCTCTTCGCGGGTCCAGACGAAGTCGCGCTGAAAGTCGGGAAGGCAAATCTTGCCCTCGATGGCCTGCTCGACGAGGCCCACGACCTTACGTTTGTCCGGGATGATCTCCATGGCGATCGATTGTAGTTGCCGCTAGGGCTACCTGAGGGGCCGTCGCTGTCACGACGCCAAACAGACGCGCGGGGTAGGTCCTGGCGTCTGGTCCGTCGTCGGCCCAGGCTCTGGCTCCCGCCAGGAAGTGGCCCAGCAGGGCTACCGACTTCGGCGCCTCTTCGGGTTGGGCCAGGACCTAGTCGTCTACTGGCCGCGAAAGGACAAGAGCGGCCCTACTTTTGAGTCTTTGCATCGTGTGCCGTCGAAATCTGCGCTATGCACTCATCGCACAGCCGACGACCAAACCCGCCCGTCCGAAGGTTCTCCGACTCAATCTGCGTGCCATCGGAGCAGACCGAAAGCACGTGGTAAACAAGCGGTTCCGTCCGATCCTTCGTGTGGTATGGGTAGCCGTTCTTCCGTGCTTCCCAACCCCTCGCAGACCGCTGTGCCTGATCCATCGCAGTCTCCCTCTGGCGGTGACGCATGAACGTGCGTCATTCCCAGTATGCGCCGCTAGACGGACGCTCTTGGGCCGCTACCATTTCTACCTAAAGGAGGTGGGCATGCCAGAAGGTTTCTTCTTCCTGTTCCTCGGGGCTGGCCTGGGTCCGCTTATGAGCGCGGGAAATGTTGTTGTTTGGATATTGGCTTGGGTCTGCGCGTTTTGGATTGCTGTTCGCCGCTTTCTGAACGCAAGGAAAGCGAGATTGGCGCGACAGGCAGAGGAGACGACTCAGCCTCGCGCGCTTTCAGAGGACGAGAGAACTCAACTCCTCGCCTCCCAGGAGGCGATAGATTCCGCCCATTCAGTGGAGGTTATGGTCGCCGTTGGCGTGGGAGCGGCACAATTAGCCGCTGCGAACAGGAAACTGAGCGCCGAGTGTGAATCTCTGGCGTCCCGCTACCCCGAGTGGAGAGACATGGTTCTACGGGCCTCCACTCAACGAGGGCTGACGGACCCGGATGGGCCGCTCTCAGTGCTGGCTTGGATCGCCGCCGAACTCAACCCAGAGAAGGCACGCCAGCAGCCCGGAGACTTGATCCTTCGTGGCAAGTTCCTTCTCTCAGAAAGAGAGGCAGTTTCTTCTGCGACATTCCTCCGAAATGGTCGGATTTTCGACTTTCACAGCCGTTGGTGGCTGGAACGTCATCGGCCTCGATTGTTTATGAAGATGCAGGGAGAGCACGCTGGGCGATGGCCTTGGGGCCGGTCAGAGGTGACCCCCGAGAAGCACCTACTTGTGAAGGTGCAGCGCGACTTGTACTGGCTTGACAAGGCCCTAGGGGCAGTTACGCCGTCTCAGCAGTCAACTCCGCCTACATCAACCAGCTCGGCGATTTACAGCGCCCCTGATTCAAAATGAGCCACTACCCCGCGACGCCGGCCCTTGACGCGGCGGCAATCGACAAGCTAGCTCGCATCCTGGCCGCGGGGTTCCCGGCCAAGTAGACAGATCAGGACGTAGAGGCCGTCCCCCCTGGTACGGAGAGCGCGAGATAGAAGGTCGAGCTCAAGGCGGCCGTTGCGAAGTCTGAGAGCTGGNNTGCCCGTTTGGCGTGCGAAGGGCAAGGATCGTCAGGTTTGTCCCGAGGACGATTGACGTCGGCGCTGGAGAAGCCGCAACCCCGTTCTTGAGCGTGTTCGGCACGGCGACGACGGTGACCTTGGCACCCGGCGATAGCGCACCCCCTACGGCCTGCGATGGATCGGAAATGGGGATCGCAAACGCCACGTCGCCCGGGTCCAGTGCGGCGCCGAAACCGAACTGCTGTTGACCCGGGGTCCGATCGAGGGCCCGCTTGTC
>PLNK01000087.1 GCA_003142755.1 Chloroflexota bacterium | reverse complement strand
AAAGATGGGCAGGCTGTGGCCGCGGATCTGGCGGTTGAATTGGGACGCGACGACGCGGCCTTCGAGTTCGCGAGGTTGGCCGACCGCCACCTCGACTCGGCGTACCGCCTGGCCAGCGTCGTACTGGGCGATGCCACGGAGGCCGAGGACGCCGCCCATGACGCCGCCGTGCTGGCCTGGCGACGCTTCGACACTCTGCGCGACCACGACCTGTTCGAGCCGTGGTTCTGCCGCATCGTGGTCAACGTCTGCCGCGACCGACTTCGCCATCGGCGTCGCCATCCCGTCGTGGAGATGCCGGAAGACGAACCGATCGACCTTCGGGCCTCCGACCAGGCGGGTCGACTTCTCGCCCGCGATGCCATCGACCGAGCCTTCGTCCGGCTCGAGCCCGACCACCAGATCGTCGTCGCGCTTCGCTTCTACCGGGATCTGACGGTGGACGAGATGGCGCGTCGACTCGGCATCCCCGTCGGAACGGTGAAGTCGAGACTCCACCACGCCCTGCGGCGGCTGCGCGCCGAGATGGAGCGCCAGGGCTGGCACGAGGAGGAGCTCCGATGAGGCGCGGGCGGGAAGCTCCGATCGGGGAGCGGCTGGAGGGCGAGATCCGGTCCTGGACGCGGTCGCGTGACCCGGGGGCGGCGCCGGATCGGTTGCGGCTGCGCGTCGCCCGTGTGGTGGAGACGGAACCAGCCCCGCGATTGGGCTGGCGGGAGATCCTGCGGCCGGCTGTTGCGCTGGGAGGCGTGGCCGTGGCCGCCTTGCTCTTCGCCGTGGCCCTGGGTCTGCGAGCTGGGTCCGTGGCGGGCCCCGCAGCCAGCGGCCTGGCGGCCACGGCGGTGCCCACGCCGTCGAGCACGCCCGGAGTGGGTCTGTGGCCCCGGACCGGTCCCGTGCTGGCGGTGCCCCTGGACGGGCCGCTGCTCACCGCCGCGGTCTGCCTACCGATCCTGGTGGCGGTCCTGCTACTCGCGTTGCTGGCCCGCGGTTCGTTGGCGGACGCCAGGCGCCGGGATACGCCCGAGCTGTCGTGGCGCGGGCTGTGTCAGATTCGGTCGCCGCGTGGCTGGTTCCTTCGGGCGCTGGGCATCGTGCTCGCGGTCGTGCTCCTCGTCGTCGGGGCCGACCTGTTCCAGCTCAGTCAGAACTCACCCCTCGTGTATGGCGGCATGGAAGGTGGCCCCGCGAACATGCTCGGCTGGAGGTCGGGCGCGGGCGCGGGCCGGTTCGACGAGGATGGCTACGTGCCCTTCGTTCCGGGCGGCCAGTTCGAGCTGGAGGTGTCGCTCAGGAATGATGGCGATCTGCCACTCACGGTGACCTCCTTCGACGAGTCGGGATTCCTGGCCGAACAGCCGGCCGGAGCATTCATCTCCTCGGTGGAGGTTCGATTGCCGCCCGGGCCGGCATATGTCGATCAGGGCGGATACGACCAGGCATTCCACCCCTTCGAGTTGCGGCCTCGAGACGAGACTTCCCTCGCGCTCATCGTGCATCTCAAGGATTGCCGGTCCGTGGCGCCGGGCCCCACGGCGGCGCCGAGCCAGTACTCGAGCGAGTACCTGCCCACGACCGGCCACGTCGGCTTCGGCGAGATCCCGTTCCGCTACAGCGTGCTGGGCATCGAGCGAGAGGCGAACGTGCCTTTGAACGTGGCGATGGTCCTCGTGTTCGGCTCGAACGCGGTGACCTGCTGATGCCGCACTTCCTGAGCGACTCGATCTGGGTTGGCGTTGGGCTGGCCGTCATGATCGCCCTCGTGCTGATCGTCCTCGACATCGTGGCCCAGGACCGAGCGGTGTTCGGGCGGGCGCCGGCGATCGCAGAACCCGGGCCCGAGGTCTCGCCACGGCGACCCACAGGGCGCCGCCGCCGCGTGGTCCCGGCCGGCCTGGCGATTGCGGTCATCGTTGCCGGCGGCGCGTGGTTCGCGAACGGCTACGCTCCGCTCCGCACCAAAGGCCTCGAGACAGGCTCCGGGGCGCTCTACCTCGGCACGGAGCCTGCGACCTACCGCGGCCTCGACCGCATCGTCTTCGCCGCCGGCCCAGGCGGGGAGATACGGCTCGAGTTCGACCTGGTGAACACCGGCGAGTTACCGCTGACAGTCGTGGGCATCGGCGACTCGAGCGATCCGCCGCACTCCTGGCCGGGCACATTTGCCGGCACGCCAGGCGCCGCCGACGCACCGCCAACGATCGCCGAGTCCGAGCTTCTGGCGCCTGTCGGTCAGGAAGGAACCGGCAGCGGCGCTCCGTTCGAGATCCAGGCTCACGCCAGCGTCCGAGTCGTGGTCGTGATCCGCCTTCGCCAGTGCGCCGACTGGGTCGCCACGCCGACGCTGGCTGCGGGGCAGTCGCCATCGGCCCAGGCTGCGCTGGCCGCCCGCGAGGCATTCGGGACATACGGGCTGACGTACGTGCCCATCGCATATGACCTGCTCGGGCTCCGGCACGTCTCCCGCGTCGACATGCCGGCCGAGTTCGACATGGCCCTGATGGATCAGGCCGGTTGCGGGGGCGCGCACAATGTCCCTGGGTCCACACCCGCTCCGACGGTCATCTACCCGTAGAGTTGGAACCGAGAAGAGGGTTCTGACGTCTGGCGGTCAGTTGGCTCGAAATCGATACAGCAAGGGATGACCATGCAAGGCATCGACGCCCATCGACCGCTTTCCTCGATCGCCAGACGCGCTGCCGCTCTGCTCGTGGCGGGCGCAGTGGTAGCCGGCTGCGTCACGTCCGGCACGTCCGGCACGAGCCCCGCGGCGGGCTCGGCCTCGCCGGCGGCCTCGCCGGCCGTCGTTACTCCAGCCGGCTCCTCGTCGGCCGTGGGCTTCTACCTCCGGGCCTGGCAATCACAGGCCCTCGCGCCTCAGTACACCTTCGGCGGGCTGCCCGCCGCAACCATCTCCGGCGGCAAGTACATCGACGGCCTGGTGGCCATTCCGATGATCTATCCGGGCCCCATATACATCGGGCTGTCGGAGCAGCCCATCAGCGCCGCCGGCATCGACAAGATCGTGGCCGAGGCCCGCCAGGACGGCCTGCTCGGCGACAAGTCCGACTTCATTGAGACTCCGATGCCGGGCTCTATCACGGCCCATATTCAACTCGTGGTGGACGGCGTAACGCACGAACTGACCGGCCCGATGCCCTCGAACGCCGGCGAGACGTCCGTGACCCCCGGCTCGACTGCCGCCTTCTTGTCGTTCTGGAACCGGATCGGCGAGCTGGGCGTGTGGCTGGGCACCGATCTGGGCGAGAGCACCCCCTACACCCCGACGAGCATCGCGATCATGCTGACCCCGCCCGCGGACGCCTCCGCCGGCATCGCGCCGACGGAGAAGCCATGGCCGCTGACGACGGCGTTTGCCGCGTTTGGTTCGCCGTCGGGCGGGGCGGGGTACCGCTGCGCGACCGTTACGGGCGCCGATCTGGCGACACTCCTGCCCGCCGTCCAGGCGGCCAACGCCTTGACGGTCTTCGTCGACTCAGCGAACGCGAAGATGTCGGCCAAGGTCGAGGTGCTCGTCCCGGGTGACGCGGGGCCCTGCGCGGCCCAGTAGCCGGTCGGCGGCGGTGCCCGGCGATGTGGGTTCGTGCCCGGCCGCGGGGCGGTGCCGGCTGGCCGCGGGGCGCTGCCGGCTGGCCGCGGGGCGGTACCGGCTCGGCATCGGACGGATTCCTCTCGTTTATGGGCCGGGGCACTCTTATGTTGAGATTGGCTCGGTCCGGCCGGCCGGCGCGACCCGCGGCCGTGTCTCAGCGGGGTTCTTGAGCGCCAGCACGCTCGGACCTCGCGGTCAAATGGACTGGATCGCTCCCGAAGTGCCTCCGTCGCTTCATTGCAGTGACACGGGCCATATCCTGCGAAATCGCGGCCGGCGCGAGGCAGGCGCCGTGGCTGACGCGACCTCGACGGAACCGGCGCCACGCATC
>PLNK01000177.1:11816-18191 GCA_003142755.1 Chloroflexota bacterium | reverse complement strand
TCGGCTACGGAGGAGGGAAGCATGGGTGCGAGGGTGCCAGGTGCCGCTTTGCTGGCGCTTATCTCCGCGACCAGGGCACCGAGGTAGCCGCCGGTGCTGAGGCTCAGGTGGCTCGCCGGATGATCAGGACCGGCACCGGGGAGTGGTCCACCACGAACCGAGCCACGTGACCCAAGCTCTTCGGCCCGGGCTCGGTCGGTCCCGGTCGTGGGCGGGCGCAGAGGGCGATCGCGTCGGGGTGCAGCCGCCCAGCGGCAGCGACCACTTCTTGCTCCGGGCGACCCCGTGCCACCAGGTGCCCGATTTGGGCGTTTGGCAGAGCCGCCGCGAACCGTTCGTGCCAGAGGGCCAGAAGTGCAGCCGTTCCTTCGTCGTCCGCACTTGCCAGTCGTTGCTCGACGGCCTCCCTTCTCGGCAAAGGCCACGGCCCCCGCCTGACCCCGGGGTCGAAGGCGGCGAGTTCTCGAGGTGCGATCTCGGAGACGTGGAGAAGGATTATCTCGAGGTCGGGTCCGCCAGCCCCTACGACCTTGGCGACCTGATCCGGCAGACCAATGTCCTCGGTGCCGGCGATGGCCACCAGGAGCCGTCGAGGCTCGCTCATGTCCAACTCACCTTGGCGCCCCCAGAAGCAGCGCCACACCGAGCGCGGCGAGGATTGTCACCGGAGTCACGATGAGTCCGATCCGGATGTAACTCCACGTTGATACCTCCAGACCACGCTGGCGCAGAAGCATGAACCAGAGGAGCGTGGCGACCGATCCGACCGGCGTCAAGTTGGGTCCGAGATCCGCTCCGATGATCGTGCCAATGGCGGCGGCATGGGCGCTGGCCGCGCTCAGTCCGGCACTGCGAACGGCATCGGCAAACACGAACGCGGCGGGCAGGTTGTTTACTAGATTCGAGCCCACGGCCGCAGCGAAGGCGGTGACCACCATAACCGCAGCCGGGGAGTCTCGCACCTGTCCCAGCACGACCCGGGCGAGCCAGGCGGTTATGCCTGCGGACGAGAGGCCGTCAACGAGGATACCCATCGAGGCGACGAAGACGAGCAGTGACCAGCCGATCCCGTCGAACGGTCGTTCGGGACGCCGACTCGTCCACTCAACGCCGAGCAGCAGCAGCCAAACAGCTGCCATTGTCGGACCGAGAGGCACGTTCAGTGCCGACGCAACGGCGAACGCGCCCACCGCCACGCCGAAAGCGGCGAGGAGCGGTCGCGGAACCCCGGTCCACGAGGCCCACCTGTCCGACGCCGGCATCAGCGGCGAAAGCGCCGGGAGTTGCCGTCGGTAGATGACGAGCAGACAGCCGAGCAAGGCGACAACGGAAGCGATGGCGGCGGGCATGAGGATGGGCACGAGGCTCGCCGCGTTCACGCCGAGGCGGTCGCTCACGATGATATTCACGGGATTGCTCATCGGGAGCGCGATGGATGCCGCATCGGCCACGAAGGTGCAGGCCAGGACATACGGAAGAGGCGACAGGCCGAAACGGGCCACGAGGACGTAGACGACCGGCGTCAGCACAAGCGCCGCGGCATCGTTGGACAGAAGCGCCGCGACGATGGCGCCGGCCGCGACGACCGCAGCCAGCAGGCGTCGGGGACTGCCTGCGGACAGTCGTGCGGATGTGCCAGCGAGTGCCTCGAAGAGCCCGCCCCGTTCGGCGACGGCGGCTGCTCCGGTCAGGCCAACGAAGAAGAGCAGGACATTCCAATGGCCGGCCACGTCCGAGGCGGCACCACTCGGTGATACGAGTCCAGTCAAGACCATCACGCCCGCGCCGAGGGCGGCAGCAGACGCTTCGATGAGACGCCAGGGTCGAGCGATGACCAGGCCGATCGTCACAACGAAGATGACGGCGGCCAGAGGCGCTGCTGAAGTCAACTGCGACTGTGCGATCAAGGGTCCATGTTCTCACGGCCGCTCGCTGGGCGATGTCTCGCAATGCCTCGCGAGGCGTTCGCTACGCACGAGGCCGGCCGGCGTCCTGGAAGGCGGACTCGTAGGCGAGGCAGGCGCGGGCAATCGGGCCCGGCTCGCGACGAGGCGAGCCAGTCCGCTTCGCCGGCGCCTAGGTGCCTTCAGTGTGGTCACTCGCGCGATCGTCTGGCCGCTTGCTTTGGTGCAATTCTCCAGGCCGGGAGGGAGCATCATGGTGTCGTCGCGAGGCTCCCAGGCTGCAGGGCGGGCCGGTCGCTGGACGGGCACCTGCAGGCCGCACACCAAGAGCGGTGCGTGAAAACCATGGTGAGACCTAGATAGCGATGATTTGGAGGGAGAGAGTGCGAACCGGACGTCTGGCCCGAATGGGCTCTACCTTCGCTCTGCTGCTGGTCGTGGTTGCGTGCTCGACAGCCACACCCAGCCCAACGGCCAGCGCGCGCCCGACGGCGCCGGTCGCTCCCAGCCCGACGGTCGTCGCGAGCAGCACCGAGCTGGCGTCACCGTCACCGATCCCAACCTCCAGCCCAACACCCAGCCCGCGCCCGACGGCGCCGACCACCCTAGAGCCCGGCCCGGCGATGACAGGGGCTCGTGCCGGCCACGCTGCGGTTCGTCTCCAAGACGGCCGCGTCCTGATCGTGGGCGGCACGACTCCATTCACGGGCACGTGCGAGATGGCGTGCATTGCCCCCGCCACGGCGAGCGTGGAGATCTACGACCCGGACACGAGCGAGTTCAGCGCCAACGGTTCGCTGGCCGAGCCGCGTACCGATGGGCACGCGCTGCTGCTGAACGACGGCCGCGTGCTTGTGTCGGGCGGGACCGGCCAGTACGGCAGCGACCTCAGCACGATCGAAATCTACGACCCCGCCCACGGGACGTCGGTCGTAGTCAAGCCACCGGCCGAGCAGCAACTACCAATCGATCCGACGGTAGTACTGCTCGCCGACGGTAGGGCGCTCATCGCGGGCGGCTCGTACGACGACAGCAAGACGACGTCGAACGTCACCCTGATCTTCGACCCGGCGAGCGGCGGATTCAGCACCGGACCGGTCCTGGCCAAGCCCCGACAAGGAGCGACGGCGACGCTGCTCGCGGACGGCCGAGTGCTGATAGTGGGAGGAGACTACTACCAGGACTACAGCGGCCACGCGAACGACAATGCGGAGTTGATCGATCCGTCGCACCCGATTGCCCATTCCGCCTTGTCTGTGTCGTGGGACGTGGCAACTTCGACCCTGCTCTCCGACGGACGCGTTCTCTTCGCAGGCGGAGGCGCGTACGTCAGCGGCTCGAATTGCCCAACGCCGGTAGGCTCGGAGGTCCTGGATCCCAAGACCGAGGCGTTCACGCAAGTGGGTCCGATGAGCACGCCGCGTACCGGATCGGCTGCGATCAGGATCCCGGATGGGCGAGTGCTGGTCTTCGGCGGTGTGGACTCGAGTTGCGCGGCCGTGGGCACCGTCGAGGCGTTCGACCCGGCCAGCGGGACGTTCCAGGCGATCGCCGCCGGGTTCCCGAAGATCACCGAATTCAGCGCCACGCTGCTCGACGACGGCGGGATCCTGATCGCCGGCGGCGCCAACGGCGACTTCAACGGGATGACGGCCACAAGCTGGTTGCTCAGGCCCTGATGACCTTGAAGCCGTGATATCCATCGCCGCCGGGCGCACGCCACGCACTCGCCGAGCCTGGCGGCCAACTTGCCGAAACAAGCGCGGTGGGCGGGGAGTCATGGTGCGACTGCGATCGCGATGATTTGGAGGGAGAAGGGTGCGAACCGGACGTCTGGCCCGAGCGGGCTCGATCTCCATTCTGCTGTTGGTCGTAGCCGCCTGCTCTGGTACGGTCACACCCAGCCCCACGGCCAGCCCGCGCCCGACGGCGCCGGCCGCACCCAGCCCGACGGTAGTCGCGAGCGGCGCCAGTCTGGCGACGCCGTCGCCGACCCCAACGGCCAGCCCGACTCCCAGTCCGCGCCCAAGCCCTCCCCACATGGCGCCGGCCACGATAGAGCCGGGCCCGACGATGACCGTGGCTCGCGAGGGCCAGGCCGCGGTGCGTCTCGCCGACGGCCGCGTGCTGATGGTGGGCGGCGCGGTTCCATCCACGGGCACGTGCGGGATGACGTGCCCTTACGACCTCACGGCGAGCGTGGAGGTCTTCGACCCGGGCACCGGCGAGTTCAGCGCCAACGGTTCGCTGGCGGCGCCGCGTACCGGCGGACAGGCCCTGCTGCTGAACGACGGCCGCGTGCTCGTGTCGGGCGGCAATAGCGAGAACGGTGGCTACCTCGAAACGCTCGAGATTTACGACCCCGCCCAGGGGACCTCGGTCGCGGTGGAGGGAATGCCAGTTCGCGGCGCAGTGGTCCTGCTCGCCGACGGCAGGATGCTCGTCGCCGGCGGCGCGTACGGCATGTACAGTCCGAGCACGAACAGAACCCGGATCTTCGACCCTGCGAGCGGCAAGTTCAGCGAGGGACCGCTCATGGCCATGCCTCGATTTGGAGCGTCGGCCACGCTGCTAGACGACGGGCGAGTGCTGATCGTGGGAGGCGAACAGTCCGATGGTTTCCGCAGCTCCGCGAACAACAGCTCGGAGTTGATCGATCCGTCGCACCAGCTCTCCCAATCCACCTGGTTCCCGTCCGATGACTCGGCGACCGCCAGCCTGCTCTCCGACGGACGCGTTCTCGTCACGGGATGGGGCGGGTCCGACCTCGGCACGAGTTGCAATGCCCCCGTTGTCTCGGAAGTGATCGATCCCCGGACTGAGGGTTATGCGCCGGTGGGTCCCATGAGCACGCCGCGTACCGGATCGGCTGTCATCAAGACCAAGGATGGTCGAGTGCTGGTCTTCGGCGGAGTGGACTCGATGTGTGCGGCCGTGGATACCGTCGAGGCGTTCGACCCGGACAGCGAGACCTTTCAGGTGATCGCGACCGGGCTCCCAAAGATCAGCGATTTCAGCCTGACGCTTCTGGACGACGGTGAAATCCTGATCGCCGGCGGCGGGGACGGCAATTGGAACGGGATGACGGCTGCCACCTGGCTCCTCAAGCCGTGATGGGCTGACAGCAAGGAGCCATAGATGATTGAGGAGGAGAGGGTGCGAACCGGACGTCTGGCCCGAGTGGGCTCGATCTTCGCTCTGCTGCTGGCCGTCGTTGCCTGCTCGAGCACGGCCACGCCTAGCCCGTCCGTCGTCAAGAGCAACGCCGGGCCGGCGACGCCGTCACCGACCCCGACAGCCAACGCGACCTCCAGCCCGACTCTCGCCCCAAAGGCCAGCCCGCGTCCGATGGCGCCGGCCACGATNNCCATTCACGGGTAAGTGCGAAATGGCGTGCATGAACCCAGCCACGGCGAGCGTGGAGATCTACGACCCGGACACGGGCGAGTTCAGCCCGAACGGCTCGCTGGGCGAGCCGCGTACCGGTGCGAAGGCCTTGCTGCTGAGCGACGGCCGCGTGCTCGTGTCGGGCGGCTACGGCGAGTACGGCGAAGACCTCACTACGATCGAGATCTACGACCCAGCCCAGGGGGCATCGTTCCTCGTCAAGCCACCCTCCAACATTTCCTACCTGCCAGTCGGTCCCACGGTAGTGCTGCTCGCCGACGGTTCGGTGCTAATCGCCGGTGGCTCGTACGCTCTGGGAACGACATCGAACGTCACCTTGATCTTCGATCCGGCGAGTGGCGGGTTCAGCAATGGACCGCTCATGGCTGAGCCCCGACAAGGAGCGACGGCAACGCTGCTCCGCGACGGGCGAGTGCTGATGGTGGGCGGAGATTACGTCGACGGTAACTACTCCTACCCGAACAAATACGCGGAGTTGATCGATCCGTCGCACCCACTTGCCCAGTTCGCCCTGTCGGTGTCCGAGTACGCGGGAACTTCTACCCTGCTCTCCGACGGACGCGTTCTCGTCGAGGAATGGGGCCTCTGGGACAGCGCTGCGGGTTGCGTCACCCCGGAAGTCTCGGAGGTCTTCGATCCGCGGACGGAGGCGTTCACCCCAGTGGGTCCGATGAGCACGCCGCGTATTGGATCGGCTGCGATCAGAATCCCTGATGGTCGAGTGCTGGTCTTCGGCGGGGTGGACTCGAAGTGCGCAGCCGTGGACACCGTCGAGGCGTTCGACCTGGACAGAGGGACGTTTCAGGTGGTCGCGACCGGGTTCCCCAAGATCAACAATTTCAGCGCGACGCTGCTGGACGACGGCGGAATCCTGATCGCGGGCGGCCACGGCAGCGACTGGCAGATGACCGATGCTAGCTGGATCCTCAAGCCCTGATGACCTTGAAGCATGTGATCTCCGTTGCCGCGGCGGCGGCCCTGTGCGTGACGCTGGCCGGCTGCTCGGGGCAGACGGCGTCCCCCTCGTCCCTGTGGTCCCCGGCGCCGACCCAGGCGCCGACCC
>PLNK01000177.1:0-11764 GCA_003142755.1 Chloroflexota bacterium | reverse complement strand
GGCATGGCCGCTGCCGACCGCCAGGCTATGGCGCGCGGGCTGTCGATCTCGTACCAATTGGTCGACCAGATTCCGTGCGCCCGTCGCGTGTTCGACCAGGTCAATCCCATGATCGTCGACGGCCGCTTCCAGCATTGGTACAGGGACTTCCTCCCAGTCAGTGCCTTCGTGGGCCTGCACGACCCCACCACCGACGACCTGATCGCCGCCGTCGAAGCCACCGGGACCGCGCTCGAAGAACCCCGCGCCAAAGTGCCGCAGGCAGCTCCAACCCCGGCGGCGAGTTCATGCGATTGGTCTGAGGCGCGAGCCGCCATCCATGCCTATCTCGGCGCCGAAGACAACACGGCCGCGTATCTGATCATCGGCTCAGGACTCGTGCAGCAGGGCAACCCGACGCCCAACGCACCCGACGACGTGGGCGTGGAGGTTCAGTGGCCCGTGCGCGGCACCGCGGAGGCAGCCGATCCGCTGGTCCTCGAGCGCCTGGACCACGTCGCCGAGGCCCTGGCCTGCCTGTCGCCGGCCGTCGACTCGCTGGAGGCCTTCGTCGTGGACCCGGCAGGTCGGACCCTGGTCTATGCGGTAGTGCCGGGGTCGATNNTGCTTCACGACGCGCTGGCCATCGGAAGAGAGCAGCCAGTCCCTGTACTCGAGCGCCGGGCTTCCGGCCGCCGCGTCCTTGCGCGTCACGACGTACACCTCGGCCGCCAGCGGGTAGGCCCGCGACGAGATGGTCGCCGACGTCGGCTTGACTCCGTCGACGCCGATCATCTTGACCTGCGGGTTCGAGAACATGACGGCGGCGTAGTAGTAGACCGAGAAGCCGAGGCCGAGCCTGTCCCCGCCGGCGCCGGTCACGGGATTGCCGCCGATCGTGTTGTACGGCCCGGCCATCGTCTGAACGACCATCTGGGGGGCGTCGACAATCGGCGTGGTGCCCATGACCATCTGTTTCATCAGCTCCTGGCTGCCGGAGTTGGGCTCACGCTGGTAGGCGTGGATCTGGGCCGCCGGATCGCCCAGATCGATGCTCGCCCCGCTCCATGTGGTGATCTTGCCGGCGTAGATGTCGCGCAGCATCGCCAGCGGCATGTTCTCGGTTGGGTTGTTCGTGTTGACGAGGAAGACGAAGGCGTCCAGCGCGAAGGCGTGCGTCTCGAGCTCGACGCCCTTTGCCGACGCTTCCGCCTGTTCGTCGGGCGAGGGCAGGCGTGCCTCCAGGAGCACGTCCGTCTTGCCCTCGATGAGGTTCACATAGGCGTTGTGCGTGGTGCTGAACTTGATGGCCGTGACGGTCGACGCGGCCGGCGACGGAATGGCGGCGCTCGGATCAGGCACGTAGGTGCGCTCGATGTTCGCCGACGCGGGAGCCGACCAGACGCAGGGAACGCCCAGCAGGTCACACGCCAGCAGGCGCGCCAGGGGCCCGGTAGTGGTGGATCCGTCCACGCTCGGATAATTGGCCACGATCGCGGACTTCATCGCCGGAATACCCGTCGGCGAGATGCCCGGCGCAGCGCAGCTCAAGACAACGCCGGCTACAAGCGCGGCGGTGCCGAGAGCGGTCACCATTGAACGCAGGTTTTGCACGATGCCCCTCCAGCAATCCGGCCCGCCACCCAATCCCTCGGCGCCGCTTGGCCGCGAGTCTAGCACTGGCCGGAGTCGCGGCGAGGTCGCCGTCCGTGCCGGGAGCGACGCCGCAGTCGGCGCCTGGCGACGACTTGCCGGACGCCGGACAGCTGACGCTCGTTTCTTGACTCGGCGGCATCTTCGTGGAATGGTGTCACCAAAGGGTCTGCGAGGCGCCGCTCGTTGGCCAGTTCAGTCGCCTGCAACTCAACGAGCCTCGCGCCTCGCGCCTGGCCCAGATACCGGACCCGCCCGCACGGGCTATCATCTCGGCGACACGTACCTACCCCATAGGATGTCAGGGGCAGTGAGGAGTTCGCACCGCACGGCGGTGCTCGCTACAGTGAGGTTGTCATGACGCGCTCGCTCGTGAGGGGCGTATCCGTCCGCCGTTTCGCGGCCCTGTTGGTTGGGGTTGCACTCGTATTCCCGGCAGCTGTCGTGCCTGCGGCCGTGGTCGCAGCCGATCCGACCAGCGTGCCGGCAGTAACCGCGCAGGTCATTCCGCCGGCGCTCCCGGCGTCGGCCGATCAGATCAAGCCGTGGGTACTCGATCACAACTTCCAGCCCGGTGCCGACCCGGCGATCGTCGCCCATGCGGTCTCCGGCACCGTTTCCTTTGGGTCGGTTGGCCTGGGGAACGTCGAAGTCGATGCCTTCAACCAGGCCTGGAGCCTGGTCACCCACGTCCAGACGGCCAGCAACGGGACCTATTCGATCTTGGTCCCGGCAGGCTCTTACCACCTGTACTTCTACGACGCCACCGGAACGTACGGCCACGGGTACCTGGGGAGCTCAGGCTTCACTACCGCCGAGTCGGCTGCGCTGCTCGTTACGGTTAGCACTGCCGATATCACCGGCCAGGACATCGTCCTGCCCAACGTTGCCCACATCAAGGGCACCGTCAGCCATGCCTCGGTCGGTCTGCCGAACATCGAGGTCGATGTCTGGGCCACCGACGGCACGCTGTATGACGGCATCTTCACAGCCGCCGATGGGACCTACTCGATCGAGCTGCCCGCCGGCAGCTACCAGATCGGCTTCTATGACAGCTCCAAGACGTTCGGCAGTGGCTACCTGGGCGCGGCCGGGTTCACCTACGACACGACCGCCGAGAAGACAGTGACCGTGGCCGCGGCTGACGTCACCGGCCAGGATGTCGTTCTGCCGACGGCCCTCCACATCTCCGGCAATGTCACCGACGGATCCGCTGCGTTGTCGGGGATCACAGTCGAGCTCTACAGTGCCGGCCTGCGGACCGCCTACACCACCACCAACACCACCGGCGACTGGTCGATGGCTGTCGTCCCCGGGACCAGCTACCAGCTCCACTACGTGGATCCCCTTCAGGCGCGACAGCCCGGATGGCTCGGCAGCTCCGGCTTTACGACCGTCGCCGCTTCCGCCAAAAACGAAGTCGCGACCACGCTCGATATCACGGGTCAGAACGTCGCCCTGCCCGCGGCCGACGGCCATGTCAAGGGCAACGTTACCGAGGCGGCCGTGGGCGTCCTCACGGGCGTAATCGTCCGGGCGCTTGATACGGCCACCAGCTTGTACGTCTCCTACACAACCACCGATGGCAGCGGCAACTACTCACTCGGCCTGCCCGCAGGTACCTACAAGGTCGAGTTCCAGGCCGACGGCCAGGGCCTGCCGGACGGCTACTGGAGCGGCTCCGGATGGACGGCCGACTTCCTGAGTGCCGGCTCGGTCGTTGTCACCAGCGGCGACGTCACCGGCAAGGATGTGATCATCCCCGCCGGGTTCATCATCTCCGGCCGCGTGACCAACGGCACCATCGGCATCGGCGGTGTCGCAGTCCTCGCCGATGACAGCACGACCGGTCATGTCATCGAGATGGCGACCACGAGCCTGGACGGCACGTATTCGATGCCGGTCCCGGTCGGTACCTACTACATCTCCTTCACGGTCGCCAGCACGTACGTGTCCGGCTACTGGGCCGGCCCCGGCTTCACCGCCGACCCGGCCCTGAAGCACACGGTCGTGGTCACGACGGCGGACGTTCCGAACATCAGCGTGGTCATGCCGCTGCCGCTGAGCAAGCCGACCGCCGTGGCCGGCGTTGGGCTTGACGGCGCCGCAGCCGTCTCATGGACCGCGCCGGCCGCCAACGGCGGCGCCGCGATCACGCTCTACACCGTGACCAGCACGCCGGGCACGTTCCACTGCACCACCGCCGCGCTCACTTGCAACGTGACCGGTCTCACCAACCACACCTCGTACACGTTCACCGTCCACGCGACCACGGCAATCGTCGCGGTCGGGCCCGAGTCCGATCCGTCGGTGGCCGTGACGCCGCTGCCGGGAGCCACGTTCCACTCGATCACGCCGGTTCGCGTCCTCGACTCGCGGACCAGCCTCGGCGCCACGATCTTCAAGTCTCGGGTCAAGCAGACCTTCGCCGTGGCCACGGCCGCCTCGGGCGTGCCCGCCTCCGCGGTAGCGGTCACAGGCAACGTCACCGTGGTCGGCCAGATCGGCCTCGGCTACGTGTCCATCGCCCCGAGCCTGACCACCGGCACACAGCCCGGGACCTCGACGATCAACTTCCCGGTGGGTGACATCCGCGCCAACGGCATCACCGTGCCACTCGCCTCGGGCGGCAAGCTCGATGCTATGTACTGGTCGGCGGGCTCGACGGAGACGGTCAACGTCCTGTTCGACGTAACCGGCTACTTCAGCCTCGACGCCTCGGGCGCAACTCTGCACACGATCACCCCGGTTCGCGTCCTCGACTCGCGGACGAGCCTGGGGGCCACGATCTTCAAGTCGCGAGTCAAGCAGACCTTCGACGTGGCCACGTCCGCCTCGGGCGTGCCCGCCGCCGCGACGGCGGTCACAGGCAACGTCACGGTCATCGGCCAGCTTGGCCTCGGCTACGTTACTATCGCGCCAAGCCTGACCACCGGCACCCAGCCCACCACCTCGACGATCAACTTCCCGACGGGTGATATCCGTGCCAACGGCATCACCGTCCCGCTCGCCTCGGGCGGGAAGCTAGACGCCATGTACTGGTCGTCGACGACGGCGGACACGATCAACGTGATCTTCGATGTCACCGGCTACTTCCTCAACGACGCGGCCGGCGCCACCTTCTACTCCCTCACGCCCGTCCGGGTCCTCGACTCGCGGACGAGCCTCGGCGCAAGCCTCTTCCACTCCAGGACCAAGCAGACCTTGACCGTAGCCACCACCGCATCGACCGTGCCAGCTACTGCTGCCGCGGTCACCGGCAATGTCACGGTCGTGGGCCAGGTCAGCCTCGGCTACGTGACCGTGGCTCCGAGCCTGACCACGGGTACCCAGCCCACCACCTCCACGATCAACTTCCCGGTGGGTGACATCCGCGCCAACGGGATCACCGTTCCGCTTGCCACCGGCGGCAAGCTCGATCTCATGTATTGGGCAGCGGGCACGTCAGACACGACCAACGTGCTCTTCGACGTGACCGGCTTCTTCCAGTAACCAGGCCGGCGGCCGCAGGATAGGCCACCGGGACCGGATAGCCGGCCGATCGGGCACGACCGGGCGAGAGTGATCGCCCGCGCCTCGACCAGATCGGCCGGTTGCCGGCCATCGTTCGGAGCTGACCGTATAGTCCCGACATGCCGTGCCTGCCAGAACTCAGCCGCCACCGCAAGGTCGCGGCTGTCCTGTGCGTCGCGCTGGCTGCCGTCGTCGTGTGGCAGGTTCCTCGCCTTATCGACGGCGCCTCCGGGTCGACGTCCAGAGCCTCAGCCTCGCCATCGGGCGTCGGCTTGGGCGCGGCGACGACGGCCCCGTCTACGACGCCTGACTTGCCCGCTGCCAGCGCCGCCCCGACGGCGAGCCCCTCAGCCCGACAGTCGGTCGCCGCGACGGCTCGGCCGGCCGCGACTCCGATTCCCTCGTCGACGGACCACCCCTGGCAGCCCGACCCCGTCCTGATCGCGGCCAAGATCGACGGCAGGGTGACACTCGATGCCGGCGGCGGCGTGGTCATCCTCGACCAGGCGCTGCCCACGCCTGACTACCCACCGGCCAACGCCCTGGACACGAGGTGGAGCGGTCTCATCCAGGAACCGCCTCGCACTGGCCAGGACGACCAGGGCCACGCCTACACCGACTACAACTACTCGCTCTTCTGCGGGGCAGGGACGGCAGCGGTGGTGCTCTACTACTGGCCCGCTTCGCGGAGCGAGGTCACCGGCAAGTCCGGGACCTTCGTGGAGCCCGTCGAACTCGGCACGGACCGCGAGGCCAGCACCTATTGGAAGGCCGAGGACGCCGCCGGGTATGGCCGCGGGATGATCCTGTACCTGGCTGAGGTCGAGTGGCCGGTTCCGGACCGGCACCTGTCCTGGTGGTCTCAACCCGGCCTGATGAACTGGAGTGCCTCACCACCCAGCACCAACGTCCAGAACCTGGTGGATGCTCTCAACTGGGAGGCGTCCGGGCGATCGAGCGTGAGCTACTTCTACGTCGTCGTGTTCGCCTCGCAGCTGACCGCGGCGGCGCTCCTGGACCATGTCCACGCCGACATCAACATGGGCGTGCCCGTTGTGATCGCCGCCCGCACGTCCGACGGAACCAACTCGCTGCCGTATTGGAACGTCAAGTCGACGCGTTCGGCGGTCAACCACTTCGTCACGGTCGTCGGCTACGACGACGCCGCGGGAACGTACGCGGTCATGGACACCTGCGGCACCACCTGCAACGACAAGAACGCCCGAGCCGGCGTGGCGAACATCAGCCAGTCGGCGCTTTTCTCGCTCATCGTCGCCGAGTCGGACGACGACGGGATCATGTGGTAACGCGAACCGTGGCTGACACGCTACGGCCGCGTGTAGACCGTCGCCTGGGAGTTCGACCAGATCTGGCGGTAGCCCGCGGCGGCCAGACCTGAGTTCGTGCGATTGATCAGGTCGGCCCGCAGGTTGGACGGCTCGACGACGACATAGCCGTAGCCGGCCTGAAGTTCCTGTTCGAGCTGGTCGAAGCCGAGCAATCGACCGCCTTCNNTCCCAGTACCCGAGCTGGGCCTCGCGCAACGCCAGGCCGATGGACTCCGCGCCGGGATGCTCGGCGATCTCGACGCTCATGTCGGCTGCGAAGGGCTGATTGATGGGATAGGCGGCGACGACGAGGAATACTGCGATCGCAATCGGTCGCCCGAATGCGAGCCAGCGCAACCTGCAGAGCGCGGCCAGCGCCCCCGCGGCGCCGATCGCCAGCATCACCGGCAGCCAGTACTCGACCGACTTCGGGACTTCGTAGTGGACGGCCTGTTGCGTCAGGTTGGCCGACCCGACGAGCCCTGAAGCGGCCCACGCTGCCAGCCCAGCGGCGACGCCGCAGCCGAGAACGATCCAGCCGCGGTACGGTCTCATGATCGAGATGGCGGCGCCGGCCAGGCTCAACCAGACGAGGTGGGGGAAGTCGACCATTAGCTCGCCCGCCGGATCGGACGGGTGGGTGGGGTCGCCGGACGGGACGCTGAGGTGATTGGCCAGGATGAGCACAGCCGCGATTGCCACGGCGAGTAGGGCGGCCCGGCGCCAGTCGGATGACCGGGCAGTGGCGGGTGCGGGGGAAGTTGGGGTCGGGGCCGGTCGCTCGACTCGGTCGCAGACCGCGCCCACGACGAATGCCAGACCGAAGGCCGTGGCCAGGGCCGCGGCGATGAAGGCGGCACCGACCCAGGCCGGGGCGGCGATCGCGCCCATCGTCAGCGCCTGCGGTATGGCCAGGACGGCGGCGCCGCCAAGGGCAGGTACGAGCCTTCGGGCCAGGGTCGCCGGATAGAGGATCAGCGCTCCGCCGGCGGCGGTCATTGCCACCAGCCCAACCAGCGGGTGGACGAGGAAACCCGCCCCGAGCGCCAGGGCCAGCGTGAGATCGGGCCGTCGCGAGGGCGGCGTGGCGGCGCGGTCCGCTTGCCCGCCGCCCCCCGCCGGCGCTCGTTGCCGCTGGCGCAGCTCGACCGCGATCGCGCTGAGCGCCAGAGCGGCGAGCGGGAATACCACGACCGTGCCCCGAGCATCGGGGATGCGCATGAACGTGAATGTCAGCGGGAACGTCAGCAGCACCCAGTACGGTGCGCTGCCGCCGAACAGGTCGCGGGCCAGCCGCCGGACGGCGAGGGCCATGAGCACTGTCAGCGGCAAGGCGAAGGCGGCCTCGGCCAGGATCGCGTCGAGGTTCGTGATCGTCGTCAGCTGTCCCAGGAACGCGACGTAGCCGAGCATCAGACGCGATGGCCCATAGATCGGCGACGGGGAAGTGGTGAGGGTGCTGAAGCTACCGAAGACCCGGATGTGCTCGACCGGGGCGACGTGATTCGGCAGGACGTCCATGAACGGCACGGCCGGCGACGCCAGCTGGACGATGAGCGGGCCGGCCCAGATGGCCGCTATCAGCAGCCACCATGCCGCCGGCCGCACGGTCCGCCATCGAACCGGCGCGGCCATGAGCGGCCGTCGGCCGCGTGTGGCCAGGTAGGCCGCAGCCACCGCCGCATGCAGCGCGAGCAGCTCCGGCCAGCCGAACAGCCCGATGCCGCCGAGCAGGAAGAGCGCGCCCGCGTCCAGGACGACGGCCGCGGCGAAGCCGGCCAGAGCTACGTCCGAGAGGCTCCTGAAGGCCGGCGCCCCGAGCAGGCGGAGCACTACGGCGCCGGCGAGGAGGTTCGCGGCAGTGGCGACGGCCATCAGGACCGCCGCGAGCCCGGTCGTGGGCAGCTGCGACAGAATGCCGTTGATGGCGCCGCCGTAGCTGAAGCCCCAGTCCGGCGATGTGCGCACCACCTCGAGGCCGAGGATGAGCACGCCGATTGCCACGACCAGAACCACGCTCAACGAGGCCACGTCCGGGTTGCGGCCGAACATGACCGCCGCGGGGCCTTGTCGACGGGCAGCCGGTCGTGGCTTGGATTCGGGACTGGAGAGGTTGGCGGGAGCCGTCACGAGTGAATCATCCCACAGCCGCCGCCTCCGCCTGCGGCGCGCCTCCGGCCGTCTTGCCGTTGCAGCCGGGCGACGCGATTCGCGGGTGACCCCTGACGCGGACCCGGCCGGCGCGCGGCTACGATGCCGCAATGACGAGCCTGACCCGCGACATCTGCCCCTCGTGCGGGGCGTGGCTCATTCTGGTCGAGGTGCTGTACGTCGCGCCGGCCTGGCGCCGCTACCCAAACGTCGGGAGCCGCGTCGTCTACGAGTGCCCGGCCTGCGCCGGCGTGTACGAAACGTGGGCCGTCGAATCCGATCCGCTCGAGGAGATCAGCCGAGCGCGCCAGTCGCTTCGCACCCGATTGGCGGCGCGCCGCCCAATGCGCAAGACCTGACGGGGCCACGGGGCGGGGGCGCGGTGGGCTCATGCCGGTGCCACGGAATCACCGCTAGAGAGCGGCCACGGACTCCAACTCCGGGGCAGTCAGCCGCCATTCGGCGGCTGCCACGTTGGCCCGGACCTGGTCCGGCGTCGAGGCGCTGGCGATGACCGAGCTGACAATCGGCTGACTGAGGAGCCAGCCAAAGGCCAGGTCCAGCAGCGAGTGGCCTCGCTCGGTGGCAAAGCGCTCCAACCCCGCAATCCGCTCGAAGTTGGCCGGCGACATCACCCCTCCAGCGCGGGCGCTCTCCGACAGGCGCCCGTGGCCTTCGCCACCGGGCTTGTACTTGCCGGTCAGGAAGCCCGACTCGAGCGGGAAGTAGGGGATGATGCCCAGGCCGTGAGCGACGCAGGCCGGGATCACTTCGGCCTGGATCCCACGCACCAGCAGGTTGTAGTGCATCTGGGCCGAGATCGGCCGGGCGAGATGCTCGGTCCGGGCCGTCCAGTCGGCGTCGGCTATCTGCCAGGCCGCGAAGTTGCTGTGGCCGACATATCGAACCTTGCCCGAACGCACGAGGTCGTCGAGGGCGCGCAGCGTCTCGTCGATCGGGGTCTCCGCGTCCGGCGTGTGAACCTGGTACAGGTCGATGTAGTCGGTGCGGAGGCGCCGCAGGCTGTTCTCCACTTCCGCCACGATCCAGCGACGCGAGGCGCCCCTCTCCAGCGGCGAGTCGCCCATCGGAAAGCCGAACTTAGTAGCGATGATGAACCGAGCCCGCCGACCGGCGAGCAGCCGCCCAAGCTGGCTCTCGGACCCGCCCGAGCCCTCCTCGGAGCCGCCACCGTAGACGTCGGCAGTGTCGATGAAGGTGATGCCCTGCTCGAGCGCCTCGTTGAGCACCATGCGCGCGGCTTCGTCGTGCAGCCGGCCGGCAAAGTTGTTCGTGCCCAGTCCCACGGCCGAGACCAGCAAGCCCGAATCACCGAGCCGTCTCTGCTCCACGTTTGCACCTCCTGCATCTCGAAGCCTACGCGGAAGCCCGACCTGACGCAGGCGGCAGCTCGTCCACGCGGCCGGGCGGCTCGATCGTACGGCCCGTGGCTGCGATCCGTAGAATGTCCGCCAACCAACCCGCAACACCGGTCGGAGGGCGACCCGGTTGTTTCGGGCTAGGCGCCGGCTTTTCCAGGCGCGGATCGGCCGGCGGACCGATTGAGCGAGAGAGGACGGAGGCCGAGATGACGACGACGACTGGACGGGCCGGCTCAGGCGAGGGTTCGGGCGTGGGCCTCGTCGAACCGATGTTGGGCTTCACTTTCGACGATGTCCTGCTGATCCCGCAATACTCCGAGATCCTGCCCGGCGAGACCGACTTGAGCAGCCGGTTCTCGCGGAACATCGGGCTGAACACACCGGTCGTGAGCGCGGCCATGGATACCGTGACCGAGGCCGGGATGGCCATCGCCATGGCCCTCGAAGGTGGCGTCGGTGTCATTCATCGCAACCAGGCACCGGAGCGCCAGGCCGGGCAGGTCGCGGCCGTCAAGGCGGCGGCTGTGCCCGGGGACGCAACGCTCGCCAACGTAGATTCCAAGGGTCGACTCCGCGCGGTTGCCGCCGTCGGCGTTGGGCCCGACTCGGTGACGCGAGCGGAGATGCTGGTCAAGGCCGGCGTCGATGCCCTCGTCGTGGACACGGCGCATGGCCACACCCGCAACGTCATCGAGGCGATCCGGCGCTACCGCGACGCCTACGGAACCGCGATCGACATCGTGGCCGGCAACGTTGCCACGGCCGAAGGAACTGCCGCTCTCATCGAAGCGGGCGCGGACGGCGTAAAGGTGGGCATCGGGCCAGGGTCCATCTGCACGACCCGCATCGTGGCCGGCGTCGGCTTCCCGCAGCTCACGGCGATCCAGCTCTGTGCGGCGGTGGCTCACGAGCGTGGCGTCACGATCATCGGCGACGGCGGCATCCGCTACTCGGGCGACATCGTCAAGGCCCTGGCGGCGGGCGCAGACTCGGTCATGCTCGGGCGGCTCCTGGCCGTGGCCGAGGAGAGCCCCGGTGAGTCGGAGCGTGTCGGCGGCCGAGTGGTCAAGGAGTACCGCGGCATGGGTTCGCTCGGCGCGATGTCGGCCGGCAGCGATCGCTACCCGCAGGTCGACCGCCACAAGCTCGTCCCTGAGGGAGTGGAGGCGCGCATCTCAGTCGAGGGTCCGCTTTCGGGCATCCTCTACCAGCTGATCGGCGGCACCAAGGCCGGCATGACNNTGCGGCGCCGAGTCGATCGCGGACCTGCGCGTCAAGGCGCGCTTCGTCCGGCTGACCCAATCGGGCCAGATCGAGAGCCACCCGCACGACATCGAGCTGGCAAGGTCGGCACCCAACTACCGCTAGTGCCAGCTTGCGAGCTGGCAAGGTCGGCACCCAACTACCGCTAGTGCCAGCTTGCGAGCTGGCAAGGTCGGCACCGAATTACCGCTAGGCTAGGAGCTTGCGAGGCAGTTCCCGATTGCCCGCTGGGCAAGCTTTCAAGCTCACGAGGTCAGCTCCGAATTGCCGCCGGGCGAGCTTTCCGAGCTAGCTCGATCGGCACCGAGCTACCTTTAGGAGCCCGATCAGGAAGAGGCTGCAGGGTTGCCGGGTGTTCGGACACGCGCGTTGGTGCTTGACGAACCATCGACTGATCAGCGAAATCGGGACATCAGTTGTGGCCGCCATCGGCCGCCACTCGCCGCTTCCGTCAGGCCACGCGGCAGCCCGATAGACGACGGAGAATCGCCGTGT
>PLNK01000078.1 GCA_003142755.1 Chloroflexota bacterium | reverse complement strand
CGCGGGCGGGAGTAGCGGGCGGCGGCCGCGGGCGGGAGTCGCGGGCGGCGGCCGCGGGCGACAATCAGCTCGAGGGCCACGGGCCCGCAGGTGCGGAGGTCGCGATTTACCATTGACCGCATGCTCGAAGCGCATCAGTCCTTACCCGAGGCTGAGCTGAGCGCTGAATTGTCCACGGAGGCGGTCGCCGACACGGCAATCGCGGCCGGGACCCGGGCAACGCAGACTCGCCGACCCTCGCTGTGGCGACATGCCGACTTCATGAAGATCTGGTCCGCGGCCACGGTCAGCCTCATGGGCTCGCAGGTCAGTCAGATCGCCATTCCCTTCATCGCGGCCGTGGTGCTGGGGTCATCGGCGTTCCAGGTGGCCTTGCTTGGCACAGTCGAGATGCTGCCGTTCATCCTGTTGACGCTCCCAGCCGGGGCGTGGCTCGATCGAGTGCGGCGGCGACCCGTTCTGATCGCCGGCGATCTCGGACGGGCTGCCGCCCTGATCACGATCCCGGTCGCCTACGCCCTTGGCCTGCTCACCATCTGGCAGCTCTACGCAGTCGGCTTCGTGGCCGGCATGCTGACGGTCTTCTTCGACGTCGCGGACCAGTCGTACCTGCCGGTTCTGATCGACACCGACGATCTGGTCGAGGGCAACGCCAAGCTCCAGATCTCGGCTTCCGGCGCCCAGATCCTCGGACCCGCGCTCGGTGGCGGGGTGATCGGCCTCGTTGCGGCTCCCTTCGCGATCGTCCTCGACGCCATCAGCTTCCTCGCCTCGGGCAGCCTCATCGGGTTGATCCGCAAATCCGAACCGAAGCCTGAGCGGAAGGTCGGCGTCGACGGCTCGCACACGAGCTTGCGCCAGGAGATCGCGGAAGGCCTCCGATATGTCATGGGAAACCGCTACTTGCGGATGATCGCGGGCTCGACGGCCACTTCCAACCTGGGCTCGAGCCTCGGCTTCTCGATATTCCCGATATTCGCCTACGTGGAGCTGGGACTCAGCCCGGCGTTGGTCGGTACGGCGCTCGGCCTGGGTGGCCTTGGAGTGCTGCTGGGCGCAGTTCTTGCGGCACCGCTGGCCCGTCGGCTCGGTGTGGGGCCCGTCATCGTGGGCTCGATGTTCGTCAGCGGACTATCGATGTTCATCATGGTCTTCCTGCCGACCACGGCCATGGTCGCGGGGGCGATGCTGCTCGTTTCGCAGCTCCTGCTGGGCTTCACCGCCGTGGTGTACAACGTCAACCAGGTGAGCTTCCGGCAGGCCATCACGCCGCTCGACATGCAGGGCCGGATGAACGCCACGATGCGGTTCATCGTCTGGGGCACGATGCCCCTGGGATCGGTCGCAGGCGGCATCCTGGGCACATTCATTCCGCTGCGAATGACGATCCTCGTCGGGGCCGTGATTGCGTCGTCGGCGTTCCTGTGGGTTCTTTTGTCGCCCGTCCGATCACTGCGCGTGATACCCAAGACCACTCCGGTCCGGGCGTCGGCCGACTGAGCCACGGCGCGACCGCTGGGCTGAGGCGACCCTGAATTCCACGATTGGTGCCACCGTGTGGATTCCGGTCGCGCCGGGGGCTCGCGGTGCGGGACCTTTGGCCCGCCTGAGAACCGACACGGGGCCTTCGCCCGTACCCACCATGAACCCCTTCGTGAGGATCACAGCGAAGGAGAGACCAGCGCCCAGAACGACCAGGAGATTCGAAAATGCGCCCCAACTCCCGTTGGACATCACTCGCCGCCCTCGCCGCCGGCGTGGCAGTCATCGCGACTGCGTGCTCGGCTTCTGCCGCCTCGCCGACAACCGCGGTCCTTGGAACGACCTCAGGGCCGACCACTGCGGGTCCTGCCGGAGCCACGAGCATGACCCTCGGCTCCGCCACCAGCTCCACCCTCGGCGCCTACCTGACCGGCCAGAACGGCATGACGCTGTACGTCCTCACCAATGACACGCCCGACAACAGCACGTGCTCGGGGTCGTGTGCCACCAACTGGCCGCCGCTGACGGTCGCCGCCGGCGCGACTCTCACGGGTCCCAGCAGCGCCATGAGCGCATTCGGTCAGGCCGCCCGCTCCGACGGTACGGTCCAGGTCACCTACAACCACATGCCGCTCTACTACTACGCCGGCGACTCGGCCGCTGGAGATACCAACGGCCAGGGCAAGAACAACACGTGGTTCGTGGCTCCGGTGAGCGGATCGCTCACGACAGCCCCAACGGCCCCAGCGGCCCCGAAGGCCACCGACACCGCAGCGAGCATGCCGCCCAGCGGCTACTAGGAATGCAGCGGCGCCCAGCCGCCACCTGATCTCCGCCTCGAACCCGCCGGCGCCCAACCGGCGGGTTCGCGTTTCTAGGCTGAATAGCCCGCAGCCGAGCGGACCGGGCGACGATCGGTGGGTCGGGGCAGCCCGCCCAAGACCCGATCGAACGCCTCGGCGATGACTCGGTAGCCCCGCGCATTGGCGTGCGTGTCCGGACCGAGCGGCGGAGGAGCGCCTCCCCAAGTCCAGTCGCAAGCTCGGGCGACGTTGATGGGCACCGGCCCAATGCCGGCGAGTTCGACTCGAGTGTCGAAGTCGGTGGTCGCGAAGGCTTCCTCCACGTCGGCCAGAACCAGACCCGCCGCCCGATAGACCTCACGGAAACAGGCATTGAAGGGCACCACGGCTTCCCAGACGGAGATGCGGGCCAACTCACGGCCGAGCGGTCCGTCGAGCCAGTGCGGAAGAAACGGGTCGTAGATGGTCATGCCGGCGATCGGCGTGCCGGGCCCGGCGGCCTCTTGAAGCGTCGCCAGAATGCCGGGCAGGTTCCTGCCAATGCTGGCCAAGCCGGCGGGGACTGCCTCGAGGACGTAGCTCTCCAGGTCGTTGAAGCCGATGTCGATGGTCACGAAGGCGACCGATCCGCGATGGGCGCGCAGGAAGTCGACGGCTTCGTCGAGCTGGCTGCCGTGGGGGTACTCGGTCAATCCACCCTGGATCAACGTCGTCGTCGACTCGCCCGGGTAGCCGAGCTTGACCGCCTGCAGATTCGGCAGACGCCGGCGCACGATACTCGCCAGCTGGTCCGCATAGCCCTCGTCGGTGCGGAACTGCATGTTCTCCGCACCGATCGGCTGCACGCCAACGGACAGCGAGTCGCCGAGCGATAGGTAGTAGACCGGCGCGAGATCGCGGCCGCTTGCCGCCTCGCCCCTTCCCCATCGTCCGTGGCTCATGTGAGGCAGCCTAGCAGCCGGCTCGCGCCATGGGTGTCGTCTCGCAGACAGGCGTGCGAAGCGTGATACTTGCTCGACCACTCGCAGACAATCCGGCCGAACACACCGCAGCGGCAACCAGCGCGCGGCGGAGGCTGAACGGTGCGGGCCCATGGAGAGGCTGGCCGGTGCTCGACGCCGCAAAGGGAGTCGAATCGATCGTCGACGAAGTGCCGGCCCCGGCAGCCGCGGCGCAGACTCACGATGCTCATGGGCGGCCGACGAAGCAGCTGCCACGCGGCCAGCTGATCCGCATCTCGCTGTACTGGCTGGGCATCTCGACGGTCTGGAGCGGGATCCTGGACATCGTCAACGGCCGCCTGCAGTTCGGCCAGCTCGGCGTGAAGGGGTCCGAAGGGCTCGGAGCTCTCCAGATCGCACTGATAGGCACGGTCATCGCGATCGCGGTTCAGCCGACGGTCGGTTCGATAAGCGACTACACGATTACGCGCTGGGGTCGACGCAAGCCATACATCTTCATCGGCGGAACGCTCGATGTGATCTTCCTCTACGGAATCGCCACCTCGAACGGCGTCGCCGCGATCGGCGCTTTCGTCGCCCTCCTCCAGTTCAGCTCCAACTTCGCGCAGGGTCCCTTCCAGGGCTACGTTCCGGACCTGGTTCCGGGCAGGCAGGTCGGGACCGCCTCTGGGCTGCTGGGGCTCTTCTCGGCTCTGGGCAATCTCGTCGGCTATGGCGCCGCAGCGCTGGCCGTTCGCCAGAGCGCCAGCGACCCGAACGCCTTCTTCTACGGCACGATGGCGATCGGGCTGGTCGAGTTCGTGGCGATGCTCGGGGTCGTCATGGGCGTGCACGAGGGAACGCGCGTGAAGTCCCGCCACGGGCGATCCTGGTTCGCCGTCGCCAAAGAGGCCTGGGGACTGGACATCCTGCGCGAGCGGAGCTTCCTCTGGCTCGTCGGCTCGCGGCTGTTCATCCTGATCGCTGCGTCGATGTACCCGATCATGAGCACTTTCTACCTGGCCCAGGTGTTCGGCCTTGATGCCCAACAGACCGGTGACACGAAGATCCTGCTCCTCGGCATCGTGGCCGCATGCCTGACCGTCGCCGTACTGCCAGCGGCGCGGTTGTCGGACCGGCTGGGGCGCAAGAAGATCATCTACGTGTCTTGTGGAGTAGGCGCGCTCGGCCTGGGCCTTGGCGCGGTCGCCCCGATCCTCCCGGTCGCCATGCTGGGTGCCGCCATCTTTGCACTCTCGGCCGGCTCCTTCCTGGCCGTGGACTGGGCGCTGATGAGCGACATCGTCCCCAAGGCGTCGACGGGTCGATACATGGGCATTTCGAACGTGGCCACGGCGTCTGCAGGCACGGTAGCGCTGGCACTCGGTGGGGCCGGGGTCATGGACATCGTCAACGGGGCCTTCGGATACGGCACGGGACCGCGAGCGGCCCTGCTCTTCGGTGTGCTCTGCTACATAGTCGGAGCTCTCCTGCTGAAGCCCGTAGTCGAAGCGCGACGGGAGGACGCCGAGGCGCAACTCGAGCCGGTAGCCTAGCCGCGCCGTAGGCGTCTGGCCCGGGCGCTGCGGGCGCGGCCCCGGAGGCACAGCAACCCGACACGCCACCTCGCCGTGCGCGATGATGGACCGGTGGAACGCCCCGACTTCGACCTCACCGGGCAGGTGGCGCTCGTGACGGGCGCCGGCCGTGGCATCGGCCGCGACCTGGCCCGGGCCCTCGCCGCGTGCGGTGCCACCGTCCTGGCGGGCGTGCGCTTCCCGGTCGACTCGCCGGACTCTGCGGCCGTGGCCTGGTCCTCGCCGAAAGCCGGCAGCGTCCGGCCCGTGACCCTGGACGTCACGGACGTGGCCGGAACTCGCCAGGCCGTCGATCGCATCGCCGCCGACCACGGCCGGATCGACATCCTGGTCAACAACGCCGGCCTGGGCGCCAACCACGACGCCGTCGATGTCACCGAGGCCGATTGGGACGCGATGATGTCGGTCAACCTCAAGGGCCTGTTCTTCACCAGTCAGGCCGTTGGCCGGCACATGATCGAGCGCGGCTACGGCCGCATCGTCAACATGAGCTCCCAGGCCGGACTGGTCGGCATACGGCGCCACGCCGTGTACTCGGCCAGCAAGGGCGGCGTCAACCTCGTGACCAAGGTCCTCGCCCTCGAATGGGCGCCGTTCGGCGTCACGGTCAACGCCATCGCTCCGACGTGGATCTACACGCCCGGGACCGCCGAGCGGCTCGACGATCCGGCGTTCCTGGCGACCGTGCTGGAGCGCATTCCTGTGGGGCGAGTTGGCTCCACCGCCGATGTCGCCGCCGCCGTGGTCTTCCTCGCGTCGCGATCGGCCGGCCTTGTCACTGGCTCGATCCTGCCCGTCGACGGTGGCTGGACCGCCCAGTAGGCATGGTCTCCTAGGCCCAACTCCGTAGCCTCGGGACGCCCCGCTCGGTCACCTGTCCCGCTGGACGCCACGATCCGGTCGGCGTTCGCTATGCACCGTCACCAAGTGCCCTGTTGTCAACTACCAATGGACTTCCGGATGGGCCCCCATACCCCAACTGGGTCGGCACGGTTCCGCAGCTGCCGACCGGTCCTTCATGACCGCGACGTCTTCGCCGGCGTCCGCCCGGTCGCGCTGACGTCGAGCGATCGAAGCTGGCACGACCGACCCGGCCTGGTGCTGCTGATCGGCGGCCTCGCCACGGCCGTTCTCGCATACCTGGAAGTCGCAGGCGCGGGCGGTTCCGGCCGAACCTACCAGGACCTCCACGTGGTCCTGGCGTCAGCCACCACGACGCTGGCCCTGGCGATCCTCGCCCGCCGCCAACCGGTCGGCGTTCTGCGCTACGGGAACCTCGCCTGCGCGGTTGGCATGGCGACTATGGCCATGGTGGTCCTGGACCTGGTCCCGACGAGTGGGCAGTCCAGTGCCCTGCCCGCCGCCAACGGGTTGCTGGTCTGCGGCGCGGCGCTCTCCATGTCCGTCATTCTTCCGTCGCTATACCGCCGGCTCGATCGACGGGCCCTCGCCGCAGCCGCCCTGGACGGCGCGATCATGGTCAGCGCCGGAATGACGCTGATGCTGACCCTGTTGCGGTCCGAGCAACCTGGCCAAAGCATCGATCAGTTGTTCGTGCCCGTCATGGCGACCGGGCTCCTCGCCAGTGCCGGCGTCGCGGCCATCGTCGCGTTCACCTTGCGGGTCACCCCGGCCGCGCGGGGCGTGTGGTGCGGCATCGTGGCCGTCTTGATCGTGGGCCTGTCCGGAATCCTGTGGGCCGACCAGTTGTTCCGTGGCGACCTGACCCGCGGCACGCCGACGAGCCTGCTCTACTCCGCGGGCATCCTGCTCATCGGCTACGCCTGGATGACGTGGAGCTTCGATGTCGGCGGCGGCAGGACGTACGACTTCATCGCCCGCTCCCTGGTCGACTGGCTGCCCATCGTCGCCATCGTCCTGTGCGTCGGTGTAGCCGCGATACCTCACACTCGCTTCCAGGGCATCGATCCCGCGCCGGTTGGAACCGCCGCCGTGGTGATGCTGGCGCTGGCACGGCAGAGGCTGCTCATCGTCCGCGAGCGGTGGGCGTCGTACCGCCTCGCCGGCGAGGTCGAGGAGCGGGCTCAGACCATGCTCTCGCTGGCTCGCCTCGAACCAGCAGCGACTCTCGAGCTGACCGGCTCTCGCATCTGCGACGAAGCCCTACGCCTGGACGGCATCGAAACCGCGGCGATCTTCGTCTTCAGCCCTGCCGGCGTCACCGTGCCGCTTGCTCTCGCGGGCGAGCACAGACCCGAAGACGTCCTGGACCAGCCGCTCGACAAAGGGCGATCGCTCCATCTCATGGCGCGTGCCGGCGCCGGCGCCTGGATCGACTCGCCCGGGCACGCAGCCCTGCCGCCGATCGGTCCGCTGTGGGCCGAGGCGTACGCCCCGATGCGCTGGGAGGACCGCATCGTAGGCGTGGTATCCATGGGCGCCACAGGTCGCGAGGACGCCCGACGCCTGGCGACGCGCCTTCCCACCTTGACCGAGTTCGGGGTGGTTTCGTCCGCACTGCTTGGGCCGATGCTGGACAGCCATTGGCGACTCGCCGACATTCGCTCCCAGCTCGACTCGATCATCACCGACCACGCCTTCAGGCCGGTCTTCCAGGCGGTCGTGAGGCTGCAGAACCGCGAGATCGTGGGCTTCGAGGCCTTGACTCGCTTCAGCGACGGGGCCAGCCCGGAGCAGCGCTTCATCGAGGCCGACTCCGCGGGCATGAGCATCCGCCTCGAGACGGCTTGCCTCGCCGATCAGCTCGAGGCCGCGTCATGGCTGCCGCAGGGAACTTGGGTCAGCCTGAACGTTTCGCCGGCCCTCGCCGGGGCCATCGTCCCGCTCATCGCGGCCCTGGAGAGAGCCGATCGCGACGTGGTCCTGGAGATAACCGAACACGTCGAGATCGCCAACTACCACAAGCTGGTCGGGGCTCTGGATCTGGTTCGGGGCAACGCGCGGCTGGCGGTCGACGATGCGGGCGCCGGTTATGCCGGCCTCCGCCACATCCTCGAGCTGAAGCCCCAATTCGTGAAGCTGGACCTGTCTCTCGTGCGCCACGTGGACACCGATGCGGCCCGCCAGGCAATGGTCGCGGGCATGGCCCACTTCGCTCGCAACGCCGGCTGCGAACTCATCGCCGAGGGCATCGAGACCGAGGACGAGCTCAACGAACTGGTCCGGTTGGGCGTATCCCTGGGTCAGGGCTACCTGTTTGGCAAGCCCGGTCCAATCGGGCTGGACTGAGGCGTAGTTAGGGACGACGCTAACCCGCCTGCCCCTTTTGCTGATAGCCTGCGGCTGTGAACAGGCTCGACCAGCAGCTGCTATGCCTCGAGCCCCAGTACCGCGAGCGCATCTGGGGCGGCCAGCGGCTGCGCGCCGCGGACCCACCGATTGGCGAGTCGTGGATCGCCTACGGCCCAAGCCGCATTGCCGCCGGGCCGCTGTCCGGGCAAACGCTTGACGAAGTCTCCGCGGCCAACGGCCCGGGATTGCTCGGAAGCTCGCTCGCGGACCGGTTCGGGGCCCGCTTCCCGGTCCTGATCAAGCTCCTCGACTGCGCCGATTGGCTATCCGTCCAGGTCCATCCGAACGATGAACAGGCGCGACGCATGGTTGGGCCCGGCGAGTTCGGCAAGACGGAGGCGTGGTACTTCATCGACACCGATCCGGGCGCGCAGATCATGGCCGGCGTCAAGGCGGGCGTGGGACCCACCGAGCTGGCGGCAGCCATCCGCGGCGGCGGCATCCTCGGGGTCGCCGGCCACGTGGCGGTTCGACAAGGCGAGGCGATCTTGATCCCCGCCGGCACGCTCCACGCTCTTGGACCGGGGCTGCTGCTCTACGAGATCCAGCAGGCCAGCGACACCACCTACCGCGTGTACGACTGGGATCGGCCGCAATCGGCGGGGCGCAAGCTCCACATCGAGGAATCGGTCGAGGTCACGTTGCCGGTCGGTCCGACCGAGCTGCGACGCCCCCAGATATTGGCGCAGACGGGCGCCGCTCCAGCGATCGAGTCCGCCTACTTCGAGGTCGATCTGATAGACGTGTCGCCCTCGGGCGGACCATTCGCGGCCGATACCGAGGGCCGGCGGTTTCACATTCTCACGGTCATCGAGGGCACGGCCGAGATCGGCTGTGCCTTGGAGCGCGTCCGCCTGAGCCGATTCGACACCGTCCTGGTGGCGGGGTCGGCCGGGTCGTATTCGATCGGGGCGATCGACGGACCGACCGCCCTATTGCGCGCGGCTGTGCCAGACTAGATCCCAGAGGCAGGAGCTGATCCGGAGGAGAAGCGATGCATGTCGGCGTGATGATTCCCCAGGGCTGGAAGTACGAGTACAACGGCTGGAACCCCGCCGTGGCCTGGGCTCGAACCCTCGAACTCAGCCGCGACGCCGAGGCCCTCGGCTTCGAGTCGGAGTGGGTCTTCGACCACTTCCAGACTGTGCCCGAGCCGCTGGACGAGATCACTTTCGAGTCGTTCACGACCCTGACCGCTATGGCATGTGCCACGAAGCGGGTTCGGCTCGGCCACATGGTCATCTGCAACGGCTTCCGGAACCCGGCGCTCGTAGCGAAGCTGGCGTCGACGCTGGACGTCGTGAGCGGCGGTCGGTTCGAGCTGGGCATCGGAGCGGGCTGGAAAGAAGACGAGTGGCTGGCCTACGGCTACGGCTTCCCACCGACAGGCGACCGGCTGAAGGCCCTGGGAGACGGCCTCGAGATCATCACCCGCATGCTCGCTCCGGGCCGCGCCACCTACCGAGGGCGCTTCAACCGTGTCGTGGATGCGGTCAACGTCCCCAAGGGGATCCAGCAGCCGCGAATCCCGATCATCGTGGGCGGCAACGGCCAGGACGTGACGTGGCGCCTGGCGGCGAAGCATGCCGACGAGCTGAACCTCGTCTTCATCGGCCTCGACGAGGTAGCGGCCGGCATCCCGATCATCAAGTCCCGCTGCGAGGAGATCGGCCGCGATCCGGCCACGCTCAAGGTCTCGTTCTACTGCCGCGATGAAGACGCCCGGACACCCGGCCAGGCCCGCGTCGACTTCATAGCCCGCTGCGCCGAGATCGGCCTGAGCCGGCTGGTTGCCTTCCCCACGCGCTGGGAGCCCACGGCCGAGCAGCAGGCTCTCTTCGCCGAGGACTGCAAGGCAGCCGGCATCGAGCTCGCGATCGTCCCGGTCGGCTGATCGGCGATCCGGCCCGACAATGGTGATCCGGCCAGCTCGGCCCGAAGACATCCATTCGCTGCGGGAGATCGAATCGGCCGCCGGACGGCTCTTCGAGCAGATCGGGATGCGGGAGGTCGCCGACGACGAACCGCTCTCGGAGGTATCCCTCCGTGCCTTCCAGGCCGACGGCCGAGCCTGGGTGGCCGTCGACTTCTCCGATCGACCTGTTGGCTATCTGGTGGCCGAGGTTCTGGACGGAAACGCCCACATCGAGCAGGTATCGGTGCGGCCGGAGAACATGCGCCAGGGTCTGGGCCGGGCGCTGATCGACGCCCTGGCGGCCTGGGCAACCCAACGCGGCATGCCGGCCCTGACGCTGACCACTTTCGCCCACGTTCCGTGGAACGGTCCGTATTACGAACGTCTTGGCTTCGACAGACTCGCAGAATCGGACATCACGCCCGGGCTCCAGCACAAACGAGACCAGGAGCGGGCGAACGGTCTCGACAGGTGGCCGCGCGTCTGTATGCGTCGCCCCTTGCGACCTAGCTGAGGTCGATCGATTCCTTGCCGACTCCGAGCCGCTCGACGGTTGCCGCTATCTCGGCCAGCTCGGCCGTCGAGAGGTCGAGCGAGCCGGCCGGCAGCCAGCCATCGACGTGCGACGCGGTTCGCGCCCCGACGATTGCGCCGCTGACGCCCGGCTGAGCCAGAACCCACGCCACCGCGACCGCGGAGACGGTGGTTCCGTGGCGTGCCGCGATCGGCCGCAGCGAGTCTCGCAACGCCAGGTTGCGAGTCACGGCGGGCTCGATGTGACTGGCCGACTTGCGCCGCCAGTCTTCGTCCGACATGGCCTCGACGTGCTCGCGAGAGAACGATTCGGTGAGGATGCCGGACGCCATCGGGCTGTAGACGATGACGCCGGTGCCGTGCGCGGCGGCCCAGGGAATGACGTCGGCGGCCGACTCGCGGTGGATCAGCGAGAACGGCGGCTGCAGCGAGTCCACATGGCGGACGCGCTCGCATCGATCCAGCAGCTCGACGTCGAAGTTGCTCACGCCGATGGCTCGAACCACGCCCTCGTCGACGAGACGGCTCATCTCGCCCCACGAGTCCTCGATCGCCGTGCCTATCTCATCGGGCCAGTGGATCTGGTACAGGTCGATCCTCTCCACGGCCAAGCGGCGCAGCGACCGCTCGACCTCGACTCGGATGAAGGCCGGCGTGGCGTTGTGGATCGGCGCCTTGTAGTGGTCGGCCGGATCGAATTCCAGGCCGCATTTGGTGAAGACCATAGGCCGGTCGGCCGACGGGATGCCGGCCAGGGCCTTCGCTACCACCTCCTCGGAGTGGCCCAGGCCGTAGATCGCGGCCGTGTCGATCCAGTTGACGCCGCCCGCGATTGCGCGCCGGATCGCGCCGATCGACGACTCGTCGTCCTGCGGTCCCCAGCCGAACAGCCAGCCGCCGCCGCCGACCGCCCACGAGCCAAAGCCGACGGTCGTTATCTCGAGCCCGCTGGAGCCGAGCGGTCGCTTCCTGAGCGCCACGTTCCATTCCTCCCGGTTGAGCGTCAACTGATGCCGTGCCATCGTATCCTGGCAGCCCGGACTTCCCTCGGCCGGCGCAGAAGTCCGCGACACCTTACCCTTCGGTCGATGACACGGACGAGCGCCGGCATTCTGCTCTATCGCCTCCGCGAAGGTTCGGTCGAGGTCCTCCTCGTCCACCCCGGCGGTCCGTTCTTCGGCCGCAAGGACCTCGGCCACTGGTCCATACCGAAGGGCGAAGTCGACGGAGCCGACGCCGACTCCCTGGACACGGCGAAACGCGAGTTCCGCGAGGAAGTCGGTCATCCGGTTCCGCCCGGTTCGCTCATCGAGCTCGGGTCGATCGTCCAGAGGGGCGGCAAGACCGTCTACGCCTGGGCTGTCGAGGGCGACATCGATCCGGCCACGATGAGCAGCAACTTGATCGAGTTCGAGTGGCCGCCATTCTCGGGCCGCAAGAAGAGCTTCGGCGAGGTAGACAAGTGGGTCTACTACGGGCCGGCCGACGCTCGCGAGCACATCAAGGAGACGCAGATACCGCTCCTCGATCGGCTCGATGCGGCGCTGGCTTCGCAAGCGNNTCGCAAGCGGCGCTGGCTTCGCAAGCGGCGCTGGCGGCGTTGGCCGATCCGACCGAACGCCCGCCTCGATGACGGCACCCGACGGGGAGGTTGTCGGCGTTCACGGCGTCTCGGTCATGCGATCGGGCAACCTGCTCCTCGACGGCATCGAATGGCGCGTCGGCGCCGGCGAACGTTGGGTGCTGCTCGGGCCCAACGGCAGCGGCAAGACCACTCTCATCTCGGTGGCGGCAACGTACCTGTGGCCCTCACGGGGCAGTGTTTCGGTGTTGGGCCGGGCGGTCGGCAGCGTCGACGTGCGCGAACTCCGCAGGCACATCGGCATCGTGAGCGCGTCGCTCGAGGCGCGCGTCCCGGCTGGGCTCACGGCGCAGGACGTGGTGGTGGCCGGCGCAACGGGCGCCATCGCGCCGTGGTGGGATCGCCCGGCCCGGGCCACTTCGGATCTTGCGGCGGAAAGGCTCGACCTGGTCGGCTGCGCCGCGCTGCGCGATCGCCGCTTCGAGCTGCTTTCGTCGGGTGAGCGCCAGCGTGTCCAGATCGCCCGGGCCCTGATGCTCGACCCGGCGTTGCTGCTGCTCGACGAACCCGCGGCCGGCCTGGACCTCGGCGGCCGCGAGCAACTCGCTGTTCTCCTCGCCCGACTCAACGCCCAGCCCACCCTGGCGGCCACCGTCGTGGTCACGCACCACGTGGAGGAGATCGCGCCGGGGACGACCCACGCCCTCGTGCTCCGGGCGGGCCGCGTGCTCGCGGCGGGTCCAGTTGCCCAGACCGTGACCGGCGACGTCCTGAGCGAGGCCTTCGGCTTGCCGCTGCGCGTGACCCGCGTCGGGAACCGATTCGCCGCTCAGGCCACCGGGTCGGCGAGCTGAGAATCGCGCTCCCCGACCGCCACTTCTTGCGGTATGCAAGTGGTAATTGCGAAGCGCAACGGCTTGATGCCCCCAACGNNCGACTTTGGCGCCTTCCCACGCCCCATTCGTCGCTGCGCGCAACTGGTAGTTGCGTCCCGCAACGACGCCGGGCGCCGCGGGGCGTGGGCGGAGCGCCGAAAGCCGGAACCGGTGCCCGCAGGTACCACCTTCCGCCCCGGTACCTTCAGGGGCATTCCCCTAGGCCGATACCCCTAGGGAGTCACCCGATCGGTCGAATGGCCGGCCCGGCCGGCTCTTCGGAGGTGCCCGATGCGCATCGAACAGTCGCAGGTCGGTCTTGCTTCGCGCAGGGTGGCCAACATCACGGACACGGCCCGCTCATCGATGCAGGCATGGCTCGGCGATAAGCCGGCCGACGCCGTAGCCACGACACTGCCGGAGTCATCTGCGGCCGACGCGGCGAAGGCGGCGGTCGCGAAGCTCTCGGCCGACGCCCAGAAGCTCGCCCAGCAGGCCGGCCGGCTCACATCGTCGCTCGCGACCTCGGTGGCGAAAGGCTCGAGCGCGAGCGCCACCACGGACATGACCGACCCGACCACCACCGACGCCAACCTGCGGATCCTGATCATGTTCGTCGAGCGCCTGACCGGACACAAAGTCCACCTGATTCGGCCCGGCGACGTTCGCACCGACGCGGAGTCGGCTTCGCAGCAGGCCGGCGCCCAGGCAGGCCAGGCGGTGGCCCCAGCCAACGGCCAGAGCGCGTCGAGCCAGTCTCAGCAGGCCGGTTGGGGCGTTGACGTCAAGGTCGAACAGAGCCACCAGGAGACCGAAACAACCGGTTTCACGGCCAATGGGCAGGTGGTCACTGCGGATGGCCGAACGATCTCGTTCGAGTACCAGACCGTCATGCACCGCGACTTCACGCAGACTTCGACCGTGGAGATCCAGGCCGGCGACGCGGTCAAGAAGGTCGATCCGATCGCCCTCAATCTAACCGGCGGCCCGGTTGCGCTCAGCTCCGCCCGATCGGCCTTCGACCTCAACGCCGATGGCGCGCCCGAGCAGGTCGCCCTGCCGGTCCCCGGGACCTACTTCCTGGCCCTCGACCGCAACGGCAACGGCACCATCGACAGCGGCAGCGAGCTATTCGGTCCGACGACGGGCAACGGCTTCACCGAGTTGAGGAAGCTCGACTCAAACGGCAACGGCTGGATCGACGAGGGAGATGCGGCCTACGCCAGCCTGAAGCTGTGGTCCGGGCCCGACGGCAAATCGAGCTCGCTCGACCAGACGGGTGTCGGGGCGCTGTACGTGGGCCAGAACGTGTCCACGCAGTTCGATCTGCGCGGCGATACCAACGAGACGCTCGGCCAGATCGTCTCGTCGAGCGTCTACCTGAGCGAGGACGGCAAGCCAGGAGCGATGCAGCAGGTCGATCTCACGGCCTGAGCGGGCGACGGGCCAAGCCCCCACCGGCGCGGTGGCGGGTTGCGAAGACTCTTCTCTACTGTCGCGACTCGACTCACCTTGACCCATGTGACTTTCGCCGACAGCCGCCCGGCCTTGAGACCCGGGCGGGCAGGTGAACCTTGAGCAGTGAGGCCGACATCGGCCGGCCACGTCGATCAGTGCGCGACTAGGTACTTAGTGCGGGTAAAACGTACCCGTTCCGTCCGCCAGCGCGGTCGCCAGCGACATCAAGACCAGAGCCACTCCAAGGATCCAGGAAACGACTACTGCACGGAAGCTGATTTGGCGAGAGAACATCGGACGACTCCTTATCAGTCGCCCTCCCGGAGTCCAGGCCAGCGCGGCTTTCGGCACTCGAATCGTAGGTTTTGTGGCGGGAGCGGTCAAGTATTTGTAAACCTGGCCGCGCGCACGCACCACTTGTGTACTAACCAGCTTCGACGGGTAGTACACTTCGACGCATGGCTCGAGTCAGTCGCACGCGTCCCCGGGTCGACGATTCCCCGCTTGCTCGCCAGATCGGTGAGCGGCTACGGGCCGCACGCCTGGCGGCGGGCTTGACCCAACAGCAACTGGCCGAGGGCCGCTACACCAAGGCCTATGTGAGCGCCCTCGAGAACGGCCTGAGCCGGCCGTCGATGGCCGCGTTGAATCATTTCTCCGGCAGGCTCGGCATCCCGGCCAGCAAGCTCATCAACAATGAGCCGGCGGGATGGGCCCGGCTCGAGGCCGACCTGGCCCTGGCTTCCGGCCGCTGGGAAGATGCAGACGCGGCCTACCGCGAACTGCTGGAATCGAACACTTCGTCCGGGGCTCGGGCCGAGCTGCTCAACGGCAGGGCCGAGGCTCTGGTGCGGCGGGGCCAGGCTCGCGAGGCGGCGGCCGCCGCGGCCGAGGCCGCACACCTGTTCCAGGCCGCCGGTCGAGTGGTAGAGGCGGCCCTGGCCGAGTACTGGTTGTCTGCGGCCCAATACCAGCTCGAGAACTCGGTAGAGGCCAAGGCGCTGCTTCAATCTCTACTCGGCAAAGTGAGAGCCGGCCTGAAAGTGGAGCCGGGCTTCCAGTTGCGGCTCGTCATGGCCCTCTCCAGCAATGAATCTCGGGATGGCAATCACGCCGCCGCGCTCGCCTATCTGGAGGAAGTAAGGGGTCTGGCCAGCGGCCTCGACGATCGCCGGCGAGCCATGTACCTCTACGACCTGGCCTACAGCTACCGTGAGACCGGCGACTTCGAGGCGGCCGTAAGCAGCGGCATCGCCAGCCTCGGGCTGTTCCGCCAGGCTAACGCCGAACGCGAGGCCGCAGGTCTGGAGAACGATCTCGCGCTCTCGTATCTCGCCCTCGGCAACACATCGAGGGCAGACGAGATGGCCGCCAGCTCGCGGGCCACCCTCGAGAAGCTGAGCGACCAGTGGTTGCTGGGCCACGTTCTGGACACACAGGCTCGGATCGCCCTTGCCCGTGGTGCCGTCGATGAGGCCGTCACCGCGGCGACCGGCGCCCTGGAGGTGTCCGAACGCATGCACAACAACAAAGCTGTCGTCGATTCTCTGCTGACGAAGGCTCGCGCGCTGTCGAGTCAAGGCGACACCGCCAGCGCATTGGCTGCCTATGAGCGCGCCGGCGAGCTGGCCAGACAACTCGGCACCGCGGGCTTGACCCGCAAGGCACTGCGCGAGTGGGCGGACGCGCTTGCGTCAGCCGGCCTGCACCAGCAGGCATTCGCACTGGCACGCGAGGCGCTCTCAGTCTCGTGATGCCGGGTCGGCCCTGACCCGCAGGCGAGCCCCGAACGCGGCGACCCTCACCACCTACCCGCCGACGGTCCGCCCTCCGCGGGCGTCGATTGCGGCGCCCCGATCCGCTGGCCCCCGTTGTTGCCGGACCGCAACGGCGTTTGCGCCGGGCACGCTCTCCACGTGCCTCACAGGACCCATATGCCGATTATCTACCTTGCGTCCGAGTTGGGCTTGGTACAATGTAGGTTGACTACTAGGAAGGTTACCGCTGGATGACACCCGTTTCTCCGCCCAGACTTCGATTCGTCAAGAGGCGGCTCGGCCCCGTCCCCTGGTATCACGACGGCTGCCACGGTCTGTCAGTGCAGGCGGGCGAGAACGTTCCCACATTCGATGACCAGATGATCAGGGGCGCTCTGGCGCGAGGCGCGCTCGCCTGCAAGAAGATCGAGGGCCTGGACCGCGCCCTCAATCGCGAACTCTGGCCGCTCGGGTACGTCGCCCGGCTGGAGATTGATCAACCGGATCGCCCAAGCGTGCTCGTGGAAACCGCCGTCGATCGCTGACACCGTCGTCGGGCCGCGGCCTCCTTGGGGGGAATGCCGCGGCCCGACGGCTCCGCCACGGCCCGATTCCCCTGCCGTGGGGCGGAGCCGCCGCGTTGCGCCTCAGTCGTAGAGTGCCGCGATCGCACGCGACCCAGCGGCGACACGCTCGCGCAGATCGGCCGGCTCGATGACCACAGCGGCCCCACGTTGCTCTGGCGCCCAGGCACCGAATGCGGCAACCTGACGCAATGCCGAAGCTCACGCCAGGAGACACCGCGCCCAACCCGCACGATCCAGGGTCGGACGTGGCCGGCGAGCGAGCGCTCGCGGTGGCCCACGCGGCGAGCGAGCCGCTGGTCACGCGGTCCGGCGCCACAATTCGAATAGGGACGGCCTCGTGGACCGACCCGACCATGACCGCCCCCGGCGTCTTCTACCCCCGCGGCTCCGACACCGCCGAGGAACGGCTGACTTACTACGCCGCCACCTTCCCCATCGTCGAGATCGACGCGACCTACTACGCGCTGCCCTCGGCCCGAGTGGCCTCAGCCTGGGTGGATCGGACGCCACCGGACTTCGTCTTCGACGCCAAGGCCCATGCGCTCATGACCGGCCAGCCGACCGAGACGAAACGCCTGCCCAAGGACCTGCGCGCCGCCCTGTCCGAAGAGCTGGCCGCCAAGCCCCGTCTATACGCTCGAGACCTTCCGGCTGAGTTGCGAGACGAAGTCTGGCGATCATATCTGGCGGGGCTCGAGCCGCTGCGCGCCAGCGGCCAGCTCGGCTCGGTGCTGCTGCAGTTCCCGAAATGGTTCTTTCCCACGAGCGAAAGCCGCGATCTCATCCTGGAGGCGCGCCAACGCCTGGGCGATGTGCGGTCGGCCGTCGAGTTCCGCAGCGAGACCTGGTTCAACGACAAGAACCGCGACCGCACGCTGCTCTTCCTCGCGGACAACTCCATTCCCCTGGTCATGGTGGACGGACCGCAGGGTCTCCGTAGCAGCGTGCCGCCGCTGGCCGCGGTGACCTCACCCGAGCTGGCGATAGTCCGGTTCCATGGGCGCCGGGTCGAGACCTGGGAGGCCTCCGGGATTCCCGTAGTCGAACGCTTCCGCTACCTCTACAGCGAGGAGGAGATGCGGGAATGGGTGCCTCGTATTCGTGAGGCGGCCGAGGAAGCGCGAGAGATGCACATCCTCATGAACAACTGCTATGCCAACTACGGCTCGACCAACGCTCGAGAGCTGGCGTCGTTGCTCGAGGCAGAGCTGACCTGACCCGGTCTTCACCGCGTCCCGACGCCCCCGTGCCCATGCGACCCAGACACAGCAAACGGCCCGGGGAGGGGGGCCCGAGCCGTTTGCGAAAGAGCGCGCCGTCACTCGCGCCCGAGGGATATTGAAGTGATGGTAGGTCGGGGCCGGCGGACCGTCGTCCCGTCGCGGGCTCGTTCCGTCACGCGGACCAGGCCTTCAGGACTAGCGGCTGGGACCGGCGTAACGGTCCGCGGGACGAACTGGGCGAGTAGTCTCCGTGAGCTGTTCGCGCAGTAGGATGCTCCTCTATCAGGCCGCGTTCGCAGGGAGCCGACATGTGCGTTGCTCCCGGAGTAACCCATGGACGACAGAACCGACGGAGACGAGCGAAGCTACTGGTCGCCGAGAGATGCGCAGGGCAAAGCGACCGACGTAGACTCGTGGCTGGACCCTGTCCGCCCCACCAGCGATCGACGCTCCGGCTCGTACCCAGACGACGTTGAGACCCCATACCCTGGCCGTTTCGCCGATGAAGATCTGGTCCAGAGGGTCGGAAAGCGTCGGAGGATCAGGCCGGAGGTAGTGCTCGCGGTCGCCGGCGGGATCTTCCTGATCGCCGCCCTCCTCAAACCGTGGCCCAGCACCCTGCCGGCCCGCCGGCCGTCGCCGATCGCCGCCGCCTCTCCGACGGCAGCCACCGCGGCCGACCCGTCGCCGACCGCCAGCACTCCTATCACGGTCATCCGGCTCGGCGCCCCCGATACCCTGGTGCAGCGTTGGTCCGCCGTCGATTGGAGCGGACTACGAACCGCCGATCCCGATTCCGGCTGGGGTTTCGCGGTGGCCGTCATGCCGAGCATCGGCGAGGGACCGGCCATCATCGAGGGACCTGCCGGACTCGGGACCATCTTGCCGATCACCCACTGGGTGACCGCCGGCTCAACCCCGTCGAACGCGACCTTGCCCGTCAGGGGCGACGACAGCATCTACGCCATCGCCGTCACATGGCCGGGCGGTCTCCATGTGACCGGAGTCACGTTCCAGTACATGGGCGGGTCGGGCTACGAGCCATACCTTCCGCCGCCCGGCTTCCCGCCGTTCACTCAAGTGAGCCCACTCCCGGCCGAGCAGGTGGCGACGCCCAGGCCATCGAGCCAGAGCGGCCCAGCCGCAGCGGCGCCGAACGCGGCGGGAGACCCGGCGATCATGTCGGGCCAATTCTGGGTCCCGCCGGCCGAGGTATCGGGAAACGCGCTGCCGAGCTCAGTCATTCCCACGGCCTGGAAATCGCTCCCCTGGCCATGGCCGAACGGCACCTATCGAGTTACGGTCAGCTCCGAGACGGGGCCCGTGACGATCGTCCTCCGACTGCAGCAGGCTGCCTGACGCAATCGCGGCCGCTGCCATCGCCTCTGGAACGACGGCACCAGTTGCCAGATCACTGTCTACTTGCCGGCCGGCGCGGCGGAATCAGAACGCCCGGCGTGGTATNNGCTGCCTGGGCCGCCGCGAGGCGAGCCACCGGGACCCGGAACGGCGAGCACGAAACGTAGTTCAGGCCAATCCTGTGGCAGTCGTGGATCGACTGCGGGTCGCCGCCGTGCTCGCCGCAGATGCCGACCTTGAGGTCGGGACGCGTCTTGCGACCCAACTTCACGGCCATGTCCATCTCCTGGACGATGACCGGGTCGAGCGACTGGAAGGGGTTGTATGGGAGGATCTTGTCCTCGACGTACTTGAGCAGGAACCCGCCCTCGGCGTCGTCGCGGCTGTAGCCGAACGTCATCTGGGTCAGGTCGTTGGTGCCGAAGCTGAAGAACTGGGCGTACTTGGCGATCTCGTCGGCAACCCAGCAGGCACGAGGGATCTCGATCATGGTGCCGAACTTGTAGTCGATCTTGACGCCGGCGGCCTTGACTACTGCGGCGGCCTCGGCCTCGAGGAGGGTCTGGGTGGCGATCAGCTCGTTCACGTGGCCCACGAGCGGGATCATGATCTCCGGTCGCGGATCCTTCTTGGCCTTCTTGACGGCAACGGCCGCGTTGAGGATGGCCCGGGTCTGGATCTTGACGAAGTCCGGGATCATCAGGCCCAGGCGGCAGCCGCGCAGACCGAGCATCGGGTTCTGCTCGTGCATCGACTTGATGGTCGCGAGCAGTTCCTTGTCCTTGGCGGTGGCTTTGTCGCCGGCCTTGGTGACCTTGACCAGCTGATCCTCGAGGTTCGGGAGGAACTCGTGGAGCGGCGGGTCGATCAGGCGGATTACGACCGGCAGGCCGCTCATCGCCGCGAGGATGCCCTCGAAGTCGCCCTGCTGGAGAGCTTCGAGCTTGGCCATCGAGGCGTCGAACTGCTTGACGGCCGACTTCTCCTCAGAGGTGAGGGCCTGGCCGGCGGCAATCTTGGCCTTGGCGCGAGTGGCGACGTTGGCCACGAGGATCGCGGCCCGCACGATCTCGAGGCGCGGGCCCTCGCGGAACATNNAGGCCGATGCCCTGGGCGCCGTAGGAGCGGGCCTGAGCGGCCTCTTCCGGCTTGTCGGCGTTGGTCCAGATCATCAGCTTACGGACCTTGTCGGCCCATCCGAGGACGGTCTGCAGGTCCTTTTGATCTTCGAACCGGGCGCTGACCGTCGGCAGGGCGCCGGCGAAGACCTCGCCGGTCGACCCGTCGACGCTGACCCAGTCGCCTTCTTTGACCGTGATGCCGCTGGCGGTCGCGGTCTTGGTGGCGTAGTTGACTTCCAGCTCGGCGCAACCCGCGACGCAGGGCTTGCCGATCTGGCGAGCGACGACCGCGGCGTGCGAGGTCGCCCCGCCCTTGGCGGTCAGGATGCCCTGAGCGACGGCCATGCCGTGGAAGTCGTCCGGAGACGTCTCCTCGCGGATCAGGATGACCTTCTCGCCCTTGGCGGCCCAGGCGGCGGCCACGTCGGCGTGGAAGACGGCCTTGCCGACGGCGGCGCCCGGGGATGCGTTGAGGCCCTTGGCCATGCGCTTGGCGGCGGCACGGGCCTTGGGATCGAACTGGTCGCGCATGAGCTGGTCGACCTGGGCCGGCTCGATCCGGGCCAGAGCCTCCTCCTGCGTGATCAGCTTCTCCTTGACCATGTCGATCGCGATCTTCACCGCGGCGGCGGCGGTGCGCTTCGCCGAACGGGTCTGGAGCATGTAGAGGCGGCCGCGCTCGATCGTGAACTCGAGGTCCTGGACGTCCTTGTAGTGCTTCTCGAGCTTCTCGGCGATCTTCTTGAACTCGGCGTAGACCTTGGGCATGTCGGTCGCCAGCTGGGCGATCTTCGGTGCCGTTCGGACGCCTGCGACCACGTCCTCGCCCTGGGCGTTGGTGAGGTACTCGCCGTAGAGGACCTTCTCGCCGGTGTTGGGGTCGCGGGTGAAGGCGACGCCCGTGCCCGAGTCGTCGCCCATGTTGCCGAAGACCATGGTCACGACGTTGACGGCGGTGCCGAGGTCGTGGGCGATCTTCTGGCTGTTGCGGTAGTCGTTGGCGCGCTTGCCGAACCACGAAGCGAAGACGGCCTTGATGGCCAGGTCGAGCTGCTCGTTCGGATCGTCCGGGAAGTCGCGGCCGATCGTGTCCTTGACGATCTTCTTGTATGCGACGACGACCTTCTTGAGATCGTCGACGTTCAGGTCGGTGTCCTTGGCGCCCTTGCCGTGCTTCTCCTTGGCCGCGTCGAGGGCCTCGTCGAAGCGGTTGTACTCGACCGTCGACCCGTCCTTGCCCTTGACAGAGCGAGTGGGAACGTCGAGCACGATCCGCCCGAACATGGCGATGAAGCGGCGGTAGGCGTCCCAGCCGAAGCGCTCATTGCCCGTGATGGCGATGAGGCCCTGGAGGGTGGTCTCGTTTAGGCCGAGGTTGAGGACGGTGTCCATCATGCCCGGCATCGAGAACTTGGCGCCCGAGCGGACCGAGACGAGGAGAGGGTTCTTCGGATCGCCGAAGCCTTTGCCCGTCTGCTGCTCGACGACCTTGACGGCAGCGAGGGTGTCGTCCCACAGGCCGGCGGGGAGGGCCTTGCCGGCGCTGAAGTAGTCGTTGCACGCTTCGGTAGTGATGGTGAAGCCGGGGGGAGTCGGCAGGCCGGCGTTGGTCATCTCCGCCAGGCCGGCGCCCTTGCCGCCCAGCAGGTCCTTCATCCCGCCGTTGCCCTCGGCCTTGCCGCCACCCCAAGCGTAGATGTAGCGCTTGGCGGCTTTGTAGGTCTTGGTGCCAGAGTCGGCCATGGGGGTGTCATTCTCCTTGGATGCGGGGCTGTCACGCCACGGGCGGTGGGGAAGCACCAGAGGCGCCCGGGCGACGTAATCGCACTATGTCCCGAAGATTGTACAGGCGGGCGCCAGCCACACTCGCTGCCGACCGGCACCGCGAGCCGGTATTTGCGTCCCCCAGAGGCCGGCCATTCGGCCCGAATGCACGGGACTCTCGGCTTGCCCGGGCGCGTGTTGATCTCCGCGCACTGCCAGGAGCGCCGCACCCCTGGCGAGCATCAGACCGATGACCAGGAACCACAGCGGGACTTGGGCCTCACTATCGGCCTGGCTTCCGGCCGCGGTCGGGGGCGGTGTCCGGCCACTACCTGTCGGTCAGCCAGGTCAGCCAGGCGTCTAGTCCCTCTCCAGTAGTGGCCGAGATATCGAGGATGGGCACCGACGGATTCAGCAGGCGCACGTCCGCCTCGAAGCCGGCTCGATCGAACGACAGGTGGGGCGCCAGATCGATCTTGTTGAGCAGCAGCAGATCGGCCTCGGCGACGAAATACGGATGCTTGGCCGCCTTGTCGTCACCCTCGGTCAGGCTGAAGAGACCCACCTTGGCGGTCTGGCCCAGGTCGAACCCCACCGGGCAGATGAGGTTGCCGACGTTCTCGACGAACAGCAGATCGACGCCGTCGAGGTCCAACTGGGCCAGCGCGTCGCGGACCTGTATGGCCTCGAGATGGCAGCCGTCGCCTGTCGATATCTGGACGACGCGGTCGCACCAGCGCGCCAGGCGATCGCCGTCGCGGCGCGTGGCCAGATCGCCCACCAGAACCGCCGGCCGGCGGCGACCCGCCAGCGCCCGCAGGGTCGCCTCCAGGAGCGCCGTCTTGCCGCTACCCGGCGCGCCCATCAGGTCGATCGCAAAGATGCCACGGAGCGCCAGTTCGGCTCGGGTCGCGGCCGCGATGTCGTCGTTGGCCTCGAGGACCCGCCGCATCACCGGCAAGCGAACGGTTCGAGTCTGCTCGCTCATCTACGTTTCAACCTCGTCCACGGTGATCGCGATCAGATCGAGCTCGTCGCTCCCGGACGGAATGGGCGTCGCGTTGCCGCATTCGCAGGATACGAACGGCACCGGGCTCGTCCACTCCCGGCGGCAGTCGGAGCACGTGATGGACCAGGCGCGCTGGTCGATCTGCAGAATGGCCCCGGCCATGGGGGTGCCGAATGTCACAGAGTCCCAGCACATCAGCAGGGCCTCCGGCTCGAGCCCGCGGAGGGCGCCAACTCGGATCTCGACCTCGCGAACACGCGCTCCGGCGGGGGCGTTCGCGAGAACTTGGGCAGCGAGACCCTCCGCAATCGAAAACTCGTGCACGCCGAGCATGCTAGCTCAGTTCCGTAGGCGAGAGTGCGGAAACGCCTTGGATAGTTAGCCTGGCACATTCCTGGCAGGCTCCTGGCCCCAACCTGCAGGCCGAACTTCCCGCCCGGAAGAGGCCGGACTGCGGGACTCCTGGGTCCTGGAATGGTCTAGTCTCAAGGTATTGAATAAACGCGCGATGAGCGCTCCCCCGATCCGGGCCACTCCTCTCCCGCCGAGACGGCCCGGGCACTCCGCAGAGAGTGAGAGCATGGCACACATACTTCTGGTCGACGACGACCCGGCCTCGATCGCGAGAAACACCGAGGCCATTCAGAACGACGGCCATTCTGTCTCCTCCTCCTCCACTCCCGCCGACGCCGTTCGGTTCGTGCGCAACGAGCTGCCCGACCTGGTCGTGATGGAGGCCGTCATGGGCGGCAAGCTGTCCGGTCTAGATCTGGCCCGATCGCTGGCCCAGGATCATCCGGACCTGCCCCTCATCATGCTCACGAAGGCTGACGACCTGATGTCGGACGAACAGCTGGCCAGCCAGGACACTGATGGCTGGATCCCCGTTCGCCGATACCTGGAGAAGCCGGTCATGATCGACGTACTGGTGGACGAGATCGACCACCTCCTGCCTGAGGCCGAGTGAGCCTTCCTTCTATCGTTTTCGCCCTCGTCGTCCTGCCGGCGGTCCTCGGCGGCATCCTCAGTCTTCTGACTCGGGCATCGCTGCGGAACGCCATCGTCGTGATCGGCGGCGTCCTCGTCGCCGTTGCCTCGGTTGTGAGCGTGGTGGCATTCGGCGGTGCCGATGGCACGTTCTTCGGCCTGCCGGGCAACGTGACCCTAGGCCAGAGCCTGCTCGTGGTCGACGTCGGCCTAACCGCATTGGTGGTGGCCTTCGCGGTCAAGCATCGGCGCATCCTGGCCCCGATCCTGGCTCTGGCCCAGTTGGGCATCGCGGTCTACCTCGAGGTGGCCGGCCGCCTGCCCGAGCCCGATCCGCAGCGACTCTTCTGGGTCGACCGGCTGTCGATGGTGATGATCCTCGTGATCGGCCTCATCGGCCCCTTGATCTGCATCAACGCCATTGGCTACATGCGGGCCTACCACCGCTCGAACCCGATGATCGAGGGCCGCCGGACCGTCTTCTTCTCGCTGCTCTTCGTCTTCCTGGCCGCGATGTTCGGCCTCGTGGTTTCGAACTACCTGCCGCTGATGCTGGTGTTCTGGGAGATCACGACAATCTGCTCGTTCCTGCTGATCGGCTACACCCGGACCGACGAGACGATCGGGTATGCCTTCCGGGCGCTCAACATGAACCTCCTGGGCGGCCTCGGGTTCGGCCTCGCGATCGTGCTGCTGTCGAACCAGCCGGGCGGCCTGGACCTCGCCTTGCTGACACATTCGCCGGCCGCGGGGGCGCTTCTGCCGGCGGTCGCCTTGCTGGCCTTTGCCGGCATCACCAAGAGCGCGCAGATGCCATTCTCGTCGTGGCTCATCGGCGCCATGTACGCCCCCTCCCCCACCTCGGCCCTGCTCCACTCGAGCACGATGGTCAAGGCCGGCGTCTTCCTGCTGCTGCGTCTCTCGCCGGCCATGTCGGGATCGACCGTCGGCTATCTCGTGGCCTTCGTCGGCCTCCTGACCTTCCTGTTCGTGTCGCTGGTCGCGGTCACGGAGCAGAACACCAAGAAGGTACTGGCCTACTCGACCATCGGCAGCCTCGGGCTTATCGTCGGCTGCGCGGGCATAGGGACGCCCGAGCTGGCCTGGGTCGGGGTGATGATCATCATCTTCCACGCCCTGGCCAAGAGCCTGCTCTTCCTGATGGTCGGGACCATCGAGAACCGGCTCTACACCAAGAACATGGAGAACTTCGACGCCCTGCTGAGCCTGATGCCCCGCGTCAGCGCACTGTTCCTGATCGGCATCAGCGGCATGTTCATCGCCCCCTTCGGCATCGCCATCGCGAAGTGGACGGCCATCCGAGCCTTCCTCGCGGTCCCCGGCCCGGCCGGCGCGGCGATGATCCTGATCATGGCCTTCGGCAGCTCGCTGACAATCTTCTATTGGGGCAAGCTGCTCATCAAGGTCCTCTCGGCGCGGCGCCAGAGCGACTACGAGCGTTCCATCGAGAACCGTGTGTCCCGCTACGAGTGGTTCACTGAGGGCCTCCTCGCCCTGGGCGTCCTCGCCGCGACAGCGTGCGTCGGTTTGATCTCGGACCACGTGGTGGGCCCCTACGCTCTGGCCGCATTCTCGGCCACGCCTCGGGTCTTCCTCGCCATCGACCCCGCGATCCTGCTGGTAATGCTCTCGGCGACGCTGCTGCTGCCGCTGATAGGCGTGATCTCGTGGCTCAGCCCCACCTACGACCAGGCCGACTTCTACGCCAGCGGTCGCTCGGCCAATGTCGGCCACGTCATGGGCGCGGCCCTCGGCGGCATCAAGAGAGTGACGCTCCGCAACTACTACCTCGACGGCGTCATCAACGGCGGGCTCGTATTCCGGGCCGGCACCGTCGCCTGCGGCGCGGTTCTGGCGGCCATGGTCGCCACGAGCATGGTGATCAGATGAACCCCGCCATCTACGCCCTGGGGTTCGTCGTATTCGCACCGGTCCTGGGCGGCCTCCTGGCCGGCGTCGATCGCATCGTGTCGGCCCGAATGCAGGGCCGCGTTGGGCCGCCGCTGCTCCAGCCGTTCTATGACGTCGGCAAGCTCCTCCAAAAGCGGACCCGCCAGATCAACCCTATCGCCGAGCCGCTGCTCATCGCCCACCTGGGCTATATGGCCGCGACCGGGGCATTGCTCCTGGGCGGCACAGACCTCATCTTCACGGTCTTCGTCTTTGCCCTGGCCGCCCTGCTGCTCGTTCTCGCCGCCGGTTCCGCCAACTCGCCCTTCAGCTTCGCCGGGGCCGAGCGCGAACTGGTGGTGCTGCTTGCCTCGGAGCCGTTCTTCATCCTGATGATGGTCGCGATCTGCAAGGTCACGGGCGCCAGCACCTTTGAAGGCGTCCTGGCTTCGTCTCAACTCGTGGCGGTGCAACTCCCGGGCGTGCTGCTCGCCTTCCTGCTGGTCGCCACCATCAAGCTGCGCAAGTCGCCCTTCGATATCTCGATCTCGCACCATCCCCACCAGGAGCTGGTGAGCGGCCTCACCTCGGACATGTCGGGCCGGCTGCTGGCNNTGCTCGCTTTCGCTGTCGCCTACGCCCTCGAGGTCCTGGTGGACAACGCCACCTCGAGGATCAAGTGGCAGCTTGTCCTGCGTTCGACCTGGGCGGCGACGCTGCTGCTGTGCGGCGGAAACCTGCTGGCCCTGTTCGTGATGGGTAGGTAAGGCTGTGTCCTTCTTCTCGCGCTCGCCCTGGATTCTTCATTACGACGGCTCGAGCTGTAACGGCTGCGACATCGAGGTCCTGGCCTGCCTTACTCCGCTCTACGACGTCGAGCGGTTCGGCGTGATCAATACGGGCAATCCCAAGCACGCCGACATCCTGCTCGTGACCGGCAGCGTTAACGAACGCAACATCGAGATCGTCCGGAACCTGTACCGCCAGATGCCCGACCCGAAGGTCGTGGTCGCGGTTGGAGCCTGCGCTTGCTCGGGCGGCATCTTCGCCCGGGCCTACAACGTCCAGGGCGGCATCGACAAGGTGATCCCCGTGGACGTCTACGTGCCGGGCTGTGCCGCGCGACCGGAGAGCATCATCGATGGCGTCGTGCAGGGCATCGCCGCCCTCGAAGCGAAGCAGAGGATGACGGCCTGATGGACGGAACGGCGTTTCTGGCCCGAGTCGAGCAGTACCACCGCGACGGATGGCGCCTGGCTCTCATCAACGTGACCACCGTCCTGCCGGCTGCCTCCGCCGCCCACGGCGCCCCCGGCGCCCACGGCGCCCACGGCGCCGAGGCTCCTGCGGGCGAGGCTCCTGCGGGCGAGGCTCCTGCGGGCGAGGCCGCCGCCGTCGCGGCCCTGCCCATGGGTGGTCCCGGCGTCTTCGAGATCGCCTGGGGCTTCGCCCGGGACCGTGAGTTCGAGACGATCCGGGAGCAGATCGAGGCCGGCACCACCGTGCCGAGCATCTCCGAATTCTTCGGTGCTGCCTTCCTGTACGAGAACGAGATCCGCGAGCTCTTCGGCATCAACGTCACCGGCATCGGCGTCGACCTCAAGGGCCAGCTGTACAAGACCTCGACCCGCGTTCCGTTCTCGCACGCGGCAGTCAAGGCCCGCCTGGCGGCGCTGGCCGCCGCCCCGGTGAAACCCTCATGAAGCGAACCACCATTCCGTTCGGACCGCAGCATCCGGTTCTGCCGGAGCCGCTCGTCCTGGACCTGATCCTCGAAGACGAGAAGGTCATCGACGCCATACCCACGATCGGCTACATCCACCGCGGCCTGGAGGCGCTGGTCGAGAGCGTCGAGTACACCGAGTTCGGGTACGTCGTCGAGCGCATCTGCGGCATCTGCAGCTTCATGCACGGCATGGGCTACGCCGTGGCCATGGAGGAGATCATGGCCGTCGAGGTGCCGGAGCGCGCGCGCTGGCTGCGCCTGATCTGGGCCGAGATGTCGCGCATCCACAGCCACCTCCTCTGGCTGGGCCTGGGCGCCGACGCCTTCGGCTTCGAGAACCTCTTCATGCACTGCTGGCGGACGCGCGAGGAGGTCCTGGATATCTTCGAGAAGACGACCGGCGGCCGGATCATCTTCTCGGTCAACCGGATCGGCGGAGTCCGTCGCGACATCTCCGACACGGAGCTTGCCGCGATCGTCACGAAGTTGCAGCAGTTGGGCGCGAGCTTCACCGAGACGGCCCGCATCTTCGAGACCGACCCGTCCATCCGCCACCGCCTCTCCGGCGTGGGGATTCTGAGCCGCGAGGACGCGCACGCTGTGGACGCCGTCGGCCCGATGGCGCGCGCGTCCGGCATCCGGATGGACACTCGGCTGACGGGCACGCACCTGTACGACCGCCTGGATTTCGAGCCCGTGCTCGAGACCGCCGGGGACTGCCTCGCCCGGGTTGTCGTCCGCGTGCGCGAGATCTCGCAGTCGATCGACCTGATCCGCCAGGCGGTGGACCGGATGCCGAAGGCGGAGGGCGCACCGATCGAGGTGAAGGTGCGCGGCCTCCCGACCGGCGAGGTCTTCGAGCGCCTGGAGCAACCGCGCGGCGAGGTCGTCTACTACATCAAGGCGAACGGCACGAAATACCTGGAGCGTTTCCGGGCACGGACGCCGACCTTCGCGAACATCCCGGCCATGATCAAGCTGGTCAAGGGCTGTGACCTCGCGGACGTCCCGAACATCATCATGACCATCGATCCCTGCATCAGCTGCACGGAGCGCTGAGATGGCGAACCCCTTCAACCTTCCGATGATGGGGCGCTCGCTGCGCAACCTCCTGTCGCGCCCGGCGACGCGCCGCTATCCAAGCGAGGTCCGCCCGCACTTCGCCGGCACCCGCGGCACCCTCGAGTTCGATCTCGATACCTGCGTCTTCTGCGGCCTGTGCGCGCGGCGCTGCCCCACGGTCGCGCTTACGTGCTCGCGTGAGGATCGTTTCTTCGCCATCGAGCAGCTTCGCTGCATCGCCTGCGGTGTCTGCATCGACCTCTGCAACAAGGACAGCCTCCGGATGTCGGAGGATGCACCCCACGTTCACCTCCACACCGGCGCCGCCCCGGGCGACCCGCGTCCCGGGCACCAGGAATGGCATCAGCAGCCCCCGGACGGCAGTCCCCCCGTCCCGGGCGATGCGGCCGGCGGCACGGCAACGGCCGCCGTCTAGGCGGGCCCGGGCTCCGGCCCGGCCAGTCAGCAGGAGCGAGGACATGGCCAGCACGATCACGGACGACTGCATCGGGTGCGGGAACTGCGAGCCNNCGGCGGTCGCCGTCTGACCTCGAGCCTCTCCCACCGCGCCCCGCGCCGGCACGCGGCTGGCATCGTCGAGGTCGAGAGGGCGCGGTCCCAACCGTGGTGTGACATTCGGCCCTCGATCCATGCACTGTTGCGCATGGATCGATTCCTGTAATACGCGCATGATGATGGAGAACATGCTCACCCGACCGGGAGTTCCCATGCACGCCGTCGTCGACAGGGCCCAGCTTTCTCCGAACGTGACACGCCTGGTCATCGAGGCGCCCCGCATCGCCGAGATCCGCCAGCCCGGCCAGTTCGTGATCGTCCATCGCGCACCCGGTGCGGAGCGGATCCCGCTCACGATCGCGGACGCCGATCCCCAGCGCGGCACGATCACGCTCGTCATCCAGGCCGTGGGCAAGAGCACCGAGGACCTGGTCGCCCTCCAGGTCGGCGACGCGATCGCGGATGTCGCGGGCCCGCTCGGGCGAGCCACGGAGCTGCTCGACCATGGCCGGGCGGTCTGCCTCGGCGGTGGCGTCGGCACGGCCGTGGTCCACCCCATCGCTCTCGGGCTCGCCGCCCGCGGGGTCGAGGTGATCAGCGTGATCGGCGGCCGCTCGAAGGAGTGGGTGATCTACGAAGACGAGCTGCGGCGCGCCGGCGAGGTGATCACCTGCACCGACGACGGGAGCTACGGGAGGCACGGCTTCGTCACGGACGCGCTCCGCGACGTGATCGAGGCGGGCGGCGTGGACGCCGTGTACGCGGTCGGACCGGTCCCCATGATGCGGGCGGTCGCCGAGCTGACCCGCCCGTACGGGGTTCCCACGTTCGCGTCGCTCAACGCGATCATGCTCGACGGGACCGGGATGTGCGGCGGCTGCCGCGTCGCCGTCGGCGGCAAGACTGTCTACGCGTGCGTGGACGGGCCCGAGTTCGACGCGCACCAGGTCGACTTCCGCGAGCTCGCCGATCGGCTGGGCACCTATCGGGACTTCGAGGCGCGCGCCCTGGAGATCGCGCACCGCCGCAACGCCGCCGGGGAGGCAGGCGCCACCCAGGAGGCCGGCGGGCGGTGC
>PLNK01000181.1 GCA_003142755.1 Chloroflexota bacterium | reverse complement strand
ATCTCGTCGACGAAGACGATGCAGGGTGAATTGCGCTTGGCCTGATCGAACAGGTCGCGGACGCGGCTGGCGCCGACGCCGACGAACATCTCGACGAACTCCGAACCGGAGATCGAGAAGAACGGCACGCCAGCCTCACCGGCCACGGCTCGCGCGAGAAGCGTCTTGCCCGTGCCAGGAGGTCCCACGAGGAGCACGCCGCGCGGAATGCGCGCGCCGAGCGAGTTGAACTTCTCGGGATACTTGAGGAACTCGACGACCTCTTGCAGGTCTGTTTTCGCCTCGTCGACCCCGGCGACGTCGGCAAAGGTCACTACCGTCTTGTTGCCCAGGAACATCCTGGCCCGGCTCTTGCCGAAGCTCAGGGCCTGGTTGTTGGTGCCCTGCGCCTGACGCATGAAGAAGAAGATCAGCAGTACGACAAGGCCTACGGGCACAAGCGTGCTGAGGAGCAACATGATCCAGCCGGTGTCAGCCGGCTTCTGGATCGAGTAGTCCAGGGTCTTGGCGTTTGGCGGGTTCCAGCTCTCGATCACAGCCCCCTCGCCCTGTTGAGGCGAATCCGACTGCACGGTGTAGCTGGTCTTGTCGTTGTCGGTGACGGTGAGGGTCGTGTCCTGGCGGACGACCGTGGTGACATTGCCGGACTTGACGTCCTTCTCGAAGTACGAATAGCTCTTCGAGCTGGGCGTGGACGGCTGGATCAAGGCGTAGAGGAGAGCGGCTGTGGCAGCAACGAGCACCAGCATGACGATGCCGTTGCGCATAAAACGCGTGTTCAAGGTGTAACGGAGCCTCCGGGTGTGGCGATCGTACGGGCCGATCGGCCGCCGCAGTATACGCCCGAGTACCTTTCGGCCTGCTTACGGCAAGCCTGAGGCGGGAGCGCGAACTCCCGGGTCGCAAGCCGCGCGACGGCTTCATATGAGTAGACCCCAGGCTGGGGCGATGTGTTCGACCGAATCCGAGATCGCCTGCGTCGTCTCGCATCGCGGTCCGGTTCGGCAAGCAGCGACGTCGTGACGCTCGCGGCGCCCTGGCGATGCGCGGTCAAGAGAATACGGCCCGAGCGAAGCCCGGGCCGTTTCGACGATCGGTTGGTAGCTGGGGTTGGATTTGAACCAACGACCTAGCGATTATGAGCCGCTTGCTCTGCCACTGAGCTACCCAGCCTCGAGATCGGCCAGCCGCCCGAAGGCCGCTCGCCACTCGCCGGCGATTCTACAGGCAATGGCAGCCTTCTCGCCAACCGTGGATCGAGCGGCGCGGCGGTCCCTCGCCCGCCGCCCTTCGTTATGTGGCGAGCGGGACTACTGCGAGCCGAACAGGATCTGCAGCCAGGAGTCGAGCGGGCTCAGGGTCTGAGTCACGACTTCCGGCTTGATCCCGATGGAGCCGGGCGCGTTAGCCGGCAACGCCGGCGCATTGGGGTCGAGCGTGAACGGGATCTCACGTGACGTGCCAAGCAGGTACCCGCGTGCCATCTGCGACACGAAAGCGGGGTCCTTGATGAGGGCGAGTTCCTTCTCCAGCGAGGCGACGTCGCGTTCTATGGCCGCGTTGCGGGCACGCATCTGATCGGCCTGGCTGGCCGCGGACGCCGCCTCGCCAACCTGACGGGCAAAGACGCCTACCAGCCATAGCGCGAACAGGCCGGCCAGGAGCAACGCCAGACGGCGCCGCGTGAAAGAAATGGTCGGCCCTGGGAGCGGTTGCGACGGCGCCGAGAGATCGTCCAGCGGCAGCTCCAGGTCGCGTCCGTACATTACCGAATCGTAGCTTTTAGCAGCTGACGTGTCAACGAGCATTCGAGCCCGACTCGAATGCTCGCACGCTTGCGGGACGCTGCTACACTGGCGACGATAGCGTACGTACGTTCGGTTTGAGGTAGGCGATGCGGTACTACGAGCCCGCCGGCGTTCAGGCCGTTTTGGACAGACTCATGGCCGAACCATCTATGTCGAGCGGGGTGCTGCACCACGCCCATCTGCCCGCGCGGCCGGCCGATTTCGTGCCGATGCCAGCCTGGCTGGACCCAGGCATTCGGGCCGGTCTGGAGAGTCGGGGCGTCACCGCGCTGTATCGCCACCAGGCCGAGGCGGTGGATGCGATACGGGCGGGCGAGGACGTCGTTGTGGTCACGCCGACCGCGTCCGGCAAGTCGCTGTGCTATCTCGTGCCAACCCTCCAGGCGCTGGCGGAGGATCCCACCGCTCGAGCCCTCTTCCTCTTCCCTACCAAGGCCCTGGGCCAGGACCAGGTGGCGGAGTTGGGCGAGCTGAGCCGGGCGGCGAACCTGCACATCAACGCGTCCACCTACGACGGCGACACACCCAACCCGATCCGATCGGCGATCCGATCCGCGGGACAGGTCGTGGTCACGAACCCGGACATGCTGCACGCAGCCATCCTGCCTCATCACACCAAATGGTTTCAGCTCTTCGAGCAACTCCGCTTCATCGTCATCGACGAACTGCACACCTACCGCGGCCTTTTCGGCAGCCACGTCGCGAACGTGCTGCGCCGGCTACTGCGGATCTGTGCCCACTATGGCTCACACCCGGTAATCGTGTGCTGCTCCGCCACCATCGGGAATCCCGGGGAGCTCGCCACCCTGCTGACGGGGCGCGCCTCGCGGGTCATAGACAGGAACGGCGCGCCGTCGGGCGAGCGCCACATCCTGATGGTCCAGCCGCCGCTGCTGGATCCCGTGACCGGCGCCAGAGGCTCGGCCCAGGCCCTGGCCACGAGATGGGCGCTGCCGTTCCTCAAGGCCGGCCGCCAGACTCTCGTCTTCGGTCGCTCCCGTGTGAGTGTGGAGTTGATGTTGTCGAACCTGCGCGAGGCGCTGCGGCTGGGTGACGGGCCTCGGACCCGCGTGCGCGGCTACCGGGGCGGATATTTGCCCACGGAGCGGCGCGCGGTGGAGCGCGGGCTGCGCGACGGCGAACTGCTCGGCGTCGTCTCCACCAACGCCCTGGAGCTGGGCGTGGACGTGGGCCAGCTCGACGTTTCGATCCTGGCCGGCTACCCCGGCTCGATTGCCGCCACCTGGCAGCAGATGGGCCGAGCCGGACGGCGCAAGGGCACGAGTGTCTCGGTCCTGATCGCCGGCGGCGGACCCGTCGATCGATATGTCGTCGAGCACCCGGAGTTCCTCCTCGACTCGCCGCCCGAAGAGGCGCGCCTGGACCCCGACAACCTGCACGTTCTGCTCGGCCATCTCAAGGCGGCCTGCTTCGAGCTGCCGTTCGAACCCGGCGAGCGATTCGGGCCCTCTGAGGCCGCGCCGCTGCTCGCCTTCCTGGGCGAGGAAGGCCTCGTCCGGGAGGCGGCCGACGAGCGCTGGTACTGGTCGAGCGACAACTTCCCGGCGTCGGCAGTATCGCTGCGAGCGGCCGCCGAGGAGAACGTCGTGATCATCGACACGACGCCGGATCGGCCGCGGGTGATCGGCGAGATCGACATCTTCGCGGCGCAGACGCTCGTCCACGAGGACGCGATCTACATGCACGAGTCGGCCCAGTACCACGTCGACAAGCTGGACTGGGACGAACGCAAGGCCTACGTCCGCCGGGTCGACGTCGACCATTACACCTACGCCGATCGCGCGGTCACGCTCAAGCCNNGAGGTCATGGTTTCGAGCCTGGTCAGCATGTTCAAGAAGCTCAAGTTCGGCACCGACGAGAACCTGGGCTGGGGACCCGTCCATCTGCCCGAGATCGAGCTCCAAACGACGGCCTACTGGCTGATGCTCGGTGAAGCAGCCGAGGGCTGGCGGCGAGCCGACCTGGATGTCGGGCTGCGCGGCCTGGGCCGGGCGGTCCAGGCGGTCGCGGCTGTTCTGCTGATGGTGGACCCACGCGACCTGGGGCTCGTTAGCCAGGTCCGCTCGCCGCACAACCAGTCGCCCACTGTCTATCTGTACGAAGCGGTCCCCGGCGGCGTCGGTCTGTCGGAGCGGCTATTCGAGCGCCACGACGAGCTGATGGCAGGGGCCGCCGAACTGATCGCGGGTTGCGGCTGCGAGAGCGGCTGTCCAGCCTGCACCGGGCCACGGCTCGAGCCCGACGTGGACGCCAAGGCGCTGGCGCTGCGACTGCTTCGGGCGCTCGTCGCCGATTCCTGCCCCGCCGGCGCCGCACCCGGAGCGGCGGCATGACAGTCGACGGGACGCGCCTCCAGCGCCGTCTGGAGCATCTTCGACGCGAGCGGGCTTCCAGCGGACGAGCGGATATCTCCGGCGAGGCCGATCCGGAGATCAGGCGGCGGATCGCCGAGGTCGTGGCCGCGGGCGAGCCCTACGGCACTCCGCAGCCGGTCTGGCAGGGCGTTGGGGCGGTGGACGCGGCATCGCTGGCACAGCGCATGGCCAAGGGTCTGGACGCTGATGCGGTCGAGACGCCCCACGGCTGGTACGTCCGACGCGAGTTGAGGCCGGTCTACCTGCCGATCGATCGCACCCGGCTGGCCGATCTGCCGGGCATGCCCCGGGCCGACACTCCCCTGCTCTGCCTCGATACCGAGACCACGGGCCTTGGATCGGCCGCCGGTACGGTGGCGTTTCTCATCGGTATCGGCTGGTGGCAGGGCGATCGGCTGCGCCTCGTGCAGCTGTTCCTGCCCGACTACTCCGAGGAGCGGGCCCTTCTGGACGCCCTGGCCGATGAGATTCCACCCGGAGCCTGCCTGGTGACCTACAACGGCCGCACTTTCGACTGGCCGCTTCTCGAGACGAGGTTCCGCATGGGGCGGCGCGTCCCGCCGGCGCTGGACAGCCACCTCGATCTGCTGCTCCTGGTCCGACGCCTGTTCCGCCATCGGCTGCCGGACGCGCGCCTTCAGACGGTGGAGCGGCACCTTCTCCGCCGCCACCGCGCCCCGGACATCCCGTCGTGGGAGATCCCCGCCGTCTATCACTCGTTCCTGCGCGGCGGCCCGACGGCGCCGGTGCGGGTGGTGGCCCGCCACAACGCCGAGGACGTCGTCACGCTCGGGCGGCTCCTGGCCCATCTGGACCGCGGCTACGGCGCGGGCGAGGTCCGGCGTTGGGCGCCTCCCGGCGATCTCGTGCGGCTGGCGCGTCTGTTCCGCCACGAGGGTCGCATCGACGAAGCGGTCACCTGCCTGGAGATGGCCGGCGAGCCAATCGATGGCGGCGATCCGGACGTCGCCACGGCCACCGTCGAGCTCGCCCGGCTGCTCCGACGCTGCGGCCGGCTGGCGGAGGCGGGGGTGGCGTGGAGCCGTCTCGTGACGGCGCCCGGGCCCCTGGCTGGCCTCGGCTGGATCGAGCTGGCCAAGGAGCGCGAGCATCGCGAACGTGACCTGGCGGGGGCATGGGCCGCCACGGACCAGGCCCTGCTGGCGCTCTATCGGAGCCGAGGCCACGGCAACGCCATGCAGCGTCGGGCTCTCGAGGCGGACCTCGCCAAGCGTCGGGCGCGGCTGGCTCGCCGGCTGGAGCGCGCCGCTCTCTAGCCGCCGGCGCGAGAAAGCCTGGCGCCAACCTGGCTCCTGGTCGGAACGCCGGCCAGACCGACTCCCTCCACCGAGCACGACGCGGCTGCCGCCGCAAATCGCAAGCTCGCTTCTGTGGCCAGCTCCCCGGTCTGGACCCAGGAGGTCATGACGGCGGCCAGGAATACGTCGCCGGCGCCCGTGGGATCAACGACGGCGGCCGGGACGGCCCGATACCGAATGAGGTCGTTGCCTCGGACGGCCACTCCCCCGTTCTCGCCGGCGGTCAGAACTATGGTCGCGGCCGGCGCAAAGGGCTGCAGCTCGGCCAGGGGCATGCCCGGCGGGACGTCGTCGACGCTGGCACCAACGAGCCCGGCCGCAGCGACGACAACTGCGCGTTGGGGCGACGCCTCTCCCGGCGGAACTCGAGCCACCCAACCGTCGTCCCCGAAGCTTCGCAGCAATCCCTGCCAGCCCACGCCGATCCGCGCGCCGCTCGCGCCGCTCGCGCCGCCGGCCGCCGTCTCGGCCACGGCCGCTGCCGCCGCCGCCCAGTCCTCCCTCACCTCGCCGCCCACCGGAACGAGCAGCCAGCCACTCGCGCCACGCCACTCGCCCGGCAGGTCGGCCGGCAGGGCATCGCTCTTCGAATGCCACCTCTGTCGTCTGTGGCCGCCCGTTTCGAGGTTCTCGAAGACCGGCCCGTGGTCGAGCCGCACACGCCGCAGGTCGACCCCGGCCGCCTCGAGCAGCGCCAGCTCGTGGGCATCACTCGCCGGTGAATCGACGCCGAGCAGGCAGCCCACACGCAGTCCCAACAACGCAGCCGTGAGCGAGCAGTAGGTCGCCGCGCCCCCGAGCCGCCAGCCTCGCGGATCGTCATCGGTCAGATCGCGAGAGGCAGCTCCAACGACCACGAGCTGGATGGCGTCCCCGGGGATGGCCTCCACCCGACCCCGGCTCGCCGGTGACGAGCGGTATACTCGGCGCGTTTTCAGACCCTTCCTCCTTGGAGTGGAACCTTGTTCTTCTACGAACTCCGCGAGGGCGACAACGACATCTACGCCGACGTGCTCCTCGTCAACGAGGAGGAGATGGACGCCGACTCATTCTTCGAACTCGTGCAATCGATCCGTATCAGCGTCCAGGACCACTTCGAGGAGGACACGCTGATCGAGGCGATCGCCAATGAGTTGGAGCGCGACCATGGTTTCATTCCAATCTCCGATGAGCGCCTGACCGCGTCGGTCAACGTCTCCAAGCAGGAAGACGACAACTACCTCGCCAGCATCGATTCCGACGATGACGACTCGCCCGACTACCGCGGCATCTTCGTCGACATGCCAGCCGACGGCACGCTGCCCAACTGACTCGGTCGGACGCCGGGACGCTATCGGCTGAAGAGGATCTCGATTACGTCGCCGTCCTTCACCGTGTACGTCTTGCCCTCGGAGCGCAACTTGCCGTGCTTGCGCGCCTCGGCCATCGATTTCAAGGCGAGCAGGTCGGCGTAGGGCACCACCTCGGCCCTGATGAAGCCGTGGGCCAGGTCGGTATGGATGGCGCCCGCCGCGTCGACTGATGACGACGAGTCCGGTATCGGCCAGGCTCGAACTTCGTCCGGCCCAGCGGTCAGGAACGAGATGAGGCCGAGCAGCCGATAGCTGAGCCGGATGACCCGATCCAGGCTCGACTCGGACAGACCCAGCTCGGCCATGAACACCGCCGACTCGTCCGGCTCGAGCTCGCCCAACTCCATCTCGATCTTGGCCGACAGGGCATCGACGAGCGTCTTCGGGTGCTGGTAGCGCCCGGCTATCCCGGCCACTATCTCCCGCTCCCGCGGCAAGTCCGCCTCGCCGACGTTGAGCAGCACCAGGACGGGCTTCTGGGTCAGGAAGCGGAAGCCACGGATCGCCTTCTCTTCCTCGGCCGTCAGCGACTCCGCGCGGAGAGGTTGGCCTGCGGCCAACGGGCCGTGCAAACGCTGCAGTAGCTCGAGTTCGCGATCGTTGGACTCGCGCTCCGCAGGCGTTCCGTGGTGGCCGCTGGCCTTCAAACGCTCGAGTCGCTTCTCGATCATCGACAGGTCGGCCAGCGTGAACTCCAGGTCGAGCCGCTCGAGGTCGCGCCAGGCATCGACCGAGCCGTCGGCGTGCGGCACGCTGGCGTCCTCGAATGCCCGGACTACATGCAGCAGCGCATCGGCCTCTCGCAACCGGGCCAGCTGATCCGCGGGCAGTTCGTCGGTTCCGATTCGGCCTTCGGTCGACGCGGGCGGGGCCGGCAGATCGAAGTACGTCACGTCCGCATGGACGATCTTCTTGGGCTTGAAGATCTCGGCCAGCCTGTCGAGCCGTTCGTCGGGGACCTTCACGGTTCCGACATGGAGCTCCATGCCGCCGTAGCCGCCGGTTTGGGCATGGCCCCGGGTGAGCGTGTTGAAGACTGTCGTCTTCCCCGAGCCGGCAAGCCCGACGATGGCGATCTGCATGAGCTGGTGTTCTCCCTAACGAGGCGGCGGTGCGCCGCACACATGCTAGCGGAACCCAGGGCCGATCCGACAATCGGCCTTTCGCGCGGCGATGCCGTAGTTCGACTAGTAGCCGGCGGCCAGGTCCACCACGTGATCAAGCGGCTGGCCGGCGCGGTAGAGGCGCAGGTTGTCGCAGAAGACGTCCAGTGTCCGACCCAGGACATCGGCGCTCGACCAGCTCGTGTGCGGCGTCACGATGCAGTTGGAAAGGCGATAGAAGGGCGAGGTCTCGGGTAGCGGCTCCTGTCGGAACGCGTCCAGAACCGCGCCGCCGAGCGGTCCGGATCGCAGCGCCCGGAGCAACGCCGGCTCGTCGACCAGGCCTCCCCGGGCCACGTTGATGAGCCACGATCCCGGTTTCGCGGCAGCCAGCACGTCGTCATCGATCAAGCCGTCGGTCTCGCCGGTCAGCGGCAGCCCGAGCACGATGAAGTCCGACGTGGCCATGAGCTGCGGCAGCGCGTCGAGACCGCCCAGAAGCTCGACGCCCTCCACCGGACCCACCGTCGGGCGGCGTCGAATGGCCACGATCCGCGGCCCGAACGGCCGCGCCAGTTTGGCGACCTCGCAGCCGATTCCGCCCAGGCCAACCAGCCCGATTGTGGTCCCGGCCATCTCCCTTGCCTCGAGAGGCTGCCAGGTCCGCTCGCGCTGCAGCTCGATGAGCTGGGGCAGGTTGCGGCACAGCGCCAGAATCATCGTCAGAACATATTCGGCGATAGGGCGATCGAACACGCCCCGGCCATTCGTGACGGTCAGGCCACGCAGGCGGACGCAGGGCGTGAGGACCGACTCGACACCCACCGACACCGAATGGATCCAGCGCATCTTGGGCGCCCGGCCGATCAGTCGATCGAGCGGATCGCCGCCCAGCGACCAGCCCCGCAGGAGAACCTCGACATCGTCGACCGGCTCGTCGGCGACGCCGTCGGCACTGACCGGAACGAGCCTCGCCCCCGGGGCGGCCTGGAGGATCTTCTGGCGCATTACCCCGAAAGCGTCGCGGCCGGTCAGGACCGGGCTGATTGCGATCGCCAGCGGCGAGCCGTCCGGCCCGTGTCCAGGTCCGACCTTTGCGAGGCTCTCAGCGTTCATTGCTTCCCCTGTGCTAGACGGCTCACTCAGGGCGTGGGCAGGACCCTTGCAACCCAACTTGCCGGAAGATCGATCTCCTCTGGTGATGGCAGCGTCTCGGGACCGAGCCAAAGCGTACGCAGCGCGACAGCCCCGCGGGCACGTGCGATTGCCTCGACGAACTCCTCTCCCTTGCGGTATTGCTCCATCTTGAGGTCCATCCCGGTCAGCCGCATCATCGCCCGCTCGACTCCCGACCGCGACTCGCGCCGGGTGTGGAACCTGGTGCTGATGAGCTCCACTTCCGGGACAAGATCCCGGCCGACCTGATCCATGATGTAGTCGGCGAAGCCCTCCAGCAGGCTCATCACGGCCTGTATCTCGCGAAACTCACGACGTTGATCCGGGCTCATCAGCCCTTCCATCCAGCTCTCGCCCGAGCTCGAGCCGCGCAATGCCCGACCCAACCGACCCAGGGCCTCGCCACTCAACTCCACCGAGCCCCTGGACAAGGAAGTGAGCTGCCGCTCCAGCCGCGAGGCCAGGTACGGCCGGAGCCACGGATGAGCCTCGAACTCAAAGGCGTGGGTGGTCTCGTGCAGGGCAATCCAGGTCCGGAACGGGTTGAGCGGCAACTCGAGGGCCGTGGCCGTCCGGCGGATGTTCTCGTCTACGAACATCAGCTGCCCCGGATCCGACTCCGCGCTCAGCAGGGCGATGTCGTACTGGCCCAGGACCCGCTGGCCCATGAACCCCAGCAGATATCCCACCTGGCGAGTCGTCACCATCCGGTTGGCGATGGCCATGGAGGCCTTGACCAGACCCGAGCCGGGCGGGAGCACCTGGTCGAGGAGATCGGCCTCCACCCTGTTCATCAGAGTGGCGAACGTGGCCACGTTGGCGTGGACCCAGGCCTCGCGGTCGACGACGCCACTGCGCTCCACGATGCCGGGCATCTCAGCGTCCAGGGCCCGGCTCAGGGCCGGCACGATCTCGGCCATCGCCGAGGCGTAGATCGGCTCAGATTGGCGGAGCTCGAATGGATCGAGCGTGCCGGGCGCATTCCTGACGCGGCCCGCTGCCTGGCGCTCCGCCGACTTCCAGTCGATCAGGCCGCGACGGGCCGAGCGTTCGGCGCGACGGCCGAGCACAGTGGCGGCGGCCCCGACTACCGCGCCGGCTAGAAACCCAGCCTGCAGGAAGGCGTCACGCCGCCAACCGCCCCGCTTCCTCGGCGGGTCGTCCCTCATGCGACGCCGGCTTCCAGGTCCACGGCGTCGATCTCCGGGAACTCCTGGCCGAACATACGCTCGGCCACCACCCTGAAAGCCGCCACGTCGCCGGTCGTTAGCTGGCGATGGGTCGGCACCCTGGCGGCCTCACCCGGCGGCTCGTGGCCTGCCATGCCGGCGTCGGCAGCGGTGCCCCGACTCGTGCCCGGAGCCTCCATGGCGTTCACCGACAGCAACTCCGCGAGCGATGACGCGGTGGCCGTAGCCGAGTCCACGATGGCCACGCTGTCTCCGACGATCTCGCGCAGCTCGCCGACCAGCAGCGGGTAGTGGGTGCAACCCAGGAGCAGCGTGTCGATCCGCGCCGACGGCGGCAACGGGAAGATGAACTCGCCGTCGCCGTTGAGCTCGCCGAGCAGGGGCGCAACGGCAGCCCGTACCGCGGCCTCCACGTCCGGCCCGGTCAGACGACCGGCCTCGACGAGCGGGACCAGGCTCGGCGTGGCGTGCTCGTATACCTCGATGGCCGGGTTCTCGTCCTTGATGGCGTTGAAGTAGGCGCGCGAGCGAACCGTGGCCGGGGTGGCGATGACCCCGACGCGCCTGTTGCGTGTCGCCAGGGCGGCCGCCGCCGCGCCGGGTCTGACCACGCCCAGCACAGGCAGGTCGTAGCGGCGCCGGAAATCGCCCAGGGCAACCGATGTCGACGTATTGCAGGCCACGACAAGCGCCTTGACGTCACGCCCAACGAGGGCGTCGAGCGCCTGGATGCTGAACCGCCTCACCTCGTCGTCGGTGCGAACGCCGTAGGGTGCGCGGGCGTTGTCGCCAAGGTAGATGGTCGACTCGAACGGGACACGCCGCAGAATCTCGCGCAGGACGGTGAGACCGCCTACCCCCGAGTCGAATACGCCGATTGGACGCCTGTCGGACACGGTCTCAGTGTCTCACCGGTGCGCCTGCGGTGCGACCCATGATCGTCTGGGCCGCGCGTTGGATGTCTTTGCTGACCGCGGCGTCGGGACTCGAGACCACGAAGGGCATGCCTTCGTTGTTGGCCTGGACGACCAGACGCCCATCGGACACGACTTCGAAGTCCGGCCGTCGACCGAGCGACCTCGCCAGTTCCTCGCGGCCGATGCCGCCACTGGAGTCCGACCGGTTGACCAGGTAGCGCATCTTCTCGGGCGGGTAGCCGATCGACGCGAACACCTCAGCCACGGCGATCGTGTTGTGGATCGTGGTCGAGTCGTAGGTGACGACGGAGAGAACCATGTCGCTGCCGTCGAGCAAGCTCAACGTCACCTCCGAGAGCGTGGTCGGCGTGTCGATGACGATCGCCTCGTACAGGCGGCGCAGCAGCGATATCGTCTTCTCGACGTCTCGCGCCGTGACCATCTCCGCCATCTCGACACGCGGCGGCGCCAGCAGGATGTCGATGCCCGCCGGGTCGCGCCACATCACGTCGCGCAAATCGGATTCCTGAACGCGATCCGTCGGCAGGTCCAGGATCGACGGGACGTCGCTGGGCACCTTCAGCAGAGCTCGAAGGTCGCCGTACTGCAGGCTGCCATCGATAAGGGCCGTGGCCACTCCCATCTGGCCCAGAGCCACGGCCAGATTGAAAGCGATGGTCGTCTTGCCAACGCCGCCCTTCGGCGAGAAGACCGAGATGACGCGGCAGGCGCCCGATGTCCTGGACTGCCGGTCCGTCAGGACGTGGCTCAGGGTGTTGACCAGCTCGAAGCCGCTGAACGGCAGGGTGAGCACGGCGTCGATGCCACGGCCGGGATCGCGGGCGAGCGGATGCTGAGGCACGGTGAGGACGACGACGGGAATATCCAGGCCGGAGTCGCGCAACTTCTCGATGAGCTGCGGCCCCTTGACCTTGCCCTGGAGCAGCAGGTCGATCATCACGACGTCCGGCCGGAGCTGCTTGGCTGCCTCGACCACCTTGGAGCCGTCGTTCAGAACCTCGAGCAGCTTGACCTGCGCCTGAACACTCAGCAGGTTGCGGACGTGCTGACTTACCTGCGGAACATCTTCCGCGACTAACAGGCGAATCGAGCTAGGGTTGGCCACAGACCGACTATATCAAGCCTGCGGGGCGGGTCTGCCCCGCCGCCGCGCTACAAGAATGGCCCGTTCGTCATGGGGACCTATGGGATCGAGGCCGTAATCGCCCGCAACTACTTCGACCTCGAGGCCCGCGGACTCGGCCAGGGCACGGAGATCTTCGGCGTTGAGCAGCCTCAGCCGGTCCTCACGCACCCACCTGGAAACGACTCCCCCCTGGCTCCCCTCCTCGTAGATCGAGGTCAGGTGAACGTGACCGGTTGCGGGCTCGTGCTGCGCCGCCGTCTTCTTCGTGACCAACAGCCCGGTCTCGGGATCGTCTCGGACGTACTCGAGGCAGATGCGGCCGTCATATCGGGCCAGTTCGTCCGCGCTGGGCAGCCAAACGTCGACAACCGCAATGCCGCCGGGCTCGAGATGCCGGGCCATCGTCTCGAGCGCGGCCTGTTGCGTATCCCGACTGTCGAGCAGCAGGATCGAGTTGAGGGCCAGGATGGCCAGGCGGAACCTGGCGCTCCCGGGCAGCTTCAGGCCGATCAGATCGGCCTCGACCGGCTCGAATCGCGTCTGGGCCTCCGCCCCGGCCTTCGCGGCCGCCGCCACGGCCCGGGCTAGCATGGCGGGGTCGTTGTCGACGGCAGTGACCGCGTAACCCGAGCCTGCGAGCGGCAACGCCACCCGTCCGGATCCGGCCGCGATCTCGAGTACCGGCCCGCCGGTCCGCGCGGCCAGCGCCAGGTACAACTCGATGTCGCCGGGGTCCTCGGCCAAATCGAGGTCGTAGAGCCGGGCCAGCGCAGCGGCGGTAGTCGGATCGCGTCGGGGCTCGGTCATCGAGTGAAGCGTGACATAACTCGCCCTGAAGGGTTGGGTGATTTGCGCGCTCCGGCGTGCGCAGTCCAAACGCCGACAACGGTCGACAAGTAGCCTGTAGGCGAACCTTGGAAGGGGTCGAGCTTGCCGGAGTTCAAGCGGGTCCATGGCGACATGAGAGCCGTGTTGGAGGTCTGACGGTCGAAGTCGGGCAGCCTACCGCTCCATCGAGAGGGTGATCTCGGCCATGAGCACGAGGACGACCACGAAGACCGCGATCGGCAGACTCAGGACGGCCTGAATCCGAAGCGCCACGAATAGGGTGACAACAGCGGCGACCCATGCGCCCCGTCGTATGGCCCGGCCCCAGTCGCCGAGCAATGCGATCCGGCGGTGGCTGGCGAAAGCCGCCAGCCAGAAGAGCGGAACGGTCGTCAGGCCGCAGCCGAGGCCGATCATCGCCGCTCCGACCAACCCGGTGGTGGGGTCCTTGTGCGGATAGGTGGTCGTCACGAACTGCGCCACCGCCACCCAGCCGATGAGCGCGGCGCCGATGAAGAAGCAGTTGGCCAGACGATCCCTCAGTTCCATCGAGGCCAGTCTACCTACCGAGGGCCGATTTCAGCTCCAGAATCGAGTCGATCGTGAGATCGGGTCGCGCTTCTGGCGACGCCGGCGCCACCGGCAGCGGCGAGTCCGCCGGCTTCAGGCGAACCCAGGTCGCACGCCAGCCGACGCCGTGGGCGCCCACCACGTCCGCGCCCGGATCGTCGCCAACATTGAGAATCGCGGGAAAGACAACCAGCGTGTTCCCGACGTCGAGCGTTATCGCCTGCACGCCTCTCACTTGGCGACGCTCGCCGGGCAGATGTCGCGGAAAGCGCAGTAGCCGCAAGCCAGATAGTCCGGACTGGCCTCGAACCGCCGCGCCCGAATACCGGCGGCCGCCTTCCGAATCGAATCGCGGGCCTTGTCGAGCCTCTTCTCGTCGACCTCGACGCGCCCAACCAGGCCCGACTCGAGGAACCAGAGTTGCAGCGCGTCCGGCAGTCGACCGGTCTCGGCCTGGTAAGCCATGGCATAGATCTGCAGCTGGAGCGACTCTCGGGCGCGCTCTCGGGCTCGGGCCGGGTCGCGGACGTCGCTGGACTTGTAGTCGGTGATGGTGACGCGCTCAGGGTGGAAGCCCGGCAGCACGGGCGTGACGGCGTCGGGGTGCTGACCCTCCCCCGCCGCAGGCTGGGCCTCGGCCGAAGCGGACTCCAAACGCTCGATGTCGACACGATCCATCCGACCACGGATTCGATCGCCATCGAGAGTGAAGCTGAACTCGCGCTCGACGTATGCCGGCACGATCGTGCCCGGCTGGAGCTGCTCCTCGCGGAAACGGCGCAACGCGGCCCGACCGGCCGCCAGCCGCGCCTCCTCATGTTCCCGTGTGAGAAACCCCTCGTTGGACCAGGCGGCGTCGAAGGCTGCCAGCAATTCGTCCTCGGTCATCGTGTAGCCGCGGGCCTGACGCCGGTGGAATTCCTGGACCGCTTTGTGCAGAGCAGAGCCGTACACGATCGAGTGGTGCGGCGCGATGGGCACACGCAGGACGTGGACGTACTTGTACTTGAGCGGACAGGTCAGGTAGTCGTCGACCTGATAGAAGCTCAGCGAGAGCGGTCCCTCCACGACCTCTCGCCCCGGCTCGACCGGCTCAGCCTTTGGCTCGAACGCCGCCAGCCGCTCCAGTGGGGCGTGGGCGAGGGCATCCGCCGCCGCGCCGGTGGCTGCGGTCGCCGGCAGGTCAAGCGCCTCGAGCACGAACTGTGAAACCCGCCGCGCCCGCCGGCCGCCGTAGTCCGAGGCATGGCTCAGGACCAGCTCATCGCGAGCCCTGGTCATGCCCACGTAGAAGAGTCGCCGCTCTTCCTGGACGTGGGCGTCGCCCTCCGGCAGCGTTTCGTGGACGAGTTGCACCGGCAGTCCCAGCGGCTCGCGACGGGTGCGAGCCGGAAATCGACCGTCGATCAGGCCGGTCATGTACACGACCGGGAACTCCAGGCCCTTGGCCTTGTGGACCGTCAGCACCGAAACCGCATCGGCGTCCGGGTCGATCTCGGCCGTGGCCGGGTCGTCGCCCGCATCGATCAGCGTTTGAAGGTGACGGGCAACGAAGACGATCCGGTCGTCAGGCAGCAGGTCCGACTGCGCCCGGATGATGTCGAAGAAGCGGGCGATGTTCTGGAGCGACTCCTCCGCGGCCACCGAGTCGGTCGACGCAAGCCTCGAGAGCAGGCCGCTGTCCCGCAGGAAGCGGTACAGCACCTCGCCGGCCGGCCGTTCGTGGGCCAGGTCCGTGTAGCGCCGTATATCGCCGACGAGCCGTTCCAGCGTGGCGCGGGTTTCCGGCGCGAGCCGCAGCAGGCCGGGCTGTCGAGTGAGCTCCTCGAGGACTTCCCAGAGCGACCGATTGCGGCGGCGGGCGCTGTTGACGATGGCTGTGAGATCCGGACCACCCAGCCCGTACACGTCGGATGCGGCCATGGCGTAGACGTCGACACTGGCCGAGAGATCGGCGATCGCCCGCAGGAAAGCGAGCAGCAGGCGTATCTCCGGGCGAGCGTACAAACCCGAAGTACCCGAGAAGCGCCACGGCACCCCGGCCATATTCAGGCTGCGCAGGATCGGATCCGCATCGGCGTTGGCGCGAACCAGGATCGCGAAATCTCGCGGCTTCGAGCCGCCGGTAACGAGAGCCGCGATCTCTCGAGCCACGCCGTCGGCCTCCTCGGACCCGGTGGCGAAGACGAGATGCCGGACCGGCCTGATCGTGCCGCCGCGCTCGGCCACGAGCCGCTTGTCGATGCCGTTGCGTACTTCCAGCCGATCCGGGTCGTTGAACCGGATGAGGCGGTAGCTGGCGTCCAGGATCGGCGCCATCGAACGATAGTTTCGGCGCAGCACTATCTGGCGGGTTCGCAGGTGGCGGCGCTTGAACTCGATGATGTTGCTGATCGCAGCGCCGCGGAACTTGTAGATCGATTGGTCGTCATCGCCCACGACGGTCACGTTGCCGTGCGGCGCAGCCAGCAGCTCGACGAGCTCCGATTGGGCGCGGTTGGTGTCCTGGAACTCGTCGACGAGGACGTAGCGGAAACGCGCCTGAAGCTCGACCCGCGCCGCCGCCGACTGGCGCAGCAGACGAAGCGCCAGGCTGACCTGGTCCCCGAAGTCGATCAATCCGGCCTTCCGCAGGAGCTTCTGATAGCAGTCATAGGCGCGAGCCAGCTCTGACTGGCGGCGCGCCTCCTCCTCCAATGCGAGGGTGCCGTCGGTCGCTTCGGCGCCACCGGCGCCCTCGCCCGCCCGGCTCGCCGCGGCCCCGGCCTTCAGCGCGGACGCAAAGTCGAGGTAGGCCTGGGGACTGACGTCCTCGTCCTTGCAGCGGCTGAACAGCGTGGCCAGCGCGCCGAGGAAACGCGTCGGGTCGCCCAGCGGCCTGTACTCGTCCAGCTCGAATTCGAAGAGCCGCTCTCGCAGGAATATCACGACCTCCGGTCGGGAGAGGACGCGCGAGTCGGTGGGCAGACCCAACTCGAGCGAGAACTCTCGAACGAGCCGGTCGCCGAAGGCGTGGAACGTGGATACCGCNNCCGCGGCCTTGTCCGTGAAGGTCAGGGCCAGGATCTCCGACGGCCGCGCTCGGCGGGTCGCAATCAACCAGGCGATGCGGCGCGTGATGACCTGGGTCTTGCCCGTTCCGGCGCCCGCGACCACCAGCAGCGGCCCATCACCGTGGCACACGGCGCGTCGCTGCTCGGCATTGAGCCCGGCGAGGAGCGACTCGACGCCGGCAACCGACTCGGCAGCGACCTCGTCATCGGGCGGAGGCGCCCACCAGACAGGTATCTGCTCCAGCGGGAGCGGTTCGCGTGTGGATGCCCGGCGGCCCTGGCGCGTCATCCTGGCAGTCTCATCGGCCGCAGTGACATCTCACGTGTCACTCACTGCCGGGTGCGCCTATTTGGTTCGAGGCTCGGAAACCGGCGGCCGTCCAGGTTTGAAGCCTACCCGCTCGGAGTCGGGCGCCTCGGCCTCCTCGGCAGCGACGGCGTCCTTGGACTTCTCCTGACCCTTCGCCTGCTCACTGGCGGCCCGTTTGGCGGTCTCCTGGGCTGGGGCGACAGGGGCAGCTGGCTTGGAAACCGGCGCCGAAACCGCCCTGGCGGGCGCTGCCTTAGGTGCCTCAGCGACGGCCGGCATCGGCTTCGCCGCGGGTGCGCCCACGGCTGGCGAAACCCTGGGAGCCACGCTGGGAGCTGCAGCCGGCACGGCGCTCGGCGCGGCGGCAGCGCGACTTGCGGCCGCTGATCGCGGCGGCGCAGAGGGTCGGGAGGACCGTTTGGCGCGGGCCTCGTCGATTGCGTCCTGCTCCTCAGCCGACAGCGACGTATCGGACTTGCCACCAACAACGGCCTTGGCGTAGATGCGAGTGCCGGTCCGAGAATGAAGGCTGCTCACGATGTAGCCATCGTCCGACTCGTCGAGCAGGGCCAGAGCGAAACTCTGGTTGCCGCCGGTGTCGGGGAAGGGATTGAAGCGAACCAGCCCCAGTCGGGCGTAGTGGTGACGCGCAGAACTCTCCAGAACCGCCATTCGCGCGGTCAGCTCGTCGAGATCGCGGCCGACCTGATGCACGGTCTCCAGATGCTCGCCCAGAACCGATTCGAGGTCGCTGCCCTCGACGCCCCCCGTAAGGTCATCGATGCGTCGCCTTAGCTTGCTGACCTGGATCGACTGCAGCATCACCATCGTCAGCAGGCACAAGCCTGCCAGTACCAATGTGATGGCAGCCAGGTTGTTGGAAAAGAAGTCGACCACAAGTACCTCCGTCAATCGCCCCCGAGTCTACCAGCCGCGAGCGTAAGGCTGCTCTGAAGGCGGCGTAGAGCCAGGACGGCGCGGCGCCCCGCGGCGCCCGGCGAGACCGACCGGGATGGTATCCTCGACGCCACCGAATAGCTTCGGATGTGTGTATTGACCGGCAGCGCACGCCCCGCGCCTGCCTACGACTGAGCCAACGGAGGCCTCTCACAAGCCATGGCCAAGCGCACTCGTGGATCGAACCGACCTGGCCAGCGACATGCCGAGAGGCACGGTTCCGCCAGACCCCAGTCTCGCCTCGAATCTCAAGCCGCCGGCAGCCTGTCCGCGGCCGAGGAGGCTCGAGCGGCAGAGCTCGAGTCGCAGATCATCGCCCAGGAACGGGCCGCCGAGGTCACCCGGGCGCGCGGTCGCGACCGAGGTCGAGCCGCGGAAGTCGCACGGCCCGGCCGCGCCGGCGGCCAGGGCCTGCTGGCAGCGCGGGCTGCCGAGGAGTACGGCTATGTGGTCCGCGACGTTCGCCGGATCCTGGTCGTAGGCGGGGCCATCGTCGCGGTGCTGGCTGTCCTGTTCGTCCTCATCGACGTCATCCGCGCGGTGACGATCAGCTAGACCGGCCGGCTGCCGCACCCCCGGCACCATCCGAGTCGAGCTCAGGACTCTCGCGGCGGCCTGTCAAGCACCCGGCGCACGGCGTCACATAGCTCCCTTGGCGTGAACGGCTTGGTCAGCACCGCGCCTTCGGCGGCCGCCCCCGTCAACTCCTCTTCGCGATCCCGCGGATAGCCCGACATGAAGAGAACCTTCAGGTCACGGCGCTTGGAGCTCAGCGCGGCCGCGATGGTGGGCCCATCGAAGTCCGGCATGACGACGTCCGTGACCAGAATGTCGAGGTCGGCGCCGAGCTTGTCGGCCAGGCCCAACGCCTCGTGCGGGCCGGCTACATGGACTAGGTAGCCTTCCGCGTCGAGGGCCCGCTTGCAGAAGTCACGGACGGTCGGCTCGTCCTCGATCAGCAGGATCGTTTCCCCGGCTCGGCGTCCGGAAGCTGATTCGGTGGCTGGGGCGCCGGGCTGTTGCATCGCCACTTCGCACTGCGGCAGTTCGATTATGAAGCGCGAGCCCACCCCGACAGTCGATTCGACGCGGATGTGGCCGCCCATCTGCTGGACGATGCCGTAGACCGTCGCCAGGCCCAGTCCGGTTCCCTTGCCCTGGCCCTTCGTCGTGAAGAACGGCTCGAAGACGTGCTCGAGCAATTCCGAATCCATCCCGACGCCCGAATCGGCGATCTCCAGGCTGGCCCAAACCTTGTCGGTATCGCGGTTGCCGATGCCAGACACCAGGCCGCTCGTCGTCAGGGCCAGCGACCCGCCGCCCGGCATGGCGTCCCGGCCGTTCACAACGAGATTCATGACAAGCTGGTCGAGCTGGCTGGGATCGGCCTCGACGGCCCCGAGCGTCCGGTCGAGCATCACCCCGAACTCGATCTCCTCGCCCAGCAGGCGCCGCAGCATCGGCACCATGGCCTCGATTCGGGCGTTGAGATCGACAGGTTCCATGGCGCGCTTGCCGCGGCGTCCGAATGCCAGAAGCTGCGCCGTCAGCTCGGCCGCTCGAGACCCGGCCCTCCGAATCTCGACGGCATCGGTCGCGCGCTCGTCGCCTTCGAGCGCCAGGATCAGGAGATCCGCATAGCCGTTCACCACGGTCAGGAGGTTGTTGAAGTCGNNTTGAAGTCGTGGGCGACGCCGCCAGCCAATCGGCCCAGGGCCTCCATCTTGGAAGCTTCGCGAAGGTGTTCTTCGAGAACCTTGCGCTCGGAGATGTCCTCGATCGTGGCCAGCGAGAACTCTGGCAGACCCAGCCCTTCGCGGACCGGTGAGACGTGGACCCGAGCCCAGATCTCGTGCCCGTCCTTTGCGACGTACCGCTTCTCCGTCTCGAACCCATCGCTGCGACCCGCAAACACTTCCTTGAGCAGCAGGCGCGAAGCGTCTCGGTTGGCCGGATGGGCGAAGTCCGCGATGGCCAGCGAGCTCACTTCCGCGCTGTCGTAACCGAGGAGGCGGCGGAAGGCAGCGTTGGTTTCGACCGGGTGCCCTGCCCGATCTCCGAGGATCATCGGCAGAGACGACTGATCGAAGACCGCCCTGACGCGAGCCTCGCTCGCGCGAAGGGCTGCCTCGGTGCCCTTGCGAGTGCTCACGTCACGAATTATGAGTTCGAATGCCGGCCGGCCGTCGAAGACCACCGGCGCAGACACGACCTCGACGTCGAAGGCCGTTCCGTCGAGCCTCAGATGTCGCTCCTCGGTGAGCGGCGCCGCCTCGCCCGAAGCGAGCATGTGGGCCATTCGCTCCCGAACCAACTCTCGACTCTCGGGTGCCACCTGTTCGATGACAGGTCTGCCAGCCAGCTCCGCGGCGCTACCGGCACCGTACAACTCGATGGCGGCGCGGTTGACGAAGACCACCAGGCCGTTCTGGTGGACGACCACCGGGTCCGGGAGCAGTTCGAGCAGCTTCTCGAAGCGCGACTCGGTTTCGGCGATCTCGCGGGCGACCTTGAGCCCACGAGTAGTCTCCGTGCCGGTCGCGACCACGAAGCGAAAGCCATCGCCGCAGTCGACGAGACGGGCCGACCACGAGACGCGAGCCTTCCGACCGTCTTTGCGGAGCCATTGAGCCTGGAACTCGACCTTCCGCTCGACCGCGGAAGCGAGCCTGTCGAACGCGTCCTGGGCCACCGTCCGAAGGTTCGGTCTGAGCCGCATGACCGACCACAGCGGCTTGCCGGCAACCTCCGAAAGCGGCACCCCCGACGTTTCGTCGCACCGCTGATTCCACAGCCAGAGACTGCACTCGAGTGAGGCGACCACGACGAGCGAGTCGACTGCATCGATGACGCGCTGGATCGCGGCGCCATGCGCGATCATCTGCGCGGCGGGGTCAGGCGATGGCGCAGCGGGCAGGCTCGACCGTGATCCGCGGGAAACGACGCGACGGAGGATTGGGATAGCCATGCACTCCGAATGCTACACAGTACGGAGGATGCGCCCGGTGCGCGGCTGCAGCGGAGCGGCCACGGCTTCTCCGACAGCCATCGACCCCGGCCCGATACCGTGACAACGGGCAGCCTGTAGGATCGACTGATGGCAGGACGCCGCGCCAACCGTAGCCTGACCTCAGAGTCCGGGCAACAGCCCGCTTTCGTGCCGCCGCGCGAGCGCCAGCCACTTGCGGCCAGGATGCGCCCTCGCACCCTCGACGAGCTGGTCGGTCACGAACGGCTCGTCGGCGAACGCGGGACCCTGCGCCGGGCCATCGAGGGCGGCCATCTCGGGTCGCTTCTGTTCTGGGGACCTCCCGGCAGCGGCAAGACGAGCCTGGCCCGCGTCCTGGCGGGGGCCGCCGGTGCTCGCCTGGTGACGATCTCCGCGGTCATGAGCGGCGTGGCGGAGGTTCGCGCACTGGTCGCCGAAGCCGGCGAACGACTGACTCTCAACGGTCAGCAGACCGTCCTGTTCATCGACGAGATCCATCGCTTCAACAAAGCCCAGCAGGACGCCCTTCTGCCGCACGTCGAGAACGGCACGGTGACGCTCGTTGGTGCCACAACCGAGAACCCGTACTTCGAGGTCAACTCCGCCCTGCTGTCTCGTCTGCGGGTCTATCGCCTCGAGCCGCTCACCGACGAGGAGGTCGGCACGGTCGTCCGGCGCGCCCTGATCGACCCGGAGCGGGGCCTGGCCGGCGAACTGGGTCCAATCGGGGGCGTGGCCCTGGCAGATGAGCCGCTCGAACATCTCGTCAGTCTGTCCGCGGGCGATGCCCGCCAGGCCCTCAACGTCCTGGAGGGGGCCGTGTCGATCGCCGATTCGGAGGGGATACACGACGCCGACGGCCGTGTCTCGCCTCGCCTCGAAGATGTCGAGGCCGCGGCTCAGCAGCGCGTCCTGGCCTACGACCGAGCCGGCGACGGCCACTACGACACTGTCAGCGCCTTCATCAAAAGCGTTCGGGGCAACGACCCCGACGCCGCCCTGTACTGGCTGGCGTCGATGATCGCCGCCGGCGAGGACCCCCGCTTCATCGCCCGCCGGCTGATCATCCTGGCCTCGGAGGACATTGGTCTGGCCGACCCCCGGGCTCTCGAGTTGGCCGTGGCCGCGGCTCAGGCTCTCGATTGGGTCGGCCTGCCGGAGGCGCAATATGCCCTGGCCGAGGCGACCGTGATGCTGGCGGTCACGACCAAGAGCAACGCCGTCGGGCGCGGCTACTTCGCCGCCATGGCCGATGTGCTGGACAAGGGCTCGCTGCCGGTTCCACCACACCTGAGGTCGAATGGCGCCGGCCGTCGCAACTATCGCTACCCCCACGACTACGAGGGCGACGACGTCGACCAGCAGTACCTGCCCGACAACCTTGTCGGCCGACGCTACTACTTCCCAGGCGGGCTGGGCGCCGAGCAGAAGATCGGCGAGCGGCTGGACCGCCTCGCGAAGGGCCGCCTGGACAGCCCTCGACGGAAGCCTCGCGTCGATGGCCAGCCCCAGGCAGATCCCATGTCCGCCGGCTCCGAAGGCATGCGCCTGCGCCAGCAGAGTCTGCGCGAACTGGCCGAGGAACAGCGCCGCGATGCCGGCGACAGCTAGCCCGACCGGCCGCCAGAAGGTCGCTCTTCTGCGCCGATTTACCTAGTTCTGCCGGCCCTACTCGACCGGGTTATTGCGAACGAATTCGTACCGTCGCAGCCTGCGCATTGGAAGTTGCGGGTTGCCGGGCAGGCCCTCCGCAGCTCGGGAATCGGGCGCCGAAGGAGAAGAGATTAGGCGCCGATTGCGGGCCTGCGGCTTGTCTCACGGGCTGCAACGAATCTGTCACGGACGCGCCCCTGCCGCCGGTACAGATTCACGCATGCCGGCCGAATACTCAGTTGCGTCTCAAGTGGTTACACGGGGAGTGCCATGTCACGAGCGCACGCCGTCGCGCCCATGGTTGGCGCCGAGAGTTCGTTTCGCAGACCTGTGCGGACTGTGAGCCCGAAGGCCCAGCCTGCCCGCCGCTCTGCCCCACAGAAGCCGTCCTGCTACTTCGAGCGCGCCATGCTGCTGTGGCCGAGACTCGACCGAGCGAAGATCCTCCGCGTCGCCAACGACCCCGCTCGAATCGCCGAGATCGTGGAGCGCCGGACATCGCAGCCATATGACGTGATCCTGGCCATGCTTACCAGGCAGGCTCCGCCGCTCACTGCTCCGACGGAGGAGACCAACGGATTCGACTACGGCCGCGCCGACTCGACCCGCGTCGCCCTTCGTATCGTCCGCAGCGAAGAAGGGAACGCCATCCGCGTTCAGGATCTTCTGCCGGCCTGACCTCTGCTCCGGCGAAACTCGACGACCGATCCGTCGCCGGCCCGCTGCGCCCGAAGAGAGAGCCGGTTCGCCACTACCTGCTGCAGGACGTCTGTCTCGGGTGGTTCCGCGCGGTTCCTGGCGATCCGGCTCTTCGCCAGGGTCGTCGGGAACGGGCGATCCAACTTGAGCGCAGTGGAGGTTTCCGTGGAGCCGGACCGCACCACTCTCGTTGTGCCGCGGTCTCGAGCTAGGGTTCGAGCTCCAGGGCTCGCACATGCCTCGGGCGGAAGATCGCTATCGGCGGACGATCGAAGACCGCAACCCGGGTCACGCCGAGTCGCTCGGCAGTTGCCACCAGCACAGCGTCGGTGAGGCGCGGCCGATACTCGATGGTTTCGTGCATCAACTCCGTGGCGCGGACCAGATCCGCCGTGGTCGGAGCCACGACCTTCACTGCCCCGCTGCCGATCGACTTGAGGAGCGCGAACACCGCCCGCAGCCCGAGTTCTCGCTGCAGAAGCAGGTCCAGCTCGGCCAGCGTCAGGGCCCCGATCATCAGGGGCTCGTTGACCCGACCGAACCACGCCACCGCCGCACGATGGTTCAAGTCCGATTGATCCGCGGCGGCGAGGACGGCGCTCGAGTCGAGGAGAATGGCCACGTTCAGACGTCCTCCGGGCCGGGTCGAAGTCCGGCCTCACGGCGGGCTATCGAGCGCCCGTCGAGCGACAACCGCCCGTGGTCGCTGCGACCGATGGCCACAAACGAGAGATCCGGAGCGGTGTCGTGAACCTCGAGGTACGACTCCACGGCAGCGGTGAGGACCGAAGTCTTGGTCACCCCGCTCCGAGCCGCGAAGCGGTCCAGCCGCTCCAGCAGGTCCGAGTCGATCAGGATAGTGGTTCGCTTCTGCATATGCGGTCATATATACCACACTGGCCGGAGCCACAACGCACCACTAGTATTCCGCGGCATCCTGTTCCCGCAGAGAGGTGGATTACGTGAATCGCTTCGAGCCCAACCTTCGAATTCCCGGCCCGACTTCGCTCCCCGACGCAGTCCGCGAGGCTGGTGCCCGGCAGATGGTCAACCATCGCGGGCCCGAGTTCGCCGCCCTGCAGAACCGGGTCATCGATCGCCTCAAGACCTTCTACAAGACACAGAACGACGTCCTGATCGTGACCGCGGCTGGGACGGGTGGCCTCGAGTCGGCGATCGTCAGCTTCCTCTCCCCGGGCGACAAGGTGCTGGCGATCACGATCGGCGCCTTCGGCGATCGCTTCGCCAAGATCGCCACGGTCTACGGCGCGGACGTGACCAAGCTGGCGTTCGAGTGGGGCAAGGCCGCCGACGTAGCCAAGGTTCGCGAGGCCCTTCAGGCCGGCGGCCCCTGGAAGGCCGTCCTGATGACTCAGAACGAGACCTCAACCGCCGTCACGAACCCGATCAAGGACCTTGCCGCCGCCGTCAAGCAACTCGCGCCCGACGCGCTGATCATCGTCGACGCCATCTCGGGCCTGGGTGCCGTCCCGTTCGAGACCGACGCCTGGGGCCTGGACGTGGTTGTCAGCGGATCCCAGAAGGCCTGGATGGTCGCCCCGGGGTTGAGCTTCGTGGCCGTTTCGCCGCGCGCCTGGGAAGCCGCGGCAGTTGCCAAGATGCCGAAGTTCTACTTCGATCTGGCCGCCCACAAGACCAGCGCCGAATCGGGCCAGACGCCCTGGACCCCGGCCGTGGCGGTCATGTTCCAGCTCGACGTCGCCCTCGAGATGATGGAGCAGGAGACCCTGCCCGAGATCTGGAAGCGTCACGCCGCGGTTGGGGCCGCAGTCCGAGCCGGCCTCACGGCTCTCGGCTTCAAGCTCCTGGGCGATCCGGCCTTCGCCTCGGACACTGTCACAGGCGCCTGGATCCCGGAGGACCTCGACTGGAAGGCGTTCAACGGCAAGCTCCGTAAGCTCGGCCTCGTGGTTGCCGGCGGGCAGGGAGCACTCAAGGGCAAGATCTTCCGGATCGGCCACCTCGGGCACGTCACCATTCCGGCCATCCTCAACGCCATGGCCGTGCTCGAGCAGACCCTCATCGAGCTCGATCGACCGGTCAAGCCCGGAGCCGCCGTGGCGGCCGCTCAGGTTGCCGCCCTTCGGTCCCTCGGCCTGGCCAAGTAAGGAGCACAAGGTGAAGATCCTCGTTGCCGAGCCCCTGGCCAAGCAGGGCCTCGAGATCCTCCGGGCTCATCACGAAGTGGACGAGAAGATCGGCCTGTCGCCGGAAGAGCTGGCCGCGATCATCGGCGAGTACGACGCCTTGCTCGTGCGCAGCCAGGTCAAGGTCACGGCCGAGATCCTCGCCCACGCCGCTCGCATGGTCGTCATCGGCCGAGCCGGCGTCGGCGTGGACAACGTCGACCTGGAAGCCGCCACCAAGGCCGGCATCGTGGTCGTGAACGCGCCCACGGGCAACACCATCTCGGCCGCGGAGCAGACCATCGCCCTGATGCTGGCTTTGGCCCGCAAGACCGCGGCCGCCGACGCGTCGATGCGCCGAGGCGAGTGGAAGCGCAGCAGCTTCACCGGTGTCGAACTCCGCGGACGCACCCTGGGCATCATCGGCCTGGGCAAGATCGGCCAGGCCGTGGCCGATCGAGCCCGTGGCCTCGAGATGAACGTCATCGGCTACGACCCGTTCGTGACCGCAGAGCAAGCCGCGTTGCACGGCGTGACTCTGGCCGATGTCGACAAGATCATCGAGACCGCCGACGTCATCACCGTCCACGTGCCCCTCAACAAGGCCACCCGGGGCATCATCAATGCCGACAACATCGGCAAGCTCAAGCCCGGCGTGATGCTCGTTAACGTCGCCCGTGGCGGCGTCTACGACGAGGCGGCTGTGGCCCAGGCCCTGACCGACGGCAAGATCGCCGGCGCGGCGTTCGACGTCTACGAGTCCGAGCCTCCGGCCGCCGACAACCCGCTACTGACCGCCCCGAACACCATCCTGACGCCGCACCTTGGCGCCCTTACCGCCGAAGCCCAGCTGCGCGTAGCCGAGGAGGCCTGCGAGCAGGTCATCGACGTCCTCGCCGGCCGCTCCGCTCGCTATGCGGTCAACGCACCGCTGCTCACCCCGGAGACGTCACGGGCAATTGCCCCGTACCTGCCGCTCACCGAGATCCTGGGCCGGTTTGCCGCCCAGTACCTGCGCGGCGGCGTCAAGACTCTGACCGTCGACGTGGCCGGCGATCTCGCCAACCACGACGCCTCGCAACTCGCGGCGGCCGCACTGCGCGGCATCCTCGAGAACGCCACGAGCGAGCGCGTCAACCTCATCAATGCCGGGTTCCTGGCCAAGAGCCGCGGCCTCACCGTCAACGAGCGCAAGAGCAACGATGCCGGCACGTTCGCCTCGCTGGTCACTCTCACCGTCGCGGGCGACAACGGCACGGCCGTCGTTGCCGGCACGGTTGCCAACGGCGAGCCACGGCTCGTACGCATCGACGACAACTGGATCGACATGGCGCCGGCGCCCCTGATGGTGGTCACTCGCCACCAGGACAAGCCCGGGACCATGGGACGCATCGGCCTCATCCTCGGCGAAGCCGACGTCAACATCAGTTCCATGACCCTTGCCCGAACCGCTCCCCGGCAGAACGCCCTCATGCTCCTCGCCGTGGACAATGAAGTGTCGGACGAGGTCACCGAGCAGATTCGGAACCACCCGTCCGTCCTCGACGTGTGGTCGATCCGGGCTGCCGGCGTCAATTGAACTCCACTCCGCGGGAGGCGGAGCGGCTCCGAGCCGGGGGAACCCGGCCCTCCGGAGCCGCTCCGCTGATTCCTGCCGGCCTCGACGCGATCCTCGTTCTACTTCGTCATGGCCAGACGCAGTTCATCGTCGAGAACCGCTTCCAGGGCTCAATGGAGGCGCCGCTGACGCCGCTGGGCGAGCTGCAGGCTCGTCTTGCCGGCCGCCGGCTCGCGTCTCCCGCTGCCGATCCCCCGGTACCGGTCCCCAATTCCGAGCCATTCGCGATCGTGCACTCGCCGTTGGGACGGGCGCGACGCAGCGCCGAGCTGGCGGTCGAGGAGATGACCGCCGCGGGCCGCGCCACTCCCCCACTCCAACCCGATGCCGGCTTCAGCGAGATCTCCCAGGGGGTATGGGAAGGCCTGACCGAAGAGGAGATCAACGCCCGCTTCGGCGACTCGCTCGCCGGCTGGCGACGCTGGCCCATGGACTTTTCCGCCCCCGGCGGAGAGGTTCTCCCGCAGGTGGCGGCGCGGGTCGAGGCGTCACTGTCCAGGCTCCTCACCGAAATGGCGGATGGCGCAAAGCCCGGCACGATGGACCGTCACCAGGTCCTCGGCTACGGCCCGAGCGGCCCCGAGACGCGCCGCTGGTCGCTGATAGTGGGCCACGGCGGTGTCTTCAGGGTTGTCGCGTGCGTGCTCCTCGACCTGCCTCTCGAGCACTTCTGGAACTTCGATTTCGGACTCGGGGCAATCTCCGTCATCGAGATACGGGCCGGCCGCGCTGTCATGCGCTCCCTCAACCTCGAATCGCGCTCTGGCGCGCTCGCGACTTCGGAGATCGACGCCTCGAAGCGGGACGCGAGCGGCGCGCTTTAGCCCGCGCTCGCGTGTCCACGCCTACCGGTGTTCGCGTCGGCCTGGCGGGAGCAGATCAGCGGCTCGTTCGAGGCGCCCTGCCGATGCGCCTTGACCCGCCGTGCTTGCGGCCCTGTCGGCGGATTCTGGGCATTCGTAGAGCCAGCCTGAGCAGAGCCTGCCGGATTATCCGGTGTGCGGTTGCGACGAACACCAGCCGTTCGGAGCTCAACTCCTGCTTTCCATATGTGGCCTCAACCGTCGCCGTGGCCACGATCCCGAGCGATACTCGCGCCTGTGGCACGACCTCGGCCAGCATGCCTGTGTACTCGAAGACCGTCTGCGTGGGACTGGGCTTGTATCCGAGCCGACTGGCGAGTCGGACCACGCTGCGGTAGACCGTCTCCGCTCCCTCCTGCCGCCTCGGACGGCGCCGCCAGAAGACGAAGAGCGCGAGAGCAAGAATCACGATCAGGATCGCGGGCACCAGCAAGGCCGCGCCGTTGTCGCCCGTGGTGGTGGCGGCGGTTGATCCGGGCACGGGACTGTGGCTCGGCCGCGGACGAGGCGTGGACTGGGGATTGAAGGACAGGTTCGGAGTTGGCGTCGCGGTCACGGCACTTCCCGGGACTAGCTCCGTCGGATCACCTACGCCGCCGCCTGTTGGGTCGAACGGGATCCAGCCATAGCTCGGGAAGAAGACCTCGACCCAGGCGTGCTTCTGGCTGGTCGTGACCTGCTGGATCAACGTGTGCGCGTCGGTGGGGCCGGGCAGGTAGCCCTGGACGTATCGCGCCGGGTAGCCCTTCAGCCGCATCAGCATCGTCATCGTCGTCGCGTACTGCTCGCAGAAGCCCGTCTTGACTCTGGCGAAGCAGTCGACCGTGGATAGGCCGTTGCATTGGGCCGCGAACTGGGTGAGGTCGGTCTTGTAGGTGAACCGATCGCTGTGGAGATAGTCCTGGATCTCCTTGGCGACGTCGTATTCGGTGTCGAAGGCGTTGCCGTTCGAGTTGGCCCAACCCGCGATCTCAGCCAGCAGTGCGTTGCCGTCGGCTTTCACCAAATCGGTGCCCTGCGTATACCTGGCCTGCAGGTCCGGCGGGATGTCCGTGCCGGCGTGGCGCAGTCGCCATTCGGTCAGGCCGTTGCCGGTCGGATCCTCGTTTGGCACGTAGGCGGAGACCTGGTAGTCGCCGGCGTCGACGGTGAACCACGCCACGTTCACGTTCGCGGGATCGGCGCCTACGAGAGTTCGGTGGACGGGGACATTCACGCTGTCGGGCTCGTTGGTGGCGACGAGGTGCTTCATCCCGGAGTCCTGGACGTGAACGTCCGCCGTCACCTCGATGCGGCCCGCAGTGTTCGCGCCGACCAGATCGAGTGTCCCGCCGTCGAGAGTCGTCCCGGCAATCACGTCATCGCTGGATTGACCCGCTCCCACCGTCCACGCCGCCCCCTGGAACTCGTCATAGGCGACGAGCCGCCAATGGATCGCGAGCGGTTCGTCGGGCAGGCGAACGGTGAAGACGTCTCGTGTGGATTCGCGGAAGATCGAGTTGATGTGGGCCACGGGTCCGAAGTCCGCGGGCGATTGGAGCCGGCTGGAGCCGCCTACTGGCAGGTACCCGCTCATCCAGTTCATGGCGTCCCCGAGCTGAGAGCCCAGGCTCTGGAACGTGCTCCCAAGCGGAGCTGAGCTGGCCACCGTCGTAAGAATCAGGGCCCCGGCAACGGCAGCGCAGGCGAAGGCCATGCCTCCCTGAAGATGCGGCGCCTGAAACTCCCGACCTCGCCAGATCCGGTGGCGAAGCCAGCTCGAGCGCTCGTCGGCGGCATGCGCGAACAACAACACGACCAGGGCCGCGGCGCTGAACAAGACGAGCGCAATGAACTGGTCGTTCAGGGTAAGGGCCATGTTGGCCACGAGAGCCACGGCCAGCAACAGCACCCCGTTGACCGCCCGGTGATAGCCGAACACGTCGTACGAGGCCGCCTGGGCGGTGCCCCAAACCAGGATCCCAAGGACGATGCAGAAGTGGCCGACCTGCAGCGTGACTGCCTGATGGCGCCAGGTCAGGTCGAGGTAGGCCTGCGTGACCGAATCGGAGGTGGCGTTGAGCCAGGCGATCGGGTCCGGCGGGCCGACGTACAACGTAGATCCCACCACCTCGATCAAGACGATGGCCCCGATGACACAGCCAAGCGTGTGGGCAACCCACGGCCGCATGTCGAGCCTGGCGCTGACCCAGCCCCACAACGACGCGGCCAGGGCGACCCAGATCAGGAAGCTGGTCAGCGAATCCTGACCCAGGATCCAACGGGCATCGGCGATCGACCAGGCCATCGTCCCGGCCAGGATCAAGACCAGAGGCAGACTCAGCCAGCCTTCGTCCGGGCGCATTCGATCCAGAGTCCGACCGACCAACCCCGGCTCTTCGACGCCGGCCAATTCGGTCTTGGGCCGATAGATCTCAGGCAGACCGGAACGATACGAGCCTGCGGTCGCCATCGCTAGCACCACCCTTGCTTCTGAAATGCCGCGGCCGGTCGGTGGTTCATGCGAGTACCGCCCCCAGGTCGTCGCCGGCATGGACCTCGTAGGCCTTGAGGTCGTATTCCGCCAGCGCGAAGCGCAGCGCCCGCTGTTCTTGCGCGGCGAGGTCGGCGTCCTTCTCATTCCTGGTATGGAGCCCGCTGGCCGTGTCGTAGCTGTCAGCGGCGAGCGTTATCACGGCGGCATTGACGCCGCGGACTCGTAGCGACGTCAGGGTCCGAACCCACTGCCGTTCCCTCGACGGCGTGACGATGACGGCCGTCATGCCCCTGCGCAGTTTCGGCAGCCCAACGAGCAGAAGCTCCGCGAGAGGAGATAGGCCGTCGCCGTCTACGGCCGCCAGGAGCTGCATGATCTTCTGGCGCTGCCTTGGCCCGCGGTCGGCTGGGATCGAAACGGTCCGATGGCCGCTCGTAGTCAGGCCGACCGCGCGATTCTCGAGGATGGCGTCGTGGGCGATGGAGGCCGCCGCGCAGAGCGCATCCTCGACGGTCGACGTGTCGCCCTCGCCTGCCTGAGCCCTGCTCTCTAGATCCACGAAGATCCAGACGTCTGCCGTCTGCTCGAGATCGAACTCCTTGACCTGGATCTCGCCAAGCCGGGCAGTGCTGCGCCAGTGGATGCGGTTGAAGCTATCGCCCGGGGCGTACGGCCTGACCGATGTGGCAAGGGGCGTCGTCTGGAGAGCTCGTTCAGGCGTCGAGTGTGTGCCTTCCAGGTAGGCATGGGGCAGGCGCCATCTGGGCAGGGGCACGACTCTCGGGAAGACCGTCACGACGGTCGGCCGCCCGACTGTCGCCGCCGCCTCGAAGAAGCCGAACGGGTCGCCGGTCCTGACCACCATCGGCTCGATGCGGTAGGTCCCACGGCGAGTCAACGGCACGATGGCGATCCAGGAGCGCTGCGCCCACGACCGCAGGCCAAGGGCGCGCCCGGGCAACAGAACGGGCAGGTCGGTGGGATTGAACACCTCGAGCCACGGCTTGGGGAGGCGGCTGGCGTTGGAGATGCTGTACGTAGCCCTGAGCTCGTCACCCACGTGGGCCTGGCGGTGGTCGACTCGATATCCGGCCTCGAGATCGGCCAGGCCGAGTCGTGTCAGCACGTAGCTGCCGCCGACCGCCAGCAGGCCGAGGTAGACGACGTAGAAAAGGAAGCCCTGTCCTGTCGCGAATGCCGCGACGAGGAGGACGACCGCGACGATCAGGAATTGGAGCCGCCGGATCACGAGACGACGCCCTTGGCTGCCTAGCCGGCCCGACTGCTGCTGGCGCCGCGCGTCGCGGCGCCTGCTTGCCAGGGAGGCGTGGGGGTGCCGTGGTGATCGGTCCCCTTGGCCTTGGCGGAGTCCACCGGCACCGTGTCCAGCAACTCGGCGATGACCTGGCGTGGATCGATGTCATGCATCGATGAACTGGTCTTGATGATCAGGCGATGAGCCAGCGCCACTTCGGCGAGGGCCTTGATGTCATCCGGAATCACGTAGTCGCGGCCCGCCAGGGCCGCCAGAGCCTGACCCGTGCGATACAGAGCCAGCGACCCACGAGGCGATGCCCCGAGATATACATCCGGGTGGCTTCGGGTGGCGCTGGTGAGGCGGACGATGTAGTCCGCCACGCTTGGATCGACGTACACCTTGCGAACGGCGGCCTGGAGTTCCATCAATTCGGCCACGTCCAGGACCGACTGCAGGTCGTCGAGCGGATGCGTGATCTTCTGCTCATCGAGGATCGTCAGCTCATCGGCCTGACTCGGGTAGCCGAGCCGGATTCGGAGCATGAAGCGGTCGAGCTGGGCCTCAGGCAAGGCAAATGTGCCTTCGTACTCGATCGGGTTCTGCGTGGCCACTACCAGGAATGGATCCGGCATCTGATATGTGGTGCCCTCGATCGTGGCCTGGTGCTCCTCCATACATTCCAGGAGCGCGGACTGCGTCTTGGGCGTGGCCCGGTTGATCTCGTCGGCGAGAACGACCTGGGCCATGATCGGCCCCGGCCTGAACTCGAACTCCTGCGTCTTGAGGTTGTAGATCGAGAGGCCGGTCACATCCGACGGCAGGAGGTCAGGTGTGAATTGAATGCGGCGGAAGCTGCAATTCAGGCTGCGAGCGACCGCTTTGGCGAGCATCGTTTTGCCTGTGCCGGGCACGTCTTCGATGAGGACGTGGCCGCGACAGAGCAAGGCAACGAGGGTGAGTCGAACCTCACGTTGCTTTCCGATAATCACCCGTTCGACGTTCGAAGCAACCCTCTCGCCGGTCTCTTGGATCGTTGTCATGACTCTCTCTTCAGGACGCGAAGGCGGATGGTGGCCTGCGATTCATCTCGCAGAGCCCTGGTCCGTGAAGCCTTCATCGCCAGGACGGGCGGAAGGCCGCAACATAGTACGCCGAGACGAGTTGGCTTTCCTGGCGTGACGATGCGGTTCCGTCTGCGACGTGTCGTACCTCTGGCGCGAACCCCGGAGAAGCCCGTCCAAGCCTCTGCTACCAATGACGGGATTTCGGGCGGCGATGTTCAGATGTCATGCGAGCCGCCGTTCCTTGCGGCTAACCTTGCAGACACCGGGACCTTCGGGCCCTGGCCACGAGTACCAGCAGACCTAATGCTGCGATGACGACATCGGCGTACTCTGCCCCACAGTGGTGTGTGACGAGCACCTGGGTCTGGCCTGCAGGACAACGGAGCACCAATGCCCGACTTGACCAACTCGTACTGCGAGCGGTGCGGAGCACGCTACGTCTTCTCCCCGGACGCGCCCAAAGGCCTGTCGCTCAAAGGTGCACGCGTCCTCGCCAAGGGCCTGAAGAACTTCGTACTCACCGATGGCCAGTCAATGAGCGACGCCATGGCGCTGGCACGCCACGACGACGAGCACCAGGACTCGAGTCGAATGACCGAGGCCTTCCACCGCACCTTCAACTTCTGCATGACGTGCCGGCAGTACGCCTGCGACCAGTGCTGGAACGAGCGCGTAGGTGCGTGTCTGTCGTGCTCGCCCGAGGCCGACTCGGAGGCCCTGCCACTCGACGACCACATGCTCGTTCGGACTCCGGTCGCTCACTGGGACACCGACTGGTCTACCTTCGCCGATCAACTCGCCGCCGACTCGACTGAACAAACCGCTCAGCCGGCTGCCTTCGATGCGCCGATACATGTCGAGGAGCCGCACCCGGCCGCTCCGCCGGCCTGGCCCGTAATCGACCTTCCCGACGGCATTCCCAGCCCGACCACCGGCCCGAACGGAAAGGGCGGTCGACGGGCGTCCCGCAAGGTCGTGGACCCTGTCGCGGCCAGCCTGTGGCCCCTGGCGGACGAGATTGCGCCCGAGATGACGTTGACTCCCGAGGAACTCGAGCTCGTCGAGACGAAGCTCGGTCAGGGTGAGTCCATGCAGGAAGCCGTCCACACCGTTGAGCCCGGCCCTGAACCCGATTGGCTGACGGCCGCGCCCGCCGCGTGGCTGATTCAGCAGGGAATGGTCGAGGGCGTGGCCCGCCCCGTCGAGCGGACCGGACCGGCTGCCAACGTCGATGTAGACAGGCAACTCGTGCCAGGGCCGCAGCCGGCACCCGTGCAGCCGGCACCCGTGCTGCTTGCCCCACCGGCTCCGGCGCCGCAGGTTCTCGGGCACGTACCGGTCGTTGGGAGGCTTCTCGGCAGGCACGCCGCGCCAGATGTAGCCCCGGCACCCGACCAGCCCCAGCTTCGGGGCGAATCGACTGGCGATCCATGGCCGCAGGCGACGAGATGGTCTGAGCGCCCGACCGGAGCGTACGATCGACGGCACGACAGCGTGGTCGGTGCCGCGGACATGGCGATCGAGCCGGTGGCCGCGCCAGAACCCGCGACAGCCGCCGTCCGGCCCGCGCGGTCCGCTGAGCCCGTTTCGCCTCCGGCTGCGCCGCCAATGCCCGCAGCCGATACTCCCAGCCCGATTCTTCGCCAGGCCGAGTCGCCACGGGTCGACGCCCGCGCCGCCGCCGCGGTACGCCTCTCGGCAGTCTCTGCCGGTTCCGAGCTCAACCCATCCGACATCGCCATGACCCCGGATATGGCGGCGCTCTGGACAGAGCCCGAGCCGAGCCGGCAATCCGAATCTGAGGTCGTTGAGGTCAGGTCGCGTAGGTCGGCCGGGAGTCAGGAGCGAGATCGCGGTCGGGCCGCCGCTGCTGGACCCGAGGAGCTCGTGGAGCAGGCCGAGGCATCCGCCGAGCCGCCCGCTCCCTGGCCTCCGCTGGGCGCAAGCTGGCCGGCTCAGGAGGCGCCCGGTTCGCCCTGGCCTGCTCCGCAATCGGCGCCGCTCCCAGCCATCGTGGCCGCGCAACAGGCCTCCGCTCCCACCCTGGACGAGATGTGGGTCCAGTCCGCTCAACAGGTTCTGAATCGCGGCTCCGTGCGCGTTTGCCACCGCTGTGCTCTGCCCGTCTCTACCCAGGCACGGTTCTGCCGCCGCTGCGGAACGAAGCAAGCCTGACTCCCGTCGGGCGTTGCCGCCGTCCGGTGCCCGCTCACGGGAGGCCTAGCGCCGACGCTCCGTCAGTCTGCGCCACAGCGCGACTGTGACCGCGGGTCCCAGGAGTACGCCGGCCAGGCCAAGGCCCACGGATCGAACGCCAGACGACTCCCCCGCTCCCAATGCTCCCGCCAGCCAGACGGCGATGACGCCACCGACCACGGCGCCCGTGGCCCCGACCGTAGCCAGAACCGGCGCGTTGGGGACGAGGGGCTCCATGTCGGGATCCACCCAATTCCTGTTCGACCGCTGACCCGGTCCGGGACGGGCGTCGACCTGCTCCGTCGAGCGGCGCTTTGTGGCAGCGCGGACCACCCGCAGGGACGTTGCCGCTCCGCCTACAGCGACCGCGAGACTTCCGGCGACTTCTGCAGCCATGCCGAGCTCGAGAATCGCGTGGTCGGCCGATGGATAGTCGCGGACCGCGATCCAGGCCACCTGCAGGGCGTCGATCGCGATCCCGGTGGCGATCAGGCCAAGCAGCCCCGGCGCAACCTGCACGACCCGCGATTCGGTGTCGGCGGCGGAGCGCCACAGAGCGACGACCAGGATCGCGAACCCCAGCACTAGCGTCGCAGCGCCATCGGGCTCGGTCCGGCCGTCGAGGATGACCTGCCCCCGCAGCGAGGCCCAGGGCAGCCCGAACTCCGCGGCAGCCAGCGCGACGAGCCCAGCGATGATCACCCACGCCGACGGCCGGGCAATCAGGCTTGGCTCAGTCGCCGTCGATACGACGGGCGGTGGTCCGATCCGGGGGCTGCCGTTCACCGAGGAGATACTTCGTCCCGGCTGCGGCTAATCGTCGAGATCCTCGAACAGGCCGGGTTGGAGATCGTCGCCATGAATCGATCCGTGGGGCCGCAACAACGATCGCACCTGCGCCTTGCGGACGAAGCGTCGATTGCCGAGTTTGATGCTCTGAAGCTGGCCCAGTCGAGCCCACCGGCCGATCGTTCCAGTGGTGAACTTCACGTTCGAGGACGCCAGCAGTTCAGCCGCCTCCGAAAGTGATATCCAGTCGGAAGGTGGTTTCGACATCGGTCAGTCGGGATCTTTCGCAGCGGCGACCGTCCCGGTCGCCGACTCGGCGCCAGATGCCGCGCCCGTGCCGCCGCCGGACGACTCGGCGCCGGACGTGGAGCCTGACGCCGTGCCCGACGTTGCGTCTGTGTCGCTCGCCGAGGTACCGCCGACTTCCCCCGAGCCCACGGCGGCATCCTTCGACGCAGCCCGACCTGACCTGCCGGAGCTGGACCGATCATTGCGCGCCCAACCACTCCCCTTGAAGTGGACGGCCGGCGCCGAGAACGCCCGCTTCATATCACCGCCGCACTTCGGGCAGGTCGACGGACCGTGGCCGTGGACGGAGTGCATTACCTCCATCGTGTGGCCGCAGTTCGAGCAGACGTAGTCGTGGATCGGCACGCAGACCTCCAGGCGATCGACCTAGCTTCGCAGCATCCTCATGCCGCACTTCGGGCAGTAAAAGGCTCTCTCATGCCCCGAGTTGAAGCCGCAGTGGGGGCAGGCCATGCCGCCCGGACCGGGAGTCGGCGCGGGCCGATCCAGGGTCACCGTGCCTATGGCGTGGCTGTCGCCAGCGATGTTGTTGAAGAGGCCGGCCAGAATGCCCGCCGCGTTTCGATCGGTGTCGCCGCGGACGCCCTTGCCGCCCCAGCCGACGACGGCTCGAACGATCAGGTCGCCCGTGACCTCGTCGAAGTGGGAAACGACGCCGCCAACAATGGCGTTGTACTCGGGGTAGCCGAGCGTGTCTGTCTCTCCCGACAGGAGCCCGCACACCAACGTTTCGTAGACCAGGTCGATCGCGTCCACCGACTCCAGGACCACCAGCGAGTGGCGCGTCACGGGCGACCGCTTGTGGTGGTATTGAAGCCACTGAGCGCTGCCCGGCATGCGGGCGATGTTCGGCGAAGCCTGACCGAGCGCCACTGGCAGCGGTTCGATCAGCTCGGATTCCCCCTGCAGATTGCCGACGAGCATGCTGTGCAACCGTTGAACAAGCCCAGGACCGGCCTTGAGTCGCACGCCTTCAGAGCTCTTCGCGTTGTACGAGAGCTTCAGCGAGAACTCGTGCGAGTTCACTTCCTCCGGCGGAGGCGGCGTCTCAGACTGATCTCTGCCAGAGCGTTTGAGTCTACCGAAGAGAGGCACTGTCCCTCCTGAAAGGTAGCGCGGACCTACACGTATCCTAGCAGCGCCTTCGCACGTGCTGGTCGCCCCGCCGCGCGGTCTCTGCAGGCCGGCCTACCCCAGGCGCTGCACCAGACGGTCGACCAGCTCCTGCAGCTCGGTTGCCCGCGCCTGAGCGGCGGCCACGACCGCCGGCGGAGCCTTCGAGGTGAAGGCCTCGTTGGCCAGCCGAGCGGTTGCAGCAGCCAGGAGCGCCTGCGCCTCGGCCAGCTCACGCTCGAGGCGGGCGCGGTCGCGCCCATCCTGAGCCTCGTCCCTGGCAGCGGGTCGAACCACCGCTTCGACTTCGCCGGCGATGACCGACAGCCCGCCTGCCACTCCCCGACGAATCGCTTCGACGTCCGACTCGCGGCCGAGCGGCCGAGCCCGGGCCAGGCGTTCGATGGCGGGACGGAGCGCCTCGAAGGTTGGACCGAGCGAATCGGGCACGTAGACATCGACCGGCAGCCAGGCCGCCGGCTCGATGCGCGCCTCGGCCCGGGCGTTGCGCACGGCTCGAACGAGATCGATCAGGGCGGCGACTTCGAGCTCGGCGGTGCTGTCGGTGGCGGCGCCCGAGGTTGGCCAGTCGGCCACGATGAGCAGTGCCGGATCTTCGGCGGCGTGCGGCAGCCGCTCCCAGATGACCTCGGTGATGAACGGCATGATGGGGTGCAGCAGCCGCAGATACGTGTCGAGTGCCTCGACGAGCGTCCACCACGTGGCCTCGCGCTCGGCCGGAGTCAGCCGCTCGTCGGCCAGCCGGATCTTCGCCAGCTCCACGCCCCAGTCGCAGTACTCGCTCCAAATGGCCTCGTACAGCAGCTGGCTGGCATCGCCGAACGAGTACGTCTCCATGGCGCGATCGACGGCCGTAACTGTGGCCGCGGCTCGCGACAGGATCCATCGATCGGCCGGTCCCATCCGATCCCGGTCGGGCATGACGCGCGGCGCCCCCGCCGGAATGGAGCCAGGCCTGGCCCCGAGCACGAACCGCGCCACGTTCCAGAGCTTGTTGGCGAAGTTGCGGGAGTTCTCCAGCTTCTCGGGGCTGAGGCGAGAATCGTTGCCCGGAGCGGCGCCGTTGACAAGGGCGAAACGCAGCGCGTCGGCGCCCACCTCGTCGATGGTCACGAGCGGATCGACCGAGTTGCCCTTCGTCTTGGACATCTTCTGGCCGTACGGGTCCCGGATCAGGCCCGATAGAGAGATGGTGTGGAATGGCGCCTGGCCGGTCAGGTGGATGCCCAGCATCATCATCCGGGCGACCCAGAAGAAGATGATGTCGTAGGCAGTCTCCATGACCGACGTCGGATAGAACCGTTCGAAATCGTGGGTCTTGTCCGGCCAGCCGAGTGTCGAGAACGGCCACAAGCCGGAGCTGAACCACGTATCGAAGATGTCGTCGTCCTGACGCAGCTCGGCCGCCGGGCAGGCGCAAATCTCACACGACTTCGGACCCTCGGGGTCGATGGTCACAGTCGTGTGGCCGTCCGGGCAGTACCAGGCAGGAATGCGGTGGCCCCACCACAACTGGCGGCTGACATTCCAGTCGCGCATCTCGGTCAGCCAGTGTTCCCAGACCTTCACGAAGCGCTCGGGAATGATCTGGGTCTTGCCTGAGCGGGTCGCCTCCATGGCGGCGGCGGCGAGCGGCGCCACCTTGATGAACCACTGTGTCTTGAGTCGCGGCTCCACGACGTCGTCTGAACGCTGGCAGCGGCCGATCAGCATCTCGTGGGGCTTGATCGAGTCGATGTCGCCGCGAGCCTCGAGCGCGGCCACGATCTGGCGGCGAGCCTCGTAGCGGTCCAGGCCGACGAACTCGGCGCCGTTCTCGTTGATGCGGGCAGCGTCGTCGAGCACGTTGATCATCGGCAGGCCGTGGCGCTTGCCGGTGTCGTAGTCGTCCTGATCGTGGGCCGGGGTGATCTTGACCGCGCCCGTTCCGAAGGCCATCTCCACCACGGCGTCGGCGATGATCGGCACCACGCGGTTCACGAACGGAATCATGGCCTTGCGGCCGACCAGGGCCGTGTAGCGCGGATCGTCCGGGTTCACGGCCACGGCGGTATCGCCCAGCAGCGTTTCGGGGCGTGTCGTGGCAACGGCAATCGAGGCGTCGGGGTCCGGTGCGCCGGTAGCCTCCACGATGAGGTGGTAGCGCATCGTCCAAAGGCTGCCCGTCGTTTCCTTCGGGATCACCTCCAGGTCCGAGACGCTGGTTCGGCAGCCGGGGCACCAGTGGATCAGGGCCTCGGTGCGGTAGGCCAGACCTTCACGGTAGAGGCGCGTGAAGGCCTCTCGAACCGCGCGGGCCGAGAAGTCGTCCATGGTGAAGCGCAGCCGCGACATGTCGAGCGAGGCGCCGACCCGGCGCTGCTGGCTCAGGATCGTCTCGCGCGTCGTGCGCACGAACTCCCACATGGCCTCGAGGTACTTTTCGCGGCCAAGGCTCTGGCGGGTCTCGCCTTTCGCGGCGAGGAGCTTGTCGAGCACGTACTGAGCGGCGATCGAGGCGTGGTCGAGGCCGGGCAGGAAGAGCGCGGGGCGGCCCTGCATTCGGGCGTGACGCGTCATCAGGTCTTCCACCGTGGAGCGCTGGGCGTGGCCCAGGTGCAGCGACCCGGTGACGTTCGGCGGCGGCTGGATGATCGTGAACGGCGGCTTCGACCAATCGGCGCGGGAGCCCGCCCCATCGGGATTGAAGACGTCGGCGTCGAGCCAGCTCTGGAAGACGGCCTGCTCGACCTCGCCCGGTCGGTAGGCCTTCGCCAGATCCATCCCGTCGGGGTCGCCGCTCGCCATCACCTTCGCCCGGTCAGCCATCGCTCGCTCCATCAATCAAGAACCCGCTCGTCCAGCGGACGAACGGGTCGTGGTACCACCTGCTGGTTCGGGAACGTCCGGCTCCGCCGGACGTATTGGGCGTTTGTCGCCCAAACGCCCGGAGCGGCACATCGCGTCGGCCGGCGTTCGCCCTTCTAGCGCGCTATCGGGCGCCTCCCGCACGGCTCGCGAGCTACGTTCACGCCGATCCGACTACGGGGCTTTCAGCCACGCCCGTGTGTGCCACGGAGCGGGCCCCGCTCTCTGCCAGCGGCTGGCGGCGCTACTCCTCTCGGTCAATGCCGTGAAGGCGGCGATCGTAGCACAGGGGCTTCTACGGCCCGCTCGGTGCGGGGCTGGGCTGGCTCGTTGGCGCCGGAATCACCGATGAAGGGAACGTCGGCTGCGGGGAGCCTGCCGGCGGCGTGGCCGTGGGGGGCGGACTGATCGAGGCCGCGGGCCGGAGCGTGCCCTGAACCGGCGAGCCCGCCACCGCCTGCCCGTAGAAGAGTCGACCGCCTCCTTCGTACAGCAAGCCATCCGGGAGCAGCCACGCCTGCCCGCCGCCGGGCAGGCTGCCGACGTCGCCGCCCTGATCGAGGACGAGCCAGTGGCCGTCGCCCAGGCTGAAGTAGAAGACAGTCTGCCAACCCTCGGAGGCCACTATGTGCCGCCCGTCCGCGAGCACCTGCAGAATGGCACCGCTGGGGTTCAACTCGAGGCCCTGGTCCTGATCAACGACCCAGGTGGCACCGTCTATTGAGTGCATCCCCAGGCTGTCCAACCCGCGCAGGCCGGGGTATATCCCCGTCGTGAGGCTCTGGGGACTGGCCACTCGCAACCACGTCAGTCCGTCGGCGGAGGACCAGCAGGCAGCCGTGCCCTGATCGTCCCCCGATGCAAAGTAGCCCCCGTGCATTTGAACCACTTGCAGACCCAGGCTGGTCGACATGTCGTTGGGCATCGACGCCTGGCGCCAGTTGACGCCGTCGGCGGTGACGTACAGAAGCTTTGGAGCACTCGCGTCCGAGGCCGTCACAGGAAGAACGGTCATGACTGCGCCCGTCGCCGAGGTCGTCAGGCCCATCGCCGACCCCGCGAACGGCAGCAACTCTGAAGTCCAATCGACGCCATTAGTGGTGGTCCACATCCGGCCCGTCGTCAGGCAGGGGCCAGACGCAGTCTCATCGCACGACGCCACGGGATCCGTTTCGGCGAGAAGCTTGCCGCCAAGGGCGCCCAGGTACTTGACGTACTGCGGTCCGGACACCTGCTTCCACGTTCGACCGTCGGCGGAGGTCCACACGCCAGAGCCGGTGGTCGCCGCTAACCCGCCCGGCCACGTCACGACGTTGTCGGGAAAGCTGATGCCCACTTCCCAGGGGTCCCCGGCGAATAGCCCGTCCGATGTCGCGGTGATGTCGTGCCACTCGAGCCCAGTCCAAAGGTCCGACGCCAAGGCTGAGACTGAGGCTGGAACTGAGGCTGCCCCCGAGCCGCCGGTTCGCAACGCGGCCAATAGGAATGCCCCGGCCATCGCCAGCACCAGGGCCGCGGCAATGGCCGCCAGGACCTTAGCCTCTGACCGCCCGGAGCGTCTGGACCGCTCGGCGTAGGGCACGACAGTGAGCGACATGGCCCGCGTCGGCCTCACGTCTTCGGCAGTGACGTTCGCCGCGCTCGCCGCGACCCGGTCGAGATGCCGGAACAACGACGCGGGCACGGCCGGCTCCGGATCTTCGGCAATCAGCCTCAACCGACGCTCGAGGTCGAGATCGTCTTCGTACGTCATCGCGACACCTTCCCCTGGCGATCGAGCTCCTTGCGCAGCGCCCGCATCGCGTAGTGCAATCTCGACTTGACCGTGCCGAGCGGCAGGTCGAGCCGTTCGGCTATCTCCTCCAGAGGCAGGTCGCGCCAGAAACGGAGCGCCACCACGAGCTGCTGGTCCGGCGGCAGCGTGCGCACCAGCCGGCCGACCTCATCGCGCACCAGGGCGTCTCGGAAGTCGTCTCGGGAATGGACGTCCCCGGCGATTTCGTCGTTGATCTCGACGACGCGCACGCCTCGCCGCCGCCGCAGCCTGTCCTGACATACGTTGGCCACGATGCGGCCGAACCAGGCCGCGAAACGATCGTCGTCGCGGAGCTTCCCGCGCGATTCCCAAGCCTTCGTCACGGCCTCCTGGGTCGCGTCCTCAGCTTCGGCAGCATCGTGAAGGAGGTAGCCCGCCAGCCGGTAGGCACCCGCCAACTCGGGTCTGACGAGCCGGACGAACGCCGCGGCGTTGTCTTCCGCCCCTCTCGCCAGCGTCACTCTCAACGCTCCTTCCCCAACCATCGACCCGTTCGGCCTCCGCTCTCGGTCCTTGTGCAACCTGTCTGACGGAATCCCGGACGGAAAGGTTCAAGCCCCCGGGCGGCGCGGACGCCAAGCCACAAGTCCCGATCCAGCGGTCCACCTCGCCCAGCGCCACCCGCACGGCCACCCGAGCCCTCTCTTCTGATGGGGACGGGGCGGCCTGGTGACGGGCATCCCAAGCCTAACGCCAAGCAAACGCAGGGGCATGAGGCGAGGTGTCGAGCCCTATCCTGGGGGCGTGGCAAACGGAACCGCGAATCACCGCCCCATCTCGCCTAGCCGCTCCCCCACCCCGGCCGACCGCCGAGATGCGCTCTCCTCCGACCTGCGCCGCCACGTCCGGGGCGAAGTGCAGTTCGCGGCAGGCGACCGGGCCCTCTACGCCACCGATTCGTCCAACTACCGCCAGCTCCCCATCGGCGTCGTCAGGCCCCTCGACACCGAGGATCTGGTCGAGACGATCCGGGTCTGCCACGACCACGATGCCCCGTTGACACTCCGCGGAGCCGGCACGAGCCTGGCCGGTCAGGCGACGAACCGAGCGCTGATCGTCGACGTCTCACGCCACCTCAACCGGATCCTCGAAATGGACCCCGTTCGTCGCCTGGCGCGCGTCCAGCCGGGCGTCATCCTGGACGATCTCCGCAGCGCGGCCGGGCGCCACGGCCTGACNNGGCGGACGAGCCACAACGTCGAGGCGCTCGAGGTGCTCACTTACGACGGCTTCCGCTTGACGGTCGGCCGGACCACGGACGACGAGCTGGCGAGCATCTGCGCGGAGACGGGCCGGCGGGGCGACATCTACCGCTCCCTCCGCTCCCTGCGGGACCGCCACGGGGCGGCGATTCGCGATCGATTTCCGAAGCTGCCTCGGCTCGTCTCGGGCTTTCCGTTGCAGGCGCTTCTTCCGGAGAACGGCTTCGATATCGCGCGGGCGCTGGTCGGCACCGAAGGAACGTGCGTCACGATCCTCGAGGCGACGGTCCGGTTGGTCGAGAGCCCGCCGGCTCGAGCCTTGCTGGTCCTCGGGTTCGCCGACGTCTTCGAGGCAGCTGACCGGGCGCCGGAGGTACTCGCGACCGGTCCCATCGGGCTCGAGGGGTTCGACGATCGATTGGTCGACGCCTGCCGGCTCAAGCGCCTCAACCTGGCCGCGATCGACGAGTTGCCTGCTGGCGGCGGCTGGCTGCTGGTCGAGTACGGCGGTGAGGATGCCCGCCAGGCGGCGGCTAAGGCCCGCAGGGCCGCCCGGAACCTGGGGCCGGGGTCGGCGCGCATCGTCGCGGATTCGGCCGCTCAGGCGGCGCTGTGGAGCTTGCGTGAGTCGGCCGTGGGTGCCACCGCGGTCGTCCCGGGGCTGCGCCCGAAGTCGCCGGGCTGGGAGGATTCGGCCGTTCCGCCCGAACGACTCGGCGCCTACCTGCGCGAGCTGGCCCAACTGACGGCGAAGTTCGGCTTCGATCGAACCTTCTACGGCCACTTCGGCGACGGCTGCCTGCACATGCGCACTGACTTTGACTTCGACTCGGCCGCGGGCCTGGCGAACTTCCGAGCCTTCATCGAGCAGGCGGCCGACCTGGTGGTCCGGCACGGCGGCTCGCTGTCGGGCGAGCACGGCGACGGCCAGGCGCGCGGCGAGTTGCTCGAGCGGATGTTCGGACC
>PLNK01000091.1:54240-73406 GCA_003142755.1 Chloroflexota bacterium | reverse complement strand
TCACGAACCTCGTCCTTGCTGAGCCCGAGTTGCAGAGGTCCGAAGGCCACGTCGTCCCGGACAGTGGCGCTGAACAGCTGGATGTCCGGATCCTGGAATACCAGGCCCACCTCGCGGTGGAAGCGAAAGCCGTCTTCGCCGGCAGCAACGGCGGCCACGTCACGACCCAGGGCCTGCATCGTGCCCTTCGTCGGCCCGACCACGCCGTCGAGCAACTTGAGGAGAGTGGACTTGCCGCTGCCGTTCGCGCCGAGCAGCGCCACCCGTTCGCCGCGCCAGATCCGCAGGCTGATGCCATCGAGTGCGACCTGGCGGTTGGCGTAGTTGTAGCCCACGCCGTCCAGCACGTAGAGGGGCTCGCCCGCAGGAGCCTCGCCAGCAGGAACCTCGCCCGCAGGAACCTCGCCCGCAGGAGCCTCGCCCGTGGCATCGATTGCGGCTTCGGTCACGGCAGGATCCTCCCCGCGAATACCGCCGCGAGGCCGATGCACGCCACGCCGGCCAGCGCCGCGCAGTCGACGAACCGGATCCGGTAGGCGTTGTAGGTGCGGACTTCGCCGCTGAAGCCACGGGCCAGCATGGCCGCGTAGACGTCGTTGCTCATCTTGAAGGCTCGACTCATCAGGTTGCCCATGGCGCCTGTGATCCAGCGCCGCTGCTCACCGCCGCTGGTTCGGCCCACCACCCGGCTCTTGCGGGCGAGCAGGATGCCGTTGGCCGTATGCAGGAACAGGAAGATGTAGCGGTAGGTCATCGACAGGACCAGCACGAACACCTGCGGCACCTTGAGAGCGCGGAGGCTCTTGAGCACGTCTGCCCACGGCGTCGTCATGACGAGCAGCACCGCCAGTGACACAGACACGCCTACTCGACTGACGAAGATCGCCGCTCCGGCCAGGCCGTTCCAGGATGGCGCCAGGTGCGCCGGCCCCAAACCGAGGTCGAATACTCGAGCGCCGGGGACGAAGAAGATCGCCGGCACGACCACGATGCCGGCAAAGAACGGGATCCCCAGCCAGACGCGTTTGACGAAGAAGCCGAAGGGCACCCGACTGGCCCGCGCGGCGGTGAGCGTGGCCGCATACAGTAGGGCGAGCCCGGCGATCGAACTCGTCAGGCTGGCCGCCAGGATTGCGGTCAGCGCGCCGACCATCTTGACGCGGGGATCCCGCCGCTGGAGCCAGCCGTCGGAGCGCGCATGTCGCTCCGAGAAGACCGCGTGCTCGATGTTGGCGGTCATTCCGCCCAGGGTTTGCTCGAGCCAGCCGATTCGCCCATTTCGCGATCCTGCCGGAGACGAAGCCTCCGCCCGACCGGCTCGATCCCCCGGCTCGGCGTCAATCTCCGCGCCTGAACTGCCGCGCAGCAGCCGGGCCAGGCCGTACACGGCGGCGCCGACGGCGGCCATGCCCAAGATGCCGCTGATCTCGTAGCCGATCGCGGCGTGCCACAGCGGCGCACTCGCATGCGAGAAGAACGGCAGCGGCACGTTGTAGCCGGACAGGGGCGCGCTGAAGATCCCCGACAGCTGTTGCAGGCCGGTGGGCACGTATCCGAACGCCTTCTTGACGTCCTCGGCGCTGCCCTCGCCGTAGGCTAAGCCCGGTGCGACCAGTCCGAGCGGCAAGATCACCGTCAGGGCCGTGAACGCGGTCCCCATCCGCCGGGCGCCGCGTGGCAGCAACAGATAGGCGGCGGGCACCAGAACGATGCCGATGGCGGTTGTGATGAACAACATCGACCCTACCGCGGGCCAGTCGACCGCCGACCAATCGGTCCCAAACATGCGGCGTGGGTCCCCGCCGCCCTCAACGAGTCCGAGGGCCGCCATGACTAGGGCGGACACGCCGACGGCCACGGCGACCAACTGCCAGAGCGGTCGGCGCGCCGGGGCACCAAGCGCGGTGGCCTCGGGCGCAAAGACACGGCCCGGGCTGGTGAGGTACTCCGGGTGACGCCGCTGGAGATACGCCACGCCGAGTCCCGTTATCAGCCCCTCCACGATCGACGCGCCGAGAGCGTGGGCGAGGATCATCGCCGGCACGGAGGCGCTCCAGCCGTAGGGGCTGTACTGCGAGACCCCGTCGTGCGAGAAGAAGACCGGCCCCAGGCCCAGCTCGATGCCGACCGCGATGGCGGCCACGGTTATGCCCACATAGGCGCCGATGCCGGCGGCGACTGCCCGTCGCGTCGAGAGCACCTCGGAGCCAGCCGCCAGCACGCGGTACGTCCCGTAGCCGACGAAGGGCAGGATGATGCCCATGTTCAGGCAGTTGGCGAAGATGGCCATCACCCCGCCGTCGCCGAAGAAGAGCGCCTGGAGGATCAGGGCCGCGCTGACAGCGATAGCCGCCGCCCAAGGGCCCAGGACCACTGCGATCAGCGTCCCCCCTACCCCGTGAGCCGTCGTGCCACCGGGAACCGGGACGTTGAACATCATCACGGTGAAGCTCAGCGCCGAGAAGATCGCCAGCAGGGGCACGGTCCGGTTATTGAGGACCTTCTTCACCCGTTGCGTCGCCACAGCCCAGGCCGGGATCGTCGGCACGGCCAGGGCGAGCGATACGGCCGGCGCAAGGTACCCGTCCGGAATATGCACCAGATCCTCCCGTGGCGTCCGCGTATCGCCTGACGCTACAATGCGCTATTGCAACGTCTTGCGCTAGGGTGCAGTTTACGTCGCTCAGGCGGTGCGCCACAATCGGGTCAGGATGAAGGACCGTCACGTGCCACAAGCCGCCTCCAATCCCGCAGGGGGGGTCGCCGCCGCAAGCCCGTGGGACGGTGTGGCCGAGAGACTGCGTGCCAGCGGGCTGCGCTGGACCCCCCAGCGCCGGACGCTGGTCGACGTCCTGCGTGAACACGAGGGCCACGTCACCGCGACAGAGCTGATCGCCCGCTGCCGCGAGCGTGACCAGACCACCACTCCCTCGACGGTCTACCGGACGCTCGACGTGCTCGAGGACTTCGGGCTGGTCAGGCATGGCCACGGCCCGGGCGGCCGCGAGGAATACCACGTCCTGCCCGACCAGGTCCACGGCCACCTCTATTGCGTGGCCTGCGGCGCGACCTGGGAGATTCGGCCGGAAACCGGAGCCGCGATCGTCGATGCCCTCGCCGCCGACCTCGGTTTCGACGTGGACCTATCGCATGTCACGATCTCGGGGCGCTGCCAGACCTGCCGCGACTGATCGTCCGCGACGCGCTCCGCTCCGCGCTCTACCCGTCGACCGGGATGACGAGCAACCACTTCCCGTCGCGATCGGGGTAGTGGCCTTCCGGGCGCTTCCAGCCGATGTAGTTGTGCGCCATTGCGGTCATGTCCCGGTAGGTGTCCGGTCCGAGGGTCTGGCCCCAGATATTGCTGAGGCGCGGGTAGAACGGATCCACGATGAACGCGCCCTTCAACTTGAAGGTATCTGGGAAGAGCAACGGATCCGAGTCGGCCTTGAAGCCGGTCATGACCCAGGAATGCGCCCCCCACCAGCTCAGCAGCCCCACCGGCCGGGCAGTCTTGGCCAGAGCAAGGGCCGCGTCGTTCATTGCTGCGTTGAACGTCGAGTCGATGACGAGCTTGTACTGGCCGCCGCCGAGCTTGGGCATGGTGAGCGCCCAACCGTTCGGGCCGAAGCCGCCGTCGTAGCTGTCCTGGTAGGTCGTGAGCGAGACCAGCGTGTCGCCGATCTTCTGCTGCGTCGCAACCGTCAGGTCGACCTTCGGCCCGATGATGTTGAGCATGTTCTGGACTGCGCCGGCCATGCAGTACTCGCGGTTCATTTGCGACACGAACGTCCCCGGCACGTACAGGTCGATCGAGAAAGGCACCTTCGTCGGGGACGCGAGCGGAGTCTCACCCGCGACCAGCGAGTCCAGCGGGACGGGCGTCTCAGTGGCTGACGGTGTCGCCGCCGTCACGGCGACCGACAGACTGGCTACCGCCGGAGATGTCGGATGCGAACTCGCGGTGGCCAGGGGCGAGGGCGATGGCCCGACTGCCTGGACCGGCCCCACCAGCACACTGACCGACATCCAGCCCACTGCAACCATGATCACGCACAGCCCGGCGTAGGCCACGGCCAGGCCGGGGCGAGCGCGTCGTGGCTGGGACCTGATCATGAGTGGCCGGTTCCTCCTGTTGATCGCGCGATGGCGGGTGTGCTGGCGAGACGCGACGGCAGCCGTCGCAGTGACGACCGCTCGATGCGCGGAGGTCAAGATACAGCGATAGCCTGACCCGGGGCGCACACCGAGCAGGGCGCACACCGAGCAGGGCGCCCGCCGATCAGGACAGGAGGACGTTCCCGAAGACGTGGCGTCGGCCCGACGCCGTAATGGGGTCCTCGAACCGTAGGTCACCCGATGGCTCGCGCTCATAGCCGCACAGAACGATCGTCGGGTCGCCGTCACGATGCTCCAGGCCGATCGCGATCGCATCCATCAGGCCGCCGCCCTCCTCGCGCGGGACCAGCGCGTCCCAGCACACGGCGCAGGCACGAATGGTTCCGGCTCGCGCCTCCAGCCTGAACGTGGCATACAGGGCGTCGATGACGAGCGGGTTCGACGGCTCGTCCAGAGTCGGCGCGACATCGATCAATGCCAGCTGCCCGCCCGCGGCCAGCCGTGCCCCGAACGGTCGGAACTCGCCCAACTCGTTGAGCATGCTCTCAGCCAGCCCGAGGAGCGGCGTGATCATCTCGTTGAAGTCCGTCCGAATCATCGGCAGCATTGTCGCTCCTGGTTCGCATGACGGCGCCGAGCCCGGCGGCGCGGCTGCTCGTGTGCTCCCCGGAAGGAATCGGTCGGCGACGTGCCCGCCGAGAGTGTTGGTCAGGCGGCGCCGTCGAGAGGCCGGTGCGTCGTGGCCCCAGCCAGGGTCTCGGCGGCCAAGGCGCCGGTCCTCAGCGACGCTGCGGCCGCCCATGCGGCGACGGCAACGCCCGCAACGAAGACCGGCCACGGGAACATGCCGGGCAGATCGCCGGCGATGAGGGCCGGGGCGTTCGCGATGAAGCTGCCGACAACTAGCAGGCCGCCGGCGACGGCCGCCACGCCGCGAACCAGGCTCACTCGCGGCATTCCTCCGGCGCCAACCTGACGAGCCGCCGCCAATCCAAACCCGATGAGGAAGCCGCTGATCGCTATGGGCGCCCAAACCGGGCCGGTCCACGGCACCGGGATCAGGAACAGTACGTCCCACGTGACCGGCGAGTGGGGCCAGCCGATGAAGACCCACAACCAGAAGTAGTAGCCGATGTCCCAGACGCCGAATGCGACCGCCGTCCAGGCCAGCCGATCAACCCACCGCCGGCCGGCCAGGCAACCGACGCCGATCAACATCACCAGCGTGGCGAACTCGCGACCCACTTCGATCGCGGCGAGGTCGGCCACCATGTCCGGCCGGCTCAGCGGGAACAGGTGGTCCGGGCTGATCTCGAGCGCGCGCTGCAGATACACCACGACCGCCGACTCGAGGTATGCCATCGCGGCGGCAAAGATGACGACGGTCAGTGCGGCGCTGCGGAAGCGCATTCGGGACTCTCCAGCTCCGGGGCGGGTACGCGCGGGAGGTGGCGCCCCCGGCCGGACTCGAACCGACGACGCCCGCCTTAGGACGGCGGCGCTCTGTTCCACTGAGCTACGGGGGCTCGCCGGGGATGGTACCGCGTCCGGCGGCAGGAGCGTCGCGCATGGGGGGCCATCGGTGGGATTCTTTCCGCATTCACACCAGATCGACAGTCGGCAACCCTCTGGACCGCCGGCGGCCACTCATACGCGTGCGGCGAGGTCCCGAGTCGAGGATCGCACGCTCAGAACGGGGCCGAGCAGGGGCCGCGGGCCGGCTGCCAGCTCCTACCGCCCTCGCAACCCCTTCCGTCCGTCGATCTGATGTGAATCCGGCAGGAAGTAGATGCCGCGAACGTCGCCAGCTGGGCTCGCCAGCCAGCGCCGCACGCAAACCTGGCGATCGGGCAGCGCGCCGCCGAATGTGGCTTCGTGTCGCTCGATCAGATGTCGGTGAGTGCTCATGTCGGGCATGAACAGGATGGAGCCCAGGCTAGCGGTCATCCAACCCCGCTCGCGTTGCAGCAGCATCGGGACGACGCGCCGCTTGCGGCCGAGCGCCGATAGAGTGTCCTGCAGGTCCCAGATGCGTGTCTTGATCTCGCCGATCAGGAGCACCCGCCGCTCGGCATGCCAGGCCAGCGCGTCAACCGAGCCACGCTCGCCGAAGTAGCTGAAGGTGTACTCAGGCTCGACCTGCCAGCCGAACGAGAGCAACAGCCGTGCCACCGCCTCGACGATCGCTGCATGCCGGGCGTCGCGAAGCCGATCCACTTCCGGTCCTCTCCACCCAATGCTTGCGAGAGGTGGCATCGCCAGCGCACGACTGATTGCGCGCAGCGCCCCCACGGACAACCCGTCCAGAAGCCCACGTTCCAGCCGAGACACGGTCTCGCGCCCCACCCCCGCTCGAACTGCGAGTTCGGCCTGGCTCAGGCCTCGGGCGCGACGCACTTCCTGGGCCAACCGCCCTACAGCGACGTCATCTGCCACACGGCGAGCATCGCACCGGCCGCTTGGCCGCGACTTATCCGCCCTAGACCAGTGGCTCGTACGTATAGCGGTCGCGATCGCGCAGGAGGCGCCCGACGGGGTGGAGCGGCTCATGCGAGAGGACGATGGTCCAGTTCTCGCCGGTGGCTCGGGCGAACAGTTCGGCCTTGGCGGCGACCGAGTCGAGGGGGAAATCGTCGAAGGCCGTGATCCATTTCGGGTTCGCGCTCCAGGGCCGCATGAACAGGTCGCCAAAGAAGGCCACGGTTCGATCCCGGCCGCGCACGAGGACACCCTGATGACCGGCCGAGTGGCCACCTGTCGCGAAGACCGACACTCCCGGCAGGATCTCGACTTCGCCGTCGGCGGCCGATTCGAGGCCCAGGTCACGGATCAGGCACAACTCGGGCTGGTCGTAGCTGGCCACAAGTCGCGGATTGTGGTCGAGGGCGATCTCCCACTCTGCCCGCTGGGCGATCAACTTGGCCCGCGGAAATGCCAGCGACCCGTCGGACTTGAGGATGCCGCCGGCGTGGTCGTAGTGGAGATGGCTGACGGCGATGGCATCGATCGAGTCGGGTGCGAAACCGGCGGCCTCGAGCGCCGGCAGGATCCACGGGCCCTCGTAGCGCCGCATCTGGCGGCCCTTCTCGGAAATCCGGTCGCCGATACCCGTCTCTACGAGCACGCGGCCGGACGAGGTCTCGATGAGCAGGCAATTGAGGGCCTGTTGCAGGCGGTGGTCCTCGTCGATCTCGTCGGCGACCAGCCCGTTCCACATCATTCGCGGCACGACGCCGAGCAGCGCCCCGGCATCGGAGCGGAACTTGCCGGCCTGGATAAGGGCGATGCGGGTTCCATCGCCCAACTCGGTCGACCAGTGAACGGCGTCGTTGAGCGTTGTCATCGTTGGCCGGGCGCCCCGCGGCCGGCGGGGGACGGAGGGCGCGCACGTCCCCGCTCGAAGTCCTCGAAGTAGGCCGAGGCCGTCGGTTCGGACTGGCCCTGGTATTTCGAGCCGAGTCCAGCCGAACCGTACGGTCGATCGACCGGGCTCGACATCTCGAAGAAGCTGATCTGGCCGATCTTCATGCCGAAGTACAGCGCGATCGGCAGCTTGGCCACGTTCGAAAGCTCCAGCGTGAGGTTGCCCTTCCAGCCGGGGTCGACATATCCGGCCGTGGAATGAATGAGCAGGCCAAGCCGCCCGAGCGATGACTTGCCCTCCAGCCTTGCGACCAGATCGTCCGGCAGCTCGACCCATTCGAGAGTCTGGCCCAGGACGAACTCGCCCGGGTGGAGCACGAAGGCCTCGTCATCGGCAACGTTGAGCAGTTCGGTCAGGTCGGGCTGAGGCGAACGGACGTCGATGTAGGGGTAGCGGTTGTTGCGGAAGACGCGAAAGGATCGGTCCAGATGCAAGTCGATCGAGGACGGCTGGAGGTCCGCGGCCACGTATGGGTCGACCCGAACACGCCCGGCGGCGAGCGCGGCGGCGATATCGCGGTCCGACAGGACGCTCACTTGACAGTGGCTCCGCTCTCGCGCTGGGCGTACAGGTTGTCGACCTCGCGCTTCAGCGTCTCGATGTCCTCGAAGCTCTGGTAGACGCTGGCGAAGCGGATATAGGCGATCTGGTCGAGCGCTCGCAGCTTGTCCATCGCCATCTTGCCCACTTCAGACGAGTCGACCTCGGTGGCGCCGCCGGCTCGGAGCTGCGCCTCGATCTGGTCGGCGGCCTGCTCCGCCGCATCGTCGGGCAGCGGCCGTCGAGTCAGGGCCTTGCGAAAGCCCGACACCAGCTTCTCGCGGTCGAACTCCTGGCGAGAGCCGTCGCGCTTGACCACGACCAAACGCGGCGCCTCGATCCGCTCGTAGGTGGTGAAGCGCGCACCGCACGTCTCACATTCGCGGCGGCGGCGGATGCTGGCCTCGTCCAGGTCGCGCGAATCCACGACTCGCGTCTCCCGTTCGCCGCAGCGCGGACACCGCATCGCCTTCCTCCACGAGCACCAGGTCGCCCTGGCGAGAATAGCACCGGCTGGACCTAGGGCCGGCTGTGCGGCACACGGCCCGGCGGGGCCGGGCTCTGGCGCGTCCGGCGGCTCCCTGTCAGCGACTCTTGTTGCGCAGCCGCGCATCCGCTCCGACGGGCGCCTTCGCCGCGGCCGCGATCTCCTCACCCCGCGTCTTGATTGCCTCGCGAGCGTGAAGCAGGTTCAGGTAGCCACGTTTCACGGAGGTTTCGCCCTCCCCTACCCGCTCGCCGAGTGGGTCCAGCATCAACTGGCGGCCGTGCTCGATCAGCTCCACCGCCCGCAGCGCGCGCTCGACCTCGTTCTCCATGCCCACGCCGCCGGTGTGATGAGTCTGCTTGTCGACCGCGGCGGCCTCCTGCGCGTATCTGTGCAGCGCGTCGGTGGACGCTCGCAGGCTGGGACCGCTGATCTCTGGTCCGGCCCTGCGACGTCGCAGGTCGTCGACGAGTTCCGCCAGCTCGGTCAACGACACGTCGGCCCGTCTGGCGAGGTCTGCTGCGGCCCGCCCGTGCTGAGCGTCGCGCCGCAACTCCCCGCCCACGACGAAGACGCGCCACAGCAGCAGGAAGATCGGCACGCCAAGGGCGAAGAATATGGCGAGGGGAACGATCACTTCAGACGACAACTCGGACGACCTCAGCCCTACGACCACGCCCGATGCGCGGCGGCATCCTCACTCTAGCGGCTGGGAGTCCAGCCGGCGAGGCGGAGAGGAACACCGATAGTCCCGCCTACGGCATCCGCTTGTGTGGTCCCGGCTTGTAGGGCGGCCCGCCCCTGAGGCCCGACGGTGTGATTCTCCCGGCAACCCTCACGCCCTTCGGAGGGCGCATGGTCTCGCCTGGTCCAACCGGCCGGTGCCATTCGTCGAGATCGCCGTCCGAACTCGAGACGAGCCGGACCGATCTAACGACGGCGCCCGGCTCCGCCTCCCGGATCATGTCGTAGATAGTGAGGGCGGCCACGGCGGCGGCCGTGAGTGCTTCCATCTCGACGCCCGTGGTCCCGACTGCCGCCGTTTCGGCGTGGATCCGGACGGCGCCGGCGGCACGATCGGGCGACGCATTCACTACCAGCTGCGTCAGCCCGGCCGGATGAACCAACGGGATCAGGTCGGCGGCTCGCTTGCCCGCCATTACGCCCGCCAGCTCGGCCACGCTCAGAACATCGCCCTTGGCGATGCCGCCGTCGACTATTGCGCTCAGCGTCTCCTGGGCCATCTCGACCTCGGCCTCGGCAACGGCGCGGTGGACGGTCATTGGCCTGTCGGTCGAATCGGCCATGCGCGGTCTCCTCGTTCGCTCGAAATGGCTGGCTCGGCGGCGCTCCGCTCGGGTGCCCTCATCGAAGACCCCGCCTTCCCCGGGCTTGCCCCCGGGATCAGCGGCCACGGCCTCGACCCTTCTTGATCTGGCCCTGGGCGATCAGCTCGCGCTGCCGCTCTTCCGCCTTCTGATGAACGATCTTGGCGGCCGAGCGGCGGCTCATCAGAACGCTGGCCCCTCCCTCGGATCCACCGGTCGAGACCAGCAGCGCATCTAGGCCGGACCGCTCGAGGACCTCGAGCGCCGACCACAGGTCCGAATCGCCGGCGAGGGTAGGCACGTTGGCGATGGAGACCATCGCGTCCTCAGTCCGGGTCCGCGTCCAGCTGCGCCGCGGGACGCGGCGGATCTGGACCGTCCCGATCAGCCCCAGCAACTCCGTGCCCCGCTCGACGAGAGCGGCGGCCCCGAGGCGCTCGGTCAGATACTCCCCGGCAAACACGTCGAGCGTCAGCTGTGGCGGCACACGAGCCGGATCCTCATCCTCGGCGTCGCTCACGCGAAGGCCCGAGATGAGGCTCTGCAGGACGCTCCTGCGGTCGAGGATGCGGCTCGAGCCCATGACCAGCCATCCGGCGATCACGAGGCTGAGACCGGCAAACGCATCGACGAAGAGGACCCCCAGCATCCCCGTCGCGATCAGTGAAATGCCCAGATACCGGCCCACTCGAATGGTCGCCGCCGTGGCCAGGTCTTCCCTACCTGTTCGCTGCCACACAAGCGCGTGCAGGACTCTCGCGCCGTCGAGCGGATAACCCGGCAACAGGTTGATCACGCACAGCAGGAGGTTGAAGGCCGAGGCTGTGAACGTCACGAACCCAATGGCCTGGAGCCAGTCCGGGGCGTTGTCCGTGTCGAAGGGTCCCAGGATCAGGAACCCGGCGACGACACCGAAGGCGCAGGCAATCACGAGGCTCAAGACCGAACCGGCGAGCGAGATGCGCAGTTCGTCGGCCGCGGTCTTGGGCTTGATCTCCATGATGTACGGCCCACCCAGCAGCTGCACCACCACGACCGGCAGCTGCAGACCACTCCTGCCGGCCACCTTGACATGCGCCAGCTCGTGAGCCGTGACCGACACGAACACCAACGCCGCGGTGGCGATGGACGAGCCCCAGGCCACGACCGGCGGCCACGCGGCGGCCGAGCCGTCGCTCAGATCCATGCCGAAGACGACGGCGATGAAGGCCAGGATGAGAATCCAGGTCCAGTGGGCTCGCACTTCCGTGCCGAAGACCCGGCCGAGAGTGAGGCCGTTCATGGCGCCCAAGCCGCTGCCGGGGCCGCCACTGCCCGGGCGGGCTCGCGGCCGAGCCTCGCGGCAACCACCGCCACGAGCACCGCCAGAACGAGCACGGCGGCGGCGATGGCAACGCTGGTCTCAGACCAGAACTGATCCGGGAAGAGCTGGACCAGCTTCTCGGTGCGAACGTCGAACATGTAGGTGCCCGGGGCGAAGAAGATCTCGTGGAACAGCTCGAATGCCTGATCGAAGAAGACCGCGAAGGCCAGCCCTACGACCACTACGCCGACCACGAGCACGCGCGCCCCGGTCGCCGCGGCCCGCCAGAACCAGCGCCGCCCGCGGCCATAGAGGGCGACGACCGCCAGCAGGACCGCAGCGACGAGTGCCACCAGGCCAAAGCCCATCAGAACCTTCCGGACGTCGGCCATGTGGCCCCGCTCGCTCTGATCGAGGACCGGCGCGCCGTTCGGGGTTCCGTCCACAGTCACGTCGAAGTTGGGCGGCCCGAAGACCAGGTCGGACAGGATGCTGCCCGTTACCTGGCGGACCTGGGTAGCTGTATAGCCGGTTAGACCCGTGACGTCGCTGCGGTCCTGATCAAACCCAACCCAGATCGGATTGAGGAACAGCAGCACGGCAACCGCCACGATCACGACGGGCGTGGTGACGGCGGCGACGACCGCCGCCGCTCGTTCTGATGGCGAAATGTTCACTCCGCCATCGTACCTCCTCAGGCTTGAGCGCCCGACGTCGCCCCGAGGGCGAGCGCCTCACGCCTGACGATGCTCCAGACGAGCTCCAGGTCCGAGTCCTCGGTCCGCAGGTTGGAGATCGCCACCCGGATCGTGAACCGGCCGTTCAGCCTGGTGTGGGACAGGAACGCCTGCCCGGTCCGGTTGATCGCGTCCATCAGCCGCAGGTTCAGCGTGTCGAGCTGCTCGGCGACGGCGGGCTCATCCTCGCGCCCGACGAGGGCGGCCGGGCGGTAGCGGAAGCAAACCGTCGAGAACGGCACCGGCGCCAGCCGCTCGAAGTCGGCGTCGGCGTCGACCCAGGCCGTCAAGCGGGCGGCCATGTCGAGGTTGTGCGAAACGCGCCGGCGCAAGCCTTCGAGGCCGAAGTAGCGCAGGTGCATCCACAGCTTGAGGGCCCTCATCCGTCGACCCAGGGTCGGCGTGTACTCGTTGTAGTCGCGCATCGGGCCTTCGCGATCGAGGGTCCGCAGGTACTCCGGCACCAGGCTGAACGCGTCGCGGAGGACGGGCATATGGCGAGTTAGCAGGAGCGACGCGTCGACCGGGACGTAGAACCACTTGTGTGGGTTCGTGACGATCGAGTCGGCCAGCTCCCAACCCTCGAACGAGCCGCGCAGCTCCGGGATGAGGGCCACGGCTCCGGCGTAGGCCGCGTCGACATGCAGCCAGACCTTCTCGCGCCGGGCTATCGCGGCCATTGCCGTGATCGGGTCGCGGGAGGTGGTGGACGTGGTGCCGATCGTGCCGACAATGGCGATCGGTTTGATGCCGGCGGCGCGGTCGGCGGCGATGGCCTCTTCGAGGGCATCGATGCGCAGTTCGAACCGGTCGTTCGTCGGGATCCTCGTGAGTCCCGCCCGACCCAGCCCCAGGGTCATGCAGGCCTTCTCGATCGAGGAGTGCGCCTCGGCCGAGGCGTAGACGCGCATCTGCGGCACGTCGTCGCGTCCACTCAGGCCCTTCGCCGCGGCATCGAAGCCCGCGGCCTGGCGCGCGGCCGCGATAGCCAGCATCGAAGACGTGGAGGCGGTGTCGGTGATCAAGCCGTCGAACTCGGCGGGCAGGCCCAGAGCCTGGCGCAGCCAGTCGACGACGACGCCCTCCAGCTCGGTCCCGACCGGGCTGGTCCGCCACAGCATGACGTTGGAGTTGAGGACGGCGGTGAACATTTCGCCGATGATCCCGGGGCTGGAAGCGGAGCTGCCGAAGTACGCCAGGAAGCGAGGGTGCTGCCAGTGGGTCACGTTCGGTTCGATGAGGCGCTGGTAGTCCGCCAGGATGTGGCCGATCGGCTCGGGCTTCTCGGGCGCCGACTGGGCGAAGAGCGGCCGCAGCGTGCCGGGCTCGGCGTCGGGCTGGACCGGCCGATCGCGAAGACCCTCGAGGTAGTCGGCCATGATGTCCACTGCGGCATGGGCAGCCGCGCGGAAGTTCGCCGGGTCCATGTCGTTGAGGCCGGACAGCTGTGAGCCGTGCAGGGCGTCGAGGTCGGCCGGGTTGGCCGGTCCGTCAGCAGCTGATCTGGTGCGTTCGGGGATCATCGTTCACTCGTCCGGGGATGCCTGGACCGGCCGCAGTTGCGGACCCTGGGCCCCGCCCGAGTTTACCCCTGGTCGCCTGGAGGCGCGTTCGAAGCTCCTACGAGGTCTGGCCCACGACGATGGTCGACATGAAGTGCTGCGGGTACACGATCGAGCCCGCGGGGGCCGCCACCATTCCCATGTAGAACCGGTCGCCGACGAACCACACTCGCAAATTGACCATCTGGCCGCTGTTATCGATGGTCAGATCGCGCGCCGGGTAAGCGCCCACCGTGGCATCCGACGAACTGAGGAGCGTGCCGCCCACGCTGGCCATCATGCTCGACTCCATCATCTTGAGGAACGAGGACGAGGTCGTGCCGATCGTGCCGGCCGGGAAGTCGAAGTAGACCATGGCGTAGGCGGTCCCCCGGTCGGCCACCCAGTACATGGTCATGTCGCCCTTGGCGATGCCAGAGTTGAGTGGCATGGTCTGCTTGAGCGGGGCCATGGTGGTCGGGAAGTCGACCGACCACTTGCCATCCGGCGCGGTGAACGTAGTCCAGGCAGCGGGCGGCGAGGGTTCGGGGGTTGACGGCGCGAGCGTCGAGCTGGCGGCCGGCTCGGGCGTGGCCGAGTCGGCCGGGGTCGCCGCCTCGGTCGGCGTGGGAGTCACGACGATCACGATGGGCGTGGGCTTGGGCGAGGCCAAAGCCGCGCTCGTCGGGACCGAAACTGGCGACGAGGAGCTGCTCTTGCCGACGCCGATCAGCCCGGCGGCCGCGACAACAGACGCGACAAGAAGCACGACCCCGCCGATCGCGAGCAGGATCGGCAACAACGTGGAGCCCGCAGGTTTTGGGGCGGCAATGGGCGCCGGTCCCCAGGCCGGCTGGGTCGAGTCGAAGCCGCAGTTGCCGCACCGCGCATAGCCCGGGTATAGCGGCGCGCCGCAGCGGGGGCAGACGGACGGCGGCTGCGGAGGTGCGCCGTATGTGGAGCCCGGCGCCGGCGGCACGCCGTATGGCGACGGCGGGGGCGGCGGCAACGTGCCGTAGGGCGAAGCAGGCGCGCCCTGGTAGACCAGCGTCCGAAAGTCGAGGCCGCACGTCTGGCACAACGGATAGTCACTCGCTCGAGGCGTCGAGCAGCGCGGACAAATGCTGGTCAACGGAGTTCCCTCTTCCTGTAACTACCCGCCCTGCCGGCGATCCCCGGATCGGCCGCCGGCTTCGACTGAAGGAATTGTCGGGTTCGACAGACCCGCTCACGCACGATTATGGCGGTTCGAGAAGTCCCTCGACCTGGACAACGGCGAACGAGTGGCGCAGATCGTGCAACCCCGAGCTCTCTGAGATTAATCGAGGTCGCTGCCACCAGCGGGGCGACGCCTCGATCTCGCGCAATTTCGGTGGCACCGAAGAGAATCGGGCCGTCGGGCACGATAGAGGGCCCTCGATACGGATTGGCGGTCGACTCGGAGCTAGAGATCAGCCTTCACAGCCCCCGGCAGCCCCCTCAGACCGATTGCGGCGGTGTCCGAGCGCGGCTCGCGGCTTGTCGCGTGAACTCGCGGTCCCAGAACCTGCGAAAGAGATCGTTCTGTTTCCGTGTGACCGAGATAGCTGCTCGATCGCCGGCGCAACGATCAACGCGATCTCTGGCCCGAACCAACCCGCGCGTGCCGGTCCCGGCCGTCTGGGCCCCATGAGTCGCGAGTGCTCGGTGAATGATTGTCGAGACGAACCCCCGAATCACAAGGCCCTCGGAGTCGCCTCCAAGGGCCGAGTCACGTTCAGAGAGATGGTCGGGGCGGAGCGATTCGAACGCTCGGCCTCCTGAACCCCATTCAGGTGCGCTACCAGGCTGCGCCACGCCCCGACGACCGACAGGATACCAGACGCGCACAGAGCCACCCGCCGGACCGCGGCCGAGGGGCCGACGATGGGCCCAGGCCGATGCGCGCGACTAGCGCTGAGGGTTGCGCTTGCCGCCGGGGCTGCGCTTCGAGGCGCTGGTGCCCTTGCGGACAGTGCGAACCGTGGGGACCAGGCGAGGCGCGGTGCCATCTGCCCGCGGCATCGGTGTCCCGGAAGGGCCGTGCCCTCCCCTGCCCCGCTCGCGAGGGCCGGCCGATCGGCCGCTGGCTCGCTCGCGGAAGAAGAGCCGGATTGGCGTGCCGTCGAAGCCGAACTCGGCCCGCAGCTGGTTCTCCAGGAAGCGCTTGTAGCTGAAGTGGACCTGGCTGGCGTGACGCGCGAAGAAGACGAACGTCGGCGGGGCCACGGCCACCTGGGTCGCGTAGAAGATCTTGGGCGGGCCGAGCTTGCCGGCCGGCGGCGCCTGGCGCAGCGTCGCGGCGCCGATGACCTTGTTCAGCTCCGGCGTGGAGATGCGCTTGCGGCGCTCGCCCCAGACGTCGACGGCCAGCTCGAGCACGCGGCCGACGCGTTGGCCGGTCTTGGCGCTGATCGACACGAACGGCGCGAAGTCGAGGAACGGCACCTCGGCGCGCATCGAGTCGACGAACTCATCGAAGGTCTTGTCGGTCTTCTCGGCCAGCAGGTCCCACTTGTTGAGGGCGAGCACGAGGCCGCGGCCCTCTTCGGCGACGAACCCGGCGACGTGGGCATCCTGGGCCGTCAGCCCCTCGAAGGCATCGATGACCAGAACTGCGACATCGGCGCGTTCGACGGCCTTGAGCGCGCGCAGGGTCGAGTAGCGTTCGGCGTCCGCACCGCGCGAGACCTTGCCGGGTCGCCTGATGCCGGCGGTATCGATGATGACGATGTCGCTGTGGCCCCAGGTCAGATGAGTGTCGATTGCGTCGCGCGTGGTCCCGGGGATGTCGCTCACGATCGCCCGGTCTTCGCCGAGGAGCGCGTTGAGCAGGCTCGACTTGCCGACGTTCGGCCGGCCGACCAGGGCGATCGAGACCGTCAGCTCCTCGTCCTCGAACGCCAGCGGCAGATCCTCGCCGCCCTCGGCGGCCATCTCGACCGCATCCGCGTCGCCGTCGAGGATGTGCGACAGGCGACCGGCGGCCATGTCGCGCGCCCAGTCGTCGGCCTCGGTGACTCGCTTCTTGCGCGCGATCTCGGCGTCGCTCTCGGGCGGCAGCGCCCACACGATCGCGTCGAGCAGGTCGGCCACGCCGCGGCCGTGGGCCGCGCTGATCGGATACGTCTCCTCCCAACCGAGGGAGTAGAACTCGGCCGCCTCGAGCTCGCGCCTGTCATTGTCGGACTTGTTGGCCGCGACGAGCACAGGCGCCTTGGCGGTGCGAAGCAGGTTCGCCGCATCGAGGTCGGCCGGCGTCGGGCCGGTTATCGAGTCGACGACGAAAACGATGAGGTCGGCCTCGGCGATGGCGAGTCGAGCTTGCTCCTGGACCTTCTCCTCGATCGGGTCGCCGGGATGGATCTCGAGGCCGCCGGTGTCGACGACGATGAAGCGCCGCCCGTTCCAGTCCGCGTCGCCGTAGATGCGGTCGCGCGTGGTTCGGGCGCGATCCTCGACGATGGCGGTTCGGCGGCCGACGATTCGGTTGAACAGAGTGCTCTTGCCAACGTTCGGACGGCCGACGATGGCGACGATCGGTAGTGGGGTCACCCGGGGATTATGGGCCATCGCGACGACTGGGCCCCAGACCTGGCTCTCNNGCATCGGCGGTGCCCGCGACACGCAGGATTCGCTCCGCGACGCATCGCAGATCCTCGATCGGAGTGGAGGTTCCGCCCGTGACCCCAACCACGCACGCGTCCTCGAACACGGCGGGGTCGGTCAGGTCTTCCTCCGACTCGATCTGGATCGCCCGCGTGCCGACGATGCCGCAGAGGCGCGTCAGCTCCTTCGTGTTGGCGCTGGATCGCCCGCCCACGACAACCATCAGGTCGACTTCGCGGGCCGTCTCGACGGTGTCGTCCTGGCGCCGGATCGTGACCGGGCAGACCGTGTTGACGATCTTGAGCTCGTGGCAGCGGCCCACCATGAACGCGGCCAGCTTCTCGAACTTCCATGGCGGCTGCGTCGACTGGCTGAGCAGGGCCATCTTCTTGCGGCGCGGAATGGCCTCCCAGTCTTCTTCCTCGTCGACCACGATCGCGTCGGGGGCGAAGCCGAGCAGGCCCACCACCTCGGGATGGCGCGGCGTACCGAGAAGCACGATCTCGTAGCCCTCCTCGACCAGCTTCGTGATCTCGCGCTGCTCCTGGATCACCCAGGTGCAAGTGCCGTCGATCACGTCGAGGCCACGTCCCTCAGCCCGAGCCAGAACCTCCGGCCGGACGCCGTGGGCGCGGATGACGACTGCGGCTCCCTCGTTGACCTGGTCGAGCGTGTCGACGGTCTCGATGCCCTGGGCCTGAAGCTGGGCGATGACCCCCTCGTTGTGGACGACCTGGCCGAGCGTATGCGTCCGCTTGCCGGCGGCAGCGGATTCCTTGGCCTTGTCAATCGCCTCGCGGACTCCGTAGCAGAACCCGGTCCGCCGCGCGATCCGTACCTCTCGAACGTTACCCATTGCGGATGAGTATCCCACGGGCTTCGCTCACGGGCGGTCGACGGACTCGACTGTTCCGGCGTAGACGCCGCGCTGCTCTTCGGGGAGCAACTCGGCGACGTGGCTCATCATCTCGGCGGTGGCCTGGCGCAGCGCCTCATGGCGGTCGGCGGCCTTCGGCATCGACAGCGTGAACGTCTGCCCGATCCTGACGGTCATGCGCCGGCCCGGGCACGGCAGGAACTTGCCCCTCGGCCAGAAGCGATGCGAGCCCGTAATCGCGATGGGCAGGATGGGCGTACCGCTTCGGACGGCCAGTACCGTCGCGCCTTCCTTGACCTCGGCCATGGCGCCCGTGGGCGAGCGCGTGCCCTCGGGGAAGATGGTGAGGACTCCGCCGGCATCAAGAACCGATTTGGCCTGCCTGAAGGCCTCGATGTCGCCACCGGGGCGGACGGCCATGACGCCGTTCTGGCGCATCCCCCAACCGAAGACCGGCCAGCGCAGAGCTGACTCTTTGCCGAGCCAACGCATCGGCCGGCCCATCGCCGGCACCACATACGCCATGAGCAGCATCCCGTCCGCGTTCGAGCAGTGGTTGCAGATGACCAGCACCGGGCCCGACTCCGGGATGTTCTCGAAGCCCTCGCGCTTGACCCGGGTCGTGCACGCGGCAGCGACACGCAGGACTGCGCCGCTGAATCGCGGGAAGAGCGGCAGCTTGCTAGCGGACACGCGCCTCTCCTTCCGCGGCGTGGATTGCCGCGACCACTGCCCCGACCGTCTGTTCGAAGCTGTTGCCGTCGGTGTGGATGATCACGGCGTCGGACGCGGCTCGAAGGGGCGCGGTCTCGCGGCTGGAGTCGATCGAGTCGCGGCGGCGCAGCTCGTCGAGGATCTGGTCGGCTTCGCTCTCATCGACGGTGCCGCGTTGCACAGCCCGCCGCCGAGCCCGCTCCTCCGCCGATGCGCTGAGGTAGATCTTCACGTCGGCGTCGGGGAGGATGACGGTGCCGATGTCGCGGCCGGCCATGATGATCCGGCCCGTGCCCGCCAGATCGCGCTGGCGGGTCACCAGCACCGCTCGCAGCTGTGGCACCTTCGAGTAGTCCGACACGGCTCGATCGACCGCCGCGCCGCGGACCTCATGAGTTACGTCGCGGCCGCCGGCCTCGACGTAGCGCAGCCGACCGCGGGCATCTGCCACAAGCTCGACCTCGGAGGC
>PLNK01000091.1:0-54220 GCA_003142755.1 Chloroflexota bacterium | reverse complement strand
GCCCGGCCACCGGGCGGCCGACGACCGGGCCGGACGAGCGGTTGGGTTTCGGGTTGGTGGTCACGGCTCGCAGGATACCGTGACCGCGGGGCGGGCAGGGCTCGGCGACACCGACCCGGTTCGGGCAGGCCCTATTCGTCGGCCGTTTTCACGATCGGCCGCTGCGGTCGTGTGGTCGTCTGCTTCCGCGCGCATGAGGCCAGCAGCGAAACTTCGCCGTGGGTCAGGCGTCGTGCCTCGCCGACGCGCAGGTCGGTCAGCTTGAGGGTGCCAACCCTGACTCGCACGAGCCTTCGAACGGGCATGCCCACCGCATCGAACATGCGCCTGATCTGACGCTTCCAGCCCTGCGCCAACACGACTCGATACCAGCGCAACTCGGGAAACGGCGGGGCGAGCAACGCCGCCAGGTTGCGGACCTGGGCCGGGGTCACATCATCGAGGTGGTCGATCCGGGCCAGCCCTTCTTCGAGTTCCACGCCCGTCCGCAGCGCCATCTTCTGGTCCTTCATCACCGAGTGGTCCAGCCCGACCATGTACTCGCGCTCCACGCCGTAGCGGGGGTGGAGCATCAAGTCGGCCCAGGCGCCGTCGTCGGTGAAGAGCAGGAGGCCCTCCGACTCCTCGTCCAGCCGGCCGACGGGATAGACGCGGGTTCCGCGGCTGGCTTCGGGCGGCAGCAGCTCCATCACCGTCCGGTCGGCGTGCCGGTCGCGGACCGTCGAGACGACGCCTGCCGGCTTGTTGAGCGCCCAATACGAACGTGGCCCGACGGCGGCCGGCAGCGGGTTGCCATCGATTTCCACCCGCTGCATGTCCGGATCGACAAGCTCGCCGATGATCGCCAGACGGCCGTCGACGGTAACCCGCCCCGCCCGGACGAGGTCCTCGCCGCCCCGCCGAGAGGCGAGCCCGGCCGCGGCTATGACCTTATGGATGCGTGCCCGAGCCACTAGTCGGCCTCCCGCTGGACCTCATCCGCTTGAGTGGCTTCGGTGTCGGCCTCGGCGAAGAGCCGCCCGGCGATCTCCGCCTCGAGCGGCGGGAGCTGGTCGAGGCTCGTGAGTCCGAACCTCTCGAGAAAGTCGAAGCCGGTTCCGAAGAGGGTCGGCCGGCCGGGCGCTTCCGAGCGACCCAGCTCCACTACCAGGCGGCGATGCAGCAACGTTCGGATCGTGTAGTCCGAGTCGACGCCGCGTATCCGCTCGATCGTGGCCCGTGTGCACGGCTGGCGGTAAGCCACGATGGCCAGCGTCTCGAGCGATGGTGAGGACAACCGCGGCGCATCCGCGCCAACGTACCGGGCAATCAGGCGGCCCGCCTCCGGCGCCGTCGCCAGCTCCACCTTCTCGCCCGATTCCACGAGCCGAATGCCGCGCTCGCCGAGACTGACATGCAGGTCGCCGATCCGGGCGTCCACGGTCTCCCTATCGACGCCCGCCAGCTGGGCGATCTCGGCGCGGGCCAGAGGCCGCTCGGCCACGAATAGAAGTGCCTCGAGTTGCGTCTCGGTCAGCTCGCCCGGCGCCGGATCGGCAGCGGTTGGTGATCCGTCCGGAGACATGGAGTCGTCCATCTCGTTGCTCAAGCGAATGAACCCAGGCTCTCGTCTATCTCGTCCTCGCTTATGTCGTTCTCCGCGCTCTCGACCACTCGTCGGGCGATGATGGGACCCCACGGCTCGGCTTGCTCGAGTGTGATCTCACGCCGCTTGGACAGCTCGAGCATCGCCAGGAAGGTGACGGCGACCACGACTCGGTCGCGGACGCCGCCCAGCAGTTCCTGCAGGACGACCGTGTCGGAGCCGCGCAGGGCCGCCCGAATGACCGCCGTTCGTTCGGCCAGGGTGATGGTTCGGGCGACGATCTCGGCCGGTGCCGGTGTTACGGGAACGACCGTCGCCAGCCGACGCAGGGCGCGCGCCAGGACGCGGGGCGGCAGCGGGGGCCGTTCCGGCGGCCGCGCACCCGCACGGCCGGCAGTGGCCGCGGTCTCCGCGTCTCGTCGGAAGAGCCGGTGGGTGGGTGGCTGCGCCCCCAACGCGGCTCCCGCGTCGCGGAAGCGGCGATATTCGAGCAGTCTCGCTCTCAGATCCGCCTCGGGGTCCGGCTCGTCATCGAGCGGTATCGCCGCCAGCTTGGGCGGGCGCGGCAGGATNNTTGATCAGGATCAGCTGCGCGGCCACGGCCACGAAGGCCGACACGTTGCCCAGGCGGTCGCCCTCGAGCGTCACCAGGGCGTCCAGATACGCCTCCGCCAGGCCGCCCAGCGGCACCGTCAGGACATCGAACTGGCGCGCCTCGATGAGAGCCAGGAGCAGGGCCAGCGGTCCGTCGAAGGCCTCCATGCGGACGTGAGTCACGCTCTCGGCCAGACCCGCATCGAAGCCGACCTCGGGCACGGTTCCGGGGCGCGGCATGGCGCCGATGCGTCCGGACAGGCCGCTGCCCTCTCGGGCAGCCACACCCGGCGTCATCAATTGGCCTCGTCGGCAGCGAGCAGAAGCCGCCCCGCGTCGTCCGTTGGTGCCTCCTGGTTCCTGATCAATTCCACCGTCGCGGCGGTGCAGCCGGCCGCCGCGGCCAGCTCCGCGGAGCGCTCCGTATGGTCGCGCAGTTTGGCCAGCCCCGTTCGGAATGTCGGCATGTGGCTGCTGGCTCGCCAGATCCACGCTCCGTAGCGCTGGCCGAGCGACCAGGCGACGCGGTGCACCAGTCGGACCCGCAGGCCCTTGCCGCAATCATGCAGGAGACCCGCGACGAGGAGGTCGCGGTTCGCGGAGCCGCCGGCCCGCAGGTCCGCAACGACGTCGAGGCCGTGGCGTTTGTCCGCTGCCGGCATGCCGTCGAAGAGCGACGCCTGGGCGGGCGTCAACCAGCCATTCAGCTCCGCCCGTTCATCGAGCCCGACCCGGGCGTGGAAGTAGGTCCACGTCCTGCGGAGTTTGGCCGACCACCAACCTCTGGCCAACGTGCCGAGCTACCCGACCGGGACGCCGGCGAGGAAGCTCACGATCGGGTTCGTCAGCGGGCTGATGATCCGTCCCGCGAACAGCACCACCACGATCAGCAACATCAGACCGTACTGGTTCATGAAGTTGCGAAGGTCGTGGGCGGTTCGCGGATCCAGAACGTCGAACAGGACGTGCGATCCGTCGAGGGGTGGGATAGGGATGAAGTTGAAGAGCATCAACAACACGTTTAGCTGGATCCCGATGAAGAAGACCAGCTCGACCATGTCCGCGACCGAGTCGTTGTAAGGGTAGGCGCCGGTGGCCCATAGAATCCGGAAGCCGATCGCGAAGGCCGCAGCCAGAGCGAGGTTCGACAGAGGTCCGGCCGCAGCCACGATGGTGTCGGCATACCGCCCGCGGAGGTTGTAGGGGTTCACGGGCGTCGGCTTGGCCCATCCAAATCCGCCGATGGACGAATTCGATACAAGCCCCAGGAGGACGCTGGCAATGAGCAACGTCCCGCCGATGGGATCGAAGTGCTTGATTGGATCGAGGGTGATGCGCCCGAAGAGCTTGGCCGTGCCATCGCCAAGTTTCCAGGCGGTGAACGCATGAGCGCACTCGTGAACCGGTCCGCTGATGAGCACGAACAGGCCGATCCAGATCACCGCCGCGGCGAGGTTAAGCGAAGTCAACTGTTCCTCGATTCACTGCAACGCCGGTGAGGCGGACGCCGCCTGCGCGGAGCGTCCGCCTCACCGAGAACATCAACTAGATGCGACCGAGCAGCTCGGCCTTCTTCTGCTCGTACTCGGCCGGGGTGATCGCGCCCTTGTCGCGCAGGTCGGCGAGCTTGGCGAGAGTGGCGGTCACGTCGTCGGAGCTCGACGCCCGGTTCGGCGCGGCCGGTGCGGCCGGCACCTGAGTGATTGCCGGGGCGCCGGGCCCGCGGTAGCCATCCTCGAGCGTGTTCTTGGCGTTCAGCATCGCCTTCTTGAAGTCGACGACATGAGCCAGCATCTGGTAGCGGTCGATCGCATCGTCGTTGGCGGTCAGGATCTCGAGATCGCCGTAATGGAACATGCGAGCCAGGAGGCCCTGCTTGAGCACGGCGTCGTTGATCTTGTCGAGCGAGCTGTCGCCGCTCTTCTTGTCCAGGAGGCCCTCAACCTTGAGAACGCGCCGAGTCGTGATGATGTACTCCTCGGCCCTCCAGGAGAAGTACACGATGCCGATCCAAACTAGGGCAACCAGCATCACCAGCAGGCCGGCATACACAATCAGCTGCGACCAGTGAAGCACCTGATGCTCGAGAAGAACGAGGATGACCCCAACCAGCAGGATTAGCAAGGCATTGCGCGCATCCGACAGAGGCGCCAGCCAGTGCTGCCTGCCCTCGAACAGGATCCGCTCGTCCTTCGCCAGCAACGATTCCGCGTAACTCATCCTCGTCTCCTTCGGCGCCCGTCCACCTGCGGGCATCTCGCATTTCGTCAAGCCCGTGGATGGGCACGAGCATATACGTCTTTGATCCGTTCGCCAGTCAGATGTGTGTACAGCTGTGTCGTGTTGATGCTCGCATGTCCGAGCAGTTCTTGAACGATCCGCAGGTCGGCACCACCTTCCAGCAGGTGCGTGGCGAAAGAATGGCGCAGCGTATGCGGGCTGATGCCGTCCTTGAGGCCCGCCAGGCGGGCCGAAGCCACCAGCATCTCCCACGCTCGACGCCGGTCCAGGCGCTCGCCGCGCACCGACAGGAAGACCGGGCCGCCGTGGCGTCGATCGCCGTGCCACTTGCCAAGCCACTCCGGCCGCACCTCCGCCACATAGCGGCCAAGCCACGCGATCGCCACTTCGCCGACGGGGACCTGCCGCTCCCGATCGCCCTTGCCGACGACCCGCACCAGGGCCACGTCGAGGTCCAGATCGTCGCGGTCCAGCCCGACCGCTTCCGAGATGCGCAGCCCGGCGGCGTACAGCAACTCCAGCAGCGCCCGGTCGCGAAGGCCCGCCGGTGAGTCGTCGCCCTGTGTCTCCAGCAGGCGGTCCACTTCATCGACGGTCAGGACCTCGGGCAGCAGCCGCGACTGGCGCGGCAGGTCGAACCGCCCGGCGAGGTCCGTGTCGATCAGGCCCTCCGCGTAGCAGAAGCGGTAGAAGCCACGCAGTGAGGCCGCTCGACGCCGCAGGGTGGTCGGGCGAAGCGCCGTCCGGAGGCCACGCGCCGGAGCGCCCAGCACACTGAGATAGTGGACCGGCGCCTCGACCGAGGCATCCCAATTCGCCGACGCCCCTCGACTCGCGGCGAAGTCCGTCAGGTCCGCGCGGTAGGCGCGCAGGGTGGCATCGGCCAGGCCGCGCTCCACGCGCAGATGCATGAGATAGCCCTCGATCGCATCCCGCAGCCGGTCCGGCGCCTGTGCCGTTCCCGTCGCCGCCGGACCGCTCACGTCAGCGACCTCCAGCCGTCCGCCGCCAGGCCTCCGCACGTTCCAGCAGCTCCTCGGCGCTCGCCCGCGCAGCCGACCCGCCCTCCGAGCCCGCCAGCATCTGGGCCAGCTCGTCGACCCGCTCCGGGCCCTCGATCCGCCGCAGGTCGGTTACCGTGCGGCCGTCGCGCTGATGCTTCTCGATGCGGAACTGCGCGTCGGCGTAGGCAGCGATCTGCCCGAGATGCGTCACGCACAGGACCTGATGAGTCCGAGCCAGCTCCCACAGAGAGCGGCCGACGGGCTCCGCGCTTCGTCCGCCGATACCCGTGTCGATCTCGTCGAACACCAGCGTGGGCGTGTGGTCGGCCTCGGCCAGGATCTGCTTGATGGCCAGCGCCACGCGCGACAGCTCCCCGCCGGAGGCGATGCGCGCCAGCGGCCGCGCCGGCTCGCCCGGGTTCGGGGCGATCAGGAAGGCCACGGCATCGAGGCCGCTGGAGTCGAAGGCGAGACGCTGGCCGTCGATCTCGACTGCGGCGGCAGTGGTTGCGGCAGCCTCGGCACCGCCGGCGGGGCGTTGCACGACCGACACGCTGAACGACGTCTGGCGGAAGCCCAGGCCGCCCAGGGCCGCCTCTACCGCCGACGACAACCGGTCCGCGGCCGATGCCCGGCCACGCGACAGCTCCTGCCCGGCCGCCGCCACCCCGACGAGAAGCCGGGCTGCCTCGGCCTGTCGGGTCTCACGCGACGCCTCCAGCGCGAGCAGCCGCTCCGCGTCGGCCGTGGCGCGCTCGCCGTACGCGAGTACCGCCGCCTCGCCCTCGCCGTACTTTCGCTCCAGGGCGTAGATCTGGGACAGCCGCTCCTCCATCGCCGCCAGGGCCGCCGGGTCGTGCTCCACGCTCTCGGCGAGGTTGCGCGCTTCCGCGGCGGCATCCTCCAATTCCGCGGCGAGGCCGAGCAGACGCGTGGCCACCGGCTCGTAACGCTCGTCCAGGCGAGCCAGTTCACGTGCCCGCTGCGCGGCCAGGGCGATCGCCTCCCTGGCACCACTCCCCTCACCGGCCAGGGCCTCGTTGATCTCGACGCTGCCGCGGGCGATTGCCTCCGCATGCTGAGCGGCAGCCAGCCGCGCCAGGATCTCGGCCGCCTCGCCGACCCGCAGCTTGGCACCGGCGATTTCGCCGGCCTGATGCTGGTGCAGCTCGAGCCGCCGCGCGAGTTCGCGCGGATCGAGAGCAAGTTCGGCCAGGGCCGCCTGATTGGCGCGCCACGCTTCGACGGCGCGGGCCATGACTTCTCGCTCGCCCTCCAACCGGCCGAAGGCATCGAGCAGCTCGCGCTGCCAGCGCTCATCGAGCAGCCGCTGCTGGTCGTGCTGGCCGTGTATCTCGACGAGCCGGCCGGCGACGTCCGCCAGCCGCGCCGCGGTGACCGCTTCATCGTCGATGCGCGCCGTCGATCTGCCGGCCGCCGATACTTCGCGGACGCAGATCAGCGGCTCCGGCAGCCGGTCGAACAGCGCCTCGACCCTGGCCGTGTCGGAACCGTGGCGCACCAGCGACGTATCGGCTCGAGCGCCGACCGCCAGTCCCAGGGCGTCGATCAGGAGGCTCTTGCCGGCGCCGGTCTCACCCGTCAGCACGTTCAACCCCGGCTCGAACGAGATGCGAAGACGTTCTATGAGGGCCAGATCGCGCACGCTCAGCTCGGCCAGCCGGCCGGCGACCATGGGCGTGGTGGCAGGTTCCGGCTCGAGCGCCGGCCCGGTGGACACCACCTCGGCCGTCTCGGTCATGACGGCAGCAGCTCGGACTTCTGACGCAGCAGATCCCAGAACGGCACGGCGCCATGCGGCTCGATGAAGCGGATCGGCCGGCCCATCTCGCAGACCGACACGACGTCGCCTATCGCCAGCCGGCGATCCTCGCGCCCATCGACGCTCATCAGCACGTCGTAGGCATCGATGACGCGGCAGCGGACGGTATGTCGAGGGCTCACGATGACGGAGCGGATCGCTGTCAGATAGCCGGCGATCGGCGTCACGACCAGGTTCCGGCTGGTTGGATCGACGATCGGGCCACCGGCCGAGAAGGAGTAGCCGGTCGAACCCGTCGGGCTCGAGACGACCAGCCCGTCGGCAGTGAACGTGGCCAGGTGCGACGGACCGATCTCGACCTCGATGCGGCAGACCCGTGCCAGCGAGCCCCGCGCCACCGCGATCTCGTTCAGCGCGAAGAACGTCTCTCCGGCCTCGTCGCGACCGCCCGGATGGATCGTGGCCTGGAGCGCCATTCGGTCTTCTATCTTGAAGTCGCCCTCGACCAGCTGGGCCAGGACCGCCTCCAGGCCATGCGTCTCGACCTTCGAGAGAAAACCGACCTTGCCAAGGTTCACGCCGAGCAGCGGCACATCGACATCGGCCACCGCGCGCGCCGCCCGCAGGAAAGTGCCGTCCCCACCCAGGACCACAAGAGCGCCAGTTTCGGGCAGCTGATCGACGAGTGCCCTGAGCTCGCCGGCCGGGGCCGCCCAGTGCGAGATGCCGCGCAACTGGCACCAACCCTCGGCCCGTTCACGCAGTTCCAGAGCCGCCTCTTTGGTTGGGTTGTAGGCGAAGCCGATGCGCTCCAGCTTCATACCCGGGCCAGCTCCCCGAACTTGGTCAGCCACTCCGCGGGCAGGTCGGCGGGTCCGCCGTCGAGAGCGACGAACCCTGCCGGGACCACCAGCTCGAGGAAGAACTCGCGGTTGCCGGCCGGTCCGGTCAGCGGCGATGCGACGGCGTTGCGCAGCTTCAGGCCGAGGCCGAGGGCATAGCGAGCCACCGTTTCGAGGGTCTGGAGGTGGATCTGCGGATCGCGGATCACCCCGTCCCGAACCTGCTTCCGCCCGGCCTCGAACTGCGGCTTGACCAGGGCCACGATCTTCCCGCCCGACGGACCGAAGCACTCCGCCACGGGTCGAAGGATGCGGTCGAGCGAAATGAACGAGACGTCCACGACGGCCAGGTCTACCGGCGTGGGCAGGACACCCGGGCCCAGGGCTCGCGCGTTGGTGCGCTCCATCGACAGGACTCGCGGATCGTGCCGCAGCGCCTCGGCCAGCTGGCCTCGGCCCACGTCGACGGAGTAGACCTTGGCTGCATCGCGTTGGAGCAGCAGGTCGGTGAAGCCGCCGGTGGACGACCCCACGTCCAGGCAGATCAGCCCGACCGGCTCCACTCCGAACTCATCGAGGGCGGCCCTGAGCTTGAGACCGCCGCGCGACACGAACGGCGGCGGGGCCTCGACCTCGAGGGCGATGGTCGTCTCCACGAGATCCCCGGGCTTGCGGTCCGTTCGTGCCGTGGCGCCTTCGCCCACGCGGACATGGCCGCTCATGATGAGTGCCTGGGCGCGCGTGCGCGTCTCGGCCAGGCCGCGCTCGACGAGCAGCTGGTCGAGGCGCTGGCGGGTTGATCTGTCGGCGGCTGAACTCATGACAACATCGTGGCACACCCGGCTCATCTCGTGCTGCACAGTGGCGCGCTCGGCCCGTCGGAGCCGGCCGGCGAGCCCGAGGGCCGCCATCAGGTCACCCACCGCGTGGAAACATTCAGATACCGCCGACGGCAGTGCTATCCGCGATCCCGGGCGGCCGCGGGCTCTTGCCATGCTCCCAGAACACCTGCCCCCGCTCAGGCCGGCCCAGATGCGGGGCGGATCGGCCGCTTCAATCATCCGTAGCGGTCTCGTCCGCGGATATCACGCCCACCAGACGTACCCGACAGGAACCAGGCCTATCAGTCGCCACACCACCCGGTTCAGGCGTAGCCGGCGGAAATGCCGCCACTGTCCGCCACTGTCCGCCACACCACCCGGTTCAGGCGTAGCCGCGAGAACTCAGGCGGTCCGGCTCCGGGGCCGAGCCGCGGCTGGCACCGCGACCGGCTCGCCGCCGGCCGGGGTAGCTCGCAACCGAACCAGCGTCTCGCGGATCTGGTCGGCGATGCCGGGGGCGTCCAGGCGCAGCAGGCGGCGGAGCTGGTCGACCGAGCCGTGCTCGACGAAGGTCTCGGCCGGGATGCCGACGATCCGGACGGCCACGTTGCGGTAGGCCGGATCCGCCACGCGGGCTTCCTCCAGCACCTCGAGGACGCCGCTGCCGAAGCCGCCCGTGACGACACTCTCCTCGAGAGTCACGACCAGAGTCTTGCCCCGGGCTTGATCGAGAATCAGCTGGCGATCCAGTGGCTTGGCGAAGCGGGCATTGAGCAGCCCGACCGACCAGCCTTCCTTCTCCAGGATGTCGGCGGCCTGGCGGCCACGCTCGACGATCGGACCGAAGCCGACGATCAGGACCTGACGTCCCTCGCGCAGCATCTCGCCGACCCCGACCGGCAGGATCTTCGGTTCGACAACCGGAACTCCGAAACCCGGATCACGCGGGTAGTGCAGCGCAAAGGGGTGATCCTGAGCGAACGCGGTCCTGACCAGCGAACGCAGCTCCTGCTCGTCCTTGGGACTGGCGATGACCATCCCCGGGAGCTGGCGCTGACTCGGGATCGTGAAGATGCCCTGGTGGCTCGTACCGTCCTCGCCGACGAGCCCCGCCCGGTCGACGGCAATCACGACGGGTAGATCGTTCTGGCAGACGTCGTGGACTTCCTGATCGAAGGCCCGCTGCAGGAAGGTGGAGTACAGGGCCACGACCGGCCGCTCGCCGGCCAGGGCCATGCCCGCCGAAAGCGCCACGGCATGCTGCTCCGCAATGCCGACATCGATGAAGCGGTCGGGGAACTCCGCCTCGAAGAGGTGCAAACCCGTGCCGGTAGGCATTCCGGCCGTCACGGCGACGATGCGGCGGTCGACGCGGGCCAGGTCGATCAGCTCCCGGGCGAAGTGATAGGTGTAGTTGGGCGGCCGCGTCGCCGCGCTGGCGCGGGCCGCCTCGGACGGCGTGCCCATGTCGGCCGTACCGGCCGAGGCGTTGCCGTTGCCGCTGACACTGCCGTTGCCGGTGCCGTTGCCCGAGGGTTCGACGGGGGCCTCGTCACTACCGCCCGGCTGCGGCATGGCGCTCTCCTTGCGCGCCAGGGCCGGGCCGCTCAGCGGCGCGTGGGCGGCAACATGGCCATCCGGCGTGACACGCGGCTCGGGCAGGCCCGGCATGGGCGGCAGGGCGGCTCCGTGAAAGCCGATCTGATCGCGCTCGGCCGGGCGGTAGCCGGCGCCCTTGCGAGTCCGGACGTGGACCAGAACGGGACCCGGAACATCGAGAGCGGCGCGGAAGATGTGCTCGAGGCCGCGTCTGTTGTGGCCGGGTATCACGCCCAGGTATGTGATGCCGAGGTCCTCGAAGAGCTGGCCGGGCTGGGCGAAGTTGACGACCATTCGCCGGATGCGCCGCGACAGCGACAGCGCCGGCCGGCCGACCACCGGCAGCGACTCGACGATTCGGTCGTAGGCGGTCTTGCTCTGCTTCCAGGCGCTCGACAGCTTCAGGGTCGAGAAATACTGGCTGAACGCCCCGACCGTGGGGCTGATCGACATGGCGTTGTCATTGAGGACGATCAGCAGCTGGGTCTGACGGTGGCCGATGTCGTTGAGCGCCTCGAGTGAGAGGCCGCTGATCAGCGCCGCGTCGCCGACCACCACGGCAATTCGTTCCATGGAGTGGCGCATGTCGCGGGCCGTGGCCAGACCCTGCGCAATGGACAGGCCGGTGCCGGCGTGGCCGCCATCGAAAACGTCATGCTCCGACTCTGCGCGCCGCGGGAAGCCGCCGATGCCGCCCAGCTGCCGCAGCGTCCCGAAGCGATCGAAGCGCCCCGTCAGCAGCTTGTGGGCATAGGCCTGATGTCCCGTGTCCCAGACGATCCGATCACGCGGCGATTCGAGGACGCGGTGCAGGGCCAGCGTCAGCTCGACCACACCGAGCGAGGAGCCGAGATGGCCGCCCGTCTTGGCCACGGTCGAGATGATGCATTCGCGCATTTCGGCGGCCAGCGAGTTGAGCTGGTCGTCGGTGAGCCCGCGCAGGTCGCTCGGGCCGCGCAGCGTGGGCAGGATTGCCAACTTCGCATGCTCCTGTCGTTTCGCAGAAACGCCGGTTCGCAGAACCGCGTCGTGGTTTGGCGGCTAGTCGTCTGCGCGGCAGTCTACCGCTACTGCGGCCGCGTGCTTCGGATCAGGCCGCCAGCCCCGAAGGCCGGGCCGTGGAACCGCTACTCCGCGTCGCCCTCGTCCGCGGCGCGAATCTCGGCCGCTTCCAGCGCCCCCGATGAACGCTCGAGGAGCTTCTTGACGCGCAGTTCCGCTTCGCCCAACAGGGTCGCGCAGCGCTCGTGAAGCGCTACGCCCCGCTCGTACAGGGCGATCGAGCGCTCCAGTAGAAGCCCGCCCTGCTCGAGTTCGGCGACGGTCCGCTGCAGCTCGACCAGCGCTTCGTCGAACGACAGCGCTGCGAGATCGACCGTGGCCTCCACCACCTGCTGGTCATTCACCGCGCTAATCCTCCCGGCCATCATTCGCACTAGTCGCGGCCTTCGGCGATGCGTTCATCGCCGCGGCCCTTGCTTCGAGCATTCGGTCCAATCTACGCCCGACGAGCATACCAACGCGGACCGACGCGCCGAATGCGAGCCCGACCAGGGCCACGAACACGACCAGAACCGCGAGCGTCTCGATCACGGCCCAGAAGTCCCGGCCGTGTCCTTCTCAACTCGGGCAGTCAGCTCGCCTCGAGCCACCCTGATGGCGAGCAGCCCGCCGGCCGGCGCATCGCTCGGCTCCCTGACCACTCCCCCGTCGACGTGGCGGCGCACGATGGCGTAGCCGCGATCCAGCGTTGCCTGCGGGCCCAGTGCCAGCAGACCGGCAGTGCTCCGCTCCAGGGCCACTCGCGCCGCCGCCAGGCGGGCGTCGACTGCCGGGGCTAGCCTGACCGACAGGCCCGTCTCGGCCACCCGCCGTCGTGCCACTTCCTCGCGCAGACATCGAGTGGCGCGATCGAGCAGGTAGCCGGCCCGCTCGCGAGCCTGCGCCAGCTGAGCCGCCGGCCGCAGCCGATCCAGGGCCCGGCTCTCGGCCGCCAGTTCGGACCGCGCGGCGGCGAGCGTTGCGGTGGCGTATGAACCGCCGCGCCGGGCCAGGTCCGCGACTCCGGCTGCAACTTCGACTCGATCGGGCACGACGAGCTCCGCCGCGGCCGAAGGAGTTGGCGCCCGCACGTCCGCCGCAAAGTCGGCCAGGGTGACATCGACCTCGTGCCCGACACCGCACACGACCGGAACCGGATGGGCGACCACCGCCCTGACAACACGCTCATCGTTGAAGGACCACAGATCCTCGAGCGAGCCGCCGCCGCGAGCCAGGATGACGACCGCCGGGGCATCCTCGGGCCGCCCCTCGGCGCGGCACTGCTCGCCCCACCGGGTCAGCCGTTCCAGCGCGGCGACCACGCTGGCCGCCGCTCCTTCGCCCTGGACCTGGCAGGGCGAGAGGATGAGCCGGGCCAGCGGCCAGCGCCGGGCGATGACGTGGCAGATGTCGTGCCAGACGGCGCCGGTAGCGCTCGTGGCCACGCCGATGACCGCCGGCCTGAAGGGCAGCGCCCTCTTCCGGGCGGAATCGAATAGCCCCTCGGCGGCGAGACGGGCCTTGAGCGCTTCGAAGCGCAACGCCAGATCGCCGAATCCGGCCGGCTGTACCGACGAGACGTACAGCTGGTAGACGCCCTGGGCCTCGAATATGTCGACGCGGCCGTGGGCAACGACACGCAAACCCGTGCGTGCCTCAAAGGGCGATGCCAGTCGATCGTCGCGGAAAAAGACGCAGGCCAGCTGGCTGCGCTCGTCCTTGAGGGTGAAGTAGCAGTGGCCGGCCGAGGAGACGGTGACTCGTCCCACCTCGCCCTCCACCCACACGTCCCGCAGACCGCCGTCGGCGCGTACGGCATCTCGAACCGCCCGGGTCACCTCGCTGACGCCGAAGATCCGCAGGGCGAAGCCCGGAGCGGAAGGGGCCGGTGTGGTGGCCGCCACGGGCATCGGAGCGGGCGCAGGGCTTGCGGTCGGGGCGTCGGGCGACGCGCTCGGCGGCGCGGTTCTGTTGCCGGGCGGCGCCACGCCCGGGTCTGGGTCGTCGATCGCATCCCAAGCGGGCAGGGCCCAGTCTGGCGGATCGATTCGGCGGGATTTGGGCGCGTCGGGATCAACGGCGGGCAGATCGCCCCAGAGCGGATCGCTTTGAGGCGGCCCGATGCGACTCACGACGTTCGGACGCAGATCACAGCCGGGTCTGGTATTCCCCGGTTCGCGTATCGACGCGAAGCACGTCGCCCTCGTTCACGAAGATCGGCACCTGGATGGTCAAGCCGGTCTCCAACTTCGCGGGCTTGCGCGCACCCGACTGGGTATCGCCGGCAAACCCGGGTTCGGTCTCGACCACCTTCAGATCGACGGTGACCGGCAGCTCGACGCCGATCGTCTCGCCTTCCCAGGTGGTCCGATCCAGCAGGAGGCCGTCCTTGAGGTAGTTGACGGCGTCATCGAGCTTCTCGCCGGTCAGGCTGAACTGCTCGTAGCTCTCGGTTTCCATAAAGTGGTAGTCGTTGCCGTCCTGGTACATGAACTGGATCTGGCGGTGGTCCAGCACGGCGCGCGAGAACTTCTCACCGGCCTGGAAGGTCCGCTCCACAGTTCCGCCGCGCTTGATGTTGCGCAGCTTGATTCGCACCTGGGCGGAGCCTCGACCGATCTTGATGTGGTGNNAGGATCTGCCACAAGTCGCCATCCAGCTCGATGGCCACACCCTTGTGCAGGTCGCTTGTCGAAATCATGGTGGCAGAGGGCTCCTAGGATGTGGGCGGAACGTTGGCGATCGTCCCTGCAGTGGCCCGATTGTAGCCGAGCGAGAGCCCACTCAGAACGGCTAGCTCCGAGCTGGGTCCGGTTCGTGTCGGAGAACGCCTCTAGGGCGCTGCAGGACTTCCTCGCTGGTGTCGCCGCGCCGCCGTGTTGGCTCCCGTGATGTGAAGCGTCTCGGCTCAGCAGGCCGCATTCAGACGCCCACCACGAGGACTTCGCGCGGGAATCCGGTCAGCAGCTCGAGCCTGGCCCGGGCTCGATCGAACAGAACGAGATCCTCGATCCGAACACCTGTCTCGCCGTCGAGATAGATGCCCGGCTCGACACTGAAGACCGTCGGGCTGGGCAGTGGCTCGTCCGTGGCTGCTCGGCTGAGCGTCGGCAGCTCATGCGTGGCGAGGCCTATGCCGTGGCCAGTTCCGTGGCCGAAGTGGTCGCCGTGACCGGCCTGTTCGATGACGCCACGGGCAGCGGCGTCCACTTCGCGGCCGCTCGGCGTTGCTCCACCAGAATCCAGAGCGGCCTGGAGAGTGGCAATCGAAGCCGCCTGGGCCGCCGCCACGATCTCGTAGATCTCCAGGTCGCGCGGGCTGGGCTCGCCGACGAAGAGGGTGCGTGTCATGTCGCTGCGATAGCCGTCCACCTGCGCCCCGAAGTCGAACAGCAGAACTTGACCGACGCGGACTTCGCGGCCAGACGGCGAGCCGTGCGGCAGCGCCGCGTCCGGGCCGACCAGGCAGGCTACCCCAAAGGCCAGGGCATCGGCGCAGCCGGTCCGCATCTCCCACTCCAATGACAGAGCCAACTCTTGCTCCGATTGGCCCGGCTTGATGCGGCGCACCAGCGCAGCCAACGACCGATCCGCGACGGCACAGGCCGACCTGATGCGCTCGATCTCGGCCGGTTCCTTTGTGGCCCGGTCGGCCTCCACCCAGCCTTCGGCCTCGACAAGTTCTACGTCCGGCGCCGCAAGATTGAGTTGCTGCCAGAGCTGGTGGCTGACCAGCGCGGCCTCCACCGCCACCCGCCGTGCCCCCAGGCTGCTGATGAGTTGCGGCCACGCGGCAGCCAGGTCATACGCAACCGGCTCGATTCTGGCGGCCGTGGCCTGGGCCGCGGCCTGAAGCCGATAGCGGCTATCCGCGAGAACGACGACCTCGTCGGCCGAGACGAGGAACCGGCCTGAGTTCCCGGCGACGCGGTCCTCGCCGTCGTCGAGGACGAAGCCCGTCAGGTACCGCATGTGCTCCGGTCTGATGCCGAAGTACACATCCACGCCGTCGGCTGCCAGCCGTGCCCGCAACCGCGCGAGACGCGCCGGTCTGGCGGCGACGTCCGCGGCAGCCCAACGGGCTCGATCGGCGGCGCTGGGTGGCGCAGGGAAGTCGGCGGGATGAGGCAGCGTTCGAACGAGCTTCGTCATTGCGTCATGGTAGCCGCGGCGGGATGCAATTCCACATCGGCTCCGAAGCGTGCGGACCTCGCGCCTTGCCTACTGCGTGTAGCCGTACTTCTTGAGATTTGCGTCCTGTTCGGCCTGTGTCTTGGCGAAGGCATGCGTGTTGCTACCGTCGTTCTTGGCCAGGAAGTACAGATAGCCGTCCGCGGTGTCGGGCGTCATTGCCGCCACGAGCGACGGGCCACTCGGCGAACAGATCGGACTCGGCGGTAGGCCCGCGTGGTGATACGTGTTGTAGGCCGCCAGCGCCCCCGGGAAGACGACCTGGCTGAGCGCTCCACTCGTCTTGATCGGGTTCCAGAACGTGTAGTTCACCCAGCTCTCGATCGGGTTCGCCTGCAGCCAGACTGAGTCGTTGGCGTAGTTCAGCGTCGGATCGGCGTCGAGAAGGCCGGTCGGCCACAGCTTGGAGTTCAGCCGGTTCAAATACACGCCGGCTATCAGAGCCCGATCGCTGTCGACCTTCGCCTCGGTCTCGACCAGCGCGGCCACCTGGACCTTCTGGTAGACCTGATCTGGCGGAAGCTTCAACAGGTCCGACGGGGCGTGACTGGCGAACGCGTCGAGGAGCATCCGCAGCAGTCCCATTGGGGTCGTGTCGGGCGCCACGTTGTAGGTTGCCGGGAAGAGGAAGCCCTCGAGCGAGGCACCCGCGGGCAGCTTGAGCCACGGGTACAGTGACACGAGATCGGCCGGCGGATGAATTGCCAGGTCGTAGAACTGAGCGACGTTCATCGTCAGCGGCGCGGTCGCGTCAACCGGATTGGCCTCCAGGTATTCGAGCTCCGCAACCATCTGCTCGATGCGCAGCCCCTCCCGGAAGGTAAGCCGCACAGTGGGCGGCGCAACCGGAGGCGTGGTCAGGGCGACGATCATCTCGTCCACCGTCATTGACCTGGCGACCACGTGGCGACCGAGCTGGAATTCCTCCGCCACGCCCTTCTCTATGGCCTCGTAGACGAAGGCCCGCTCGTCTTTGATGACCCCCGCCTGAACCAGTTCAGCGCCGATCTCATGGGGCGTCGCGTCGGCGGCGACGATGATGACTACGGCCGTCATGTCGGTGGCATCGATCGGTTCGGTGATGCTCGACCCAAGCGCCCCCCGGACGATGCCCGAGACGAAGGGCAGCTGCAGCGCGGTTGGGTTTTCGGCCGCCCAGTCCACGATGCCGTTGACTACGATCGGCCTGGCCACGAAGTAGAGGCCCGCCACCACGAGTCCGCCGATGACGGTCGCGAACAGGGCGAAGCGCAGGAAACGGCCCCGGCCGCCGGAGCCGCTCTTGCGGTAGTCCCGACTCGTCGACCGCGGCGCTGGCCGGCGCCGAGCCGCGAGCTCCTTCTCGTCGGGCGGGATGTAGTCGTCCCAACCCGCGTCGACGACCACACGACGCGCCTGATCCTGGCCCGCTTCGCCGGTCTGGCCGCGGTCGTCGGCACTGCCCCTGTCGCCCCTGGGCCGGTATCCGCCGCTTGTGGTCATCAGGATCTCCGCTGCGAATCGTCGCTCGTCGTCGCGTCCAGTTCATCTTGCAGGATCAGCGCCGCCGCCTCGCGGTCGATCCTGGCTCGATGGGCGTCGCGTTGAGCGGCGCTCGGCGGACCGCCCGATCTGCCGCGGCCGGCCGTCCCTATGCGTCGCTCGGCCCGTTCGCTGGTCAGCCGCTCGTCTCTGAAGCGCACCTCCAGGCCGGTTACGCTCGCCACCGCCTCGGCCCACTCCCTGGTCTTGACAGCCTGCAGGCCTTCTCCTCCGTCCATGTTGAGCGGCAATCCTACGACAAGAACCGCCGCGTCTTGCTCGGCTGCGAGCCTCGACAGGACGCGCGCATCCTCGGCCACGCTCTTGCCACGACTCAGCGTCGCGAACGGCGCGGCGGTTCGCTCCGCCAGATCGCCCACGGCGATGCCGACGCGACGCTCGCCGAGATCGATGCCAATGATGCGCCGCGACTTTCGCTCGGCCGGCTCTGCGGGCACGGTCATCAACTCGGCGCAGGGCTCGGCGACGGGCCCGGCGTCGGGCTCGTGGCGGCGCTGGCCGCGGGGCTCGGCCCAGGGGTAGGCGGCGGAGTGTCGGTCGGCGCCGTGGAGGGCGCCAACGATTCGGCCGGCGGCGACTCGGAGGCCGAGGGCAATGGCGAAACCAGGGTGGCTGCCGAGGAAGTCGCGAACGGATTGCCGCCGGTCTTCTCGGCAGGGCGAGCTGTCGGTCCGGAAGCGGAAGCCCTGAGGCTGCCGCCGGGCGAGGCGCTGGAGCCCGGCTGCGTGGACGGCAGGATCAGCTCGATATCGATGCGGAAGTCTAAGCTGGGCAGACTCGATGCCCAATCGGGCGAGACCGCGATGTCGACCTTCCCAAACTGCGAGAGGTAGGTCGTGGCCTCATCGACCGACATGCCCTTGATCGCGCTACGCAGCGCGTCGACGTCCACGACGGGCACCTGGACGGCGCGGACGATCACGGGCACGACGACCGTAGACCCCTGCGTGACGGGAGCACCGACGCTGGCCGTAACCGAATTGTCCACCAGCAGATAGCCCGACCGAACGGCGGCGGTGACTCGCCGCTTGGCCAGGTCGCTGATATTCGTCGTCTGGGCCAGGGTTGCAGTTCCCGTGCCCTTGCAGTCGAGCTGGAAGGACGGGGCGGCCTGGTCCAGCAGGGTGGCGGGATCCGGGCTGCAGACGGCCGTGCCCATGTGCGCCGATCCGCTGAACAGACTCTGGCCGGACGGCACAGCTTCGGGTGAAGTGAGCGCCGATTGGAATTGCGTGTCCAGCTGCGAGAACAAGTCCGCTTCAGCCTTGTCGATGTCGGACTGGACGACCTGCGGCGTCACCGTGTGCGAGCCACCGGCAGTCGCCGCCTTGTTGGTGACCGGATGACTTCCAACCAGCGACGCGGCCAGGTCGGATGGAACGATGACGATGGTGTTTGCGGCGACGTTTCCGGACAGCCCCTTGTTGACCGCCGTGACTGCGACGCCAGCCGATCCCGGCGTGATCGTGGTGCCCGACACGGTGGCCTTCGGCACCGTAACTGTCGAGGACGTCACGAACGCAACCCCGCCCCCGGTCGACACCCGGGTGCCCGCCAGAATGGGCACGGCCAGGAAAGTGTTCAGGCTGCTGAAGGTGACGCCGCCCGTGGCCGCCGTCTCCACGACGTTCTGACCGGTGGCGTCGTATGTGCCCGAGGCTTCCACGGGAAAGGCCTTGTCCAGGCCGGGCACCGTGCCCGACAGATCGTTTGCTGCGGCGACACTCGGATCGACTTTGACACTCACCGTGATGGGGCCTACAGCCTCCTGGCGCAGAGTCAAGACGATCTTCGCGCTGGGGTAGAAGAAGAACATCGTTGCCGCGAAGGCGACGATCGTGAGCCCGACCAGCCCCACCATCACCGGCCGAGAAAGCCCGAATCGACTCATGAGTCCGTGGCCCGCGGGGGCAACCCCCGCCCCGCGAGCCGAACCTCCTTTGCCCTTGGGGTTCCCTCCGGGTGCCGGAGAGACGGTAGCGGCCAGCTCATCGAGTGCGTCGATGGTCTCGCTCGGCGCCTTGCCCTGCAGACCCGTGGCGAGCGCGGCCTCGGCCTTCTCGTACTCGCCCACGGTCGCGTATACGGGAAGGTCGGCCGACCTGGCCACGGACTGCACCGATTGATCGGCGGCAACTATCGCCAGGCGCTTGTTGCGTTGCTTGGCTTCGCGCGCCAGCAACCGGAAGTTGATCCGCGACGTCGCCACGCGCGAGCCGCCGGACAGCACCAGGGCGATGCGATTGTCCGACGAGTCGCGGATCCGAGCCGCGGCTGAAGTGATCTCGTCATCGACTTCGAGGTAATAGATGGCCATCGGCTACATCTTCATCGCTCGCAGGACGCGCCGCAAAGCGACATCCAGCGGATCTTCATTGGTTTGGAGCTCGATTGCCTGGTAGGCCAGCCCCAGGGGCGTTACGTCCTGCTGGTCCACCAGCAGCTTAGTGCCATCCTTGATGCGATCGACGAGTCCGGGCCCCATGACCACAACCTCAGGTGGACGGCTGAACGGCAGGCGCTTCCAGAACGGCTCGCCCAGCAGTGTCGACTCGATCTCCGGCAGATGCGAACCGCCGCCGCAGAGGTAGACGCGGCCCGGCAGCAGGTCGCCCTCGGCCAGCTCGTCCAGAACCAGCTCGACCCCGGCGGCCCAGATTGCGCTGTCGTCGGCGACGATGCGGGCCACGTCGTCGCGCTGCTCCTTGAGGACGCCTCGAGCGTAGTCGAGCTTGATCTCTTCGGCTCGCGGGAACGGCAGATCCAGCCGATCCGCGATCGACTTCGTGAACGCCCGCCCGCCGAGCGCGAACATCCGAGTGCCTTCGATGCCGCCGTGCCGCACCAGAGCCACGTCCGTGGTGCCGCCGCCGACGTCGATGAAGAGCGCGCCCGACTGCTGGACCTGCTCGCTGGCGAGGACGCGGGCCACGGCATACGGCTCGGCCACGATCTCGAGGAGTTCGAGTTCGAGTTGCTGCGCCACACTCTGCAGGGCACCGAGATGGACCAGCGGGGCAAAGGCGTTGAAGACGCTGATCTTGACGTTGCGGCCCTGGAACCCGACCGGGTTCGTGACCGGGTAGCCATCGATCTGGGCCGCCGTCACCGCCGCGTGAACCAGCCGGACATCGACCTGCGGCAGCCCCGTCTCCCAGGTGATCGCCCGCTCGGCTTCCCGCAGCGCCTCACGCTGAACGCCGTCGATCAGCTTCTGCAACTCGGAGTCTGTGATCGCCGAATCGGCGCGCTTTCGAACCTGGGTATGGGTCGTCGTGAAGCCCTTGACGAGCTCACCGGCGATACCGATCACGACCTGCGTCGGCCGGAACCCGGCCATCTCCTCGGCCTCCTGAAGGGCGACCGAGCAGTTGTCGACGACGGCGTTGATGTCGGTGACCGTGCCGGACTGCATGTGGGCCAGGCCCTGGCGCTTGCGGCCAACACCCCTGACTGTGCCCGTACCGGACTCGTCGATCTCGAAGACGAGCGCCTTGACGAACTCGGTGCCGATGTCCAGCGCGGTACAAGCGGCGAGGCCCGACTGCTCCTCTCCGCCCCAGATCCTGCGCCAGAACGCCACGGCGGCTCCCCTAGCTGCGGGCTACTTTCCTGCAGTCCTAAGTGTATCCGCGATGGCGGCCATGGCCGGGTTGATGCCTTCTCGTCGCGTCCCCATGCCTTGCGCCATCTCGGGGCGGCCGCCTCCGCGGCCCTGCATCGACTTCATGGCGACCTTGACGAGCTCGCCGGCGGAGATGCCACGATCGACGAGATCCGGGCTCACGGTGACGAAGATCTGGGGCGACTCGGCGTCGTACGCGACTGCTATGACACCCGAACTGAGCGCCGCCCGGATCTCCTTCACGAAGCCTTTCCACTGTTCCGCCGATTCGAAGGCGCCCGAGTGGGCGACGAGCCTCAGGCCCGGCGCGACCTCTTCGGCGCGCGCGGCCAGGTCCGAGGCATTCGGCAGGCCGCTGCCACCGGCACGCAGCCGCCGGCGCGTCTCGCGCAGCTCTTCCTGCAGAGCCGCCACGCGCTCGGGAGTGGCGTCGATGGAGGTGGCGCCGACGGCCTCGGCGATCCGATCGAGCAGCACCAGACGCTCGCGCAGAAGCGCGTCCGCTCCGTCGCCGGTGACAGCTTCGACGCGACGGATGCCTGAGCCGATGCTCCGTTCGGCCGTGATGACGAAGCCCCCGATCTGACCCGAGGCGGAGCAGTGAGTGCCGCCGCACAGCTCGAGCGAGTAGCCCTCGACTTGGACGGTGCGGACCCGTTCGCCGTACTTCTCGTCGAAGAAGGCGTCCGCGCCCGCGGCGACGGCTTCGGCCATGGACTGGACCACGGTCGTCACGGGGTGATCCTCACGCACGATGCGCCGGACCTCGTCCTCGATGCCGCGCTTCTCGTCGGGCGTCAGGGCGCGATCGAGCGGGTAGTCGAACCGCAGGTAGTCCGGCGCCACGAGCGAACCGGCCTGATGAGCCTCCGGCCCGACGACGTTGCGCAGGGCTCGATGGAGCAGATGCGTGGCCGTGTGGTTGCGCATCGTCCGCGCCCGCCGCTCGGCGTCGACTCGGGCGGTGACGGTCTCGCCAACCTTGAGCCTGCCGTGGAGCTTGCCGCGATGGACGAACAGCCCCGCGATCGGCTTCTGTGTGTCTTCGACCGCGAACAGGGCGCTGCCGCCGCCGGCTTCGAGCAGCTCGCCGCGGTCGCCGACCTGCCCGCCGCCCTCGCCATAGAAGGGAGTGGCGTCGAGTATCACCTCGGCCTCGCCCTGGCCCGTCAGCTCCGCGAATTCGACGCCGTCGCGCAGGATGGCGACGACCCGAGCCTCCGCCTGCGTGCCGTCATAGCCGAGAAACTTCGTCTCGCCGACGCGTCGCTGGATGGCCTGGTAGAGGTCGCCAAGCTCGGCGTGGCGCGAAAGGTCGGCCTTCGTGCCCTTGCGGCTGCGTTCCTTCTGCTCGGCCATGGCCGCGGCGAAGCCTTCGCGATCGACCCTCACGCCGTACTCGGCCGCCATGTCAACGGTGAGGTCGACGGGGAATCCGTAAGTGTCGTGGAGGCGGAAGGCGACTTCGCCGGGCAGCACCGGCGAGTCGGCGGGCAGGCTGTCGGGGAGCCGACCGATCGTCCGGTCGCCGGTCGCCAGGCTCTTCAGGGCGGTTTCGAGCTGGCCCGTGCCCGCCTCGAGGGTGCGCGCGAAGAGGCCCTCTTCCTGGCGGATCACCTTCAGGATTCTGTCCCGCTGCTCGACCAGATAGGGGTACGCGCCGCTCATGATGTCGATGACGGCGCCGGCGGTCACATCGAGAAAGGGCTCGCGCCGGCCCAGCAGTCGACCGTGACGGACGGCTCGGCGCAGGATCCGCCGCAGGACGTAGCCACGGCCTTCATTGGACGGGGCCACTCCGTCGGCTACCAGGAACGTAACGGCGCGGGAGTGGTCGGCGATGACCTGATAGCTGAAACGCTCGGCCTCGAAGGCCTCCGGGTCGTGGCCCAGCAACTCGCGCATCGCGGCGTGGATGGGCGTGAAGAGGTCCGTGTCGTAGTTGCTCGGCACTTGCTGGATGACGCTCGTGAGCCGATCCAGCCCCATGCCGGTGTCCACGGACTTCATCGGCAGCGGGACTCGCGTGCCATCGGCGCGCTGCTCGAATTCCATGAACACGAGGTTCCAGATCTCGAGCCAGCGCGGGCAGTTCTCCGAGTGGTCCGGAATGCAGTGCGGCCCTTCGCTCAACTCCGCGCCACGATCGAAATGGATCTCGGAGCACGGACCGCACGGACCCGTATCGGCCATGCGCCAGAAGTTGGCGTCGTCGCCTTGCTCGACGTTGCCCCAGCGCGCCATGCGCTCTTCCGGAACGCCGATTTCGTCCCGCCAGATACCGTAGGCCTCGTCGTCGTCCTTGTAGGTGGTGACCCCAAGGCGCTCGCCGGGGATCCCGTAGACCTCGGTCAGCAGTTCCCAGGCCCAGTGGATGGCGTCGCGCTTGAAGTAATCGCCGAAGCTCCAGTTGCCGAGCATCTCGAAGAATGTGTGGTGGCGCGTCGACCGGCCCACTTCTTCGAAGTCGTTGTGTTTGCCGGCGACGCGCAGGCAGCGCTGGTAGTCGGTGGCGCGCCGATAGCTGCGCTTCTCACGCCCCGTCAGGACGTCCTTGAACTGGACCATCCCCGAGTTGGTGAAGAGCAGCGTCTGGTCTCCGCCCGGCACGAGCGAGGCACTGGGCACCTCGGTGTGGCCGCGCTGGGCGAAGAACTCGACGTATCGGCGGCGGACTTCGGCCGCGGGTAGATAGCGAATCGGCAAGTCAGGCATCCCGCTAACGGTACCAAACCGCGCGGCGTAAGCGCAGGCTCCGGCACGGACCTCGCAACGAACTCGGCGCTCTCCCTCTATACCCGACGCCGCCGTTGCCAGAAGTTGGAACCGGCGATCGCGGCGCCGACCAACGCACCCAGGGCGAGGCCGCGCGCGAAGGCCAGCAACCTGGGGTCCGGACTGGCGGAATCGCGACGACTCGGGAGGAAGCGGTCCAGGGCCCAGCGAATCACAGGCGTCGATCCGACGCGTTCGCCGGCCCCAGAATCGAGAGCACCTCAACAAACACGATCCCGGCCCAGGCCACGACCGATGCCGAAATCAGATGGAAGTCGCCGATCCGGATGGGGTCGATGCCCAGCCGGCCGCCGGTGGCATCGCCCGCCCATGCCCCCAGCGCCGCGGCAGCCAGAACAATCAGGATTTCGAGGCCGCCGCGACCGCGCAGATACAGGAACAGAGACGTGTGGAATCCGCCCACGAGCAGCGCGAAGACTGGAGCGGTGCCGATGGTCACGCCCCGAGTATAGGGAAGCCCGTCAGGTCGCGGGCTCGTCCGATGGAACGATCCTGCCCCCGCCCAGGACGACATCGTCGCGATAGAAGACGGCGGCCTGGCCGGGTGCCGCTGCCCAGACGGCCTCGTCGGTCTCGACTTCCCAGCGCCCGGCCCCACTCGGCCGAACCGAGGCGGCCACGACCTGCCCGTGGTGCCGGATCTGGACCTGCGCCCGGAACCCGGCCGGGTCGGCGGGGCGCTCGCCGGCCACGAAGCGGACTTCTTCCACTTCGAACCGTCGCGTGTCCAGGTCCTGGCGCCGGCCCAGCTTGATGACGTTCCTGGCCGGATCGATCTTCCACACGTAGCGCGGCTCTCCGAGCGCGACACCCGTTCCCTGGCGCTGGCCGATGGTGTATCCGGCCGCCCCGAAGTGCTCGCCGACCTGCCGTCCGTCGACGTCGAGCAACGGCCCGGGCTCGGCCGTCCAGCCCGCTCGTTCGCGCAGGACGTCGCGGTAGTTGCCACGCGGCACGAAGCAGATCTCCTGGCTGTCTCGCTTCTCGGCCGTGGCCAGGCCCAGCGCGCGAGCCGCGTCGCGCACCTGGGGCTTGGTCATGTCGCCCAGCGGGAACCTGGTGTGAGCGAGCTCGGTCTGGCCCAGGCCGTACAAGAAGTAGCTCTGGTCCTTGGCCGGATCGCGACCGCGCAGCAGCCTGTATCCCGTGCCGGCGCCGTCGGGTGCGCCGGCTGCGACTCCCTCCGCGGGCGGCAACACCCTCGCGTAGTGGCCGGTGGCCACCGCCTCGCAGTCGTACATGAGTCGTGCCCGACCAAGCAGCGCCCCGAACTTCACCTCCGTGTTGCAGTCGACGCAGGGACTCGGGGTGCGGCCCTCCAGGTAGGCTCGCAGGAACGGCTGCAACACGCCTGCGTCGAACTCACGCTCCAGGTTCAGGACGTAGAACGGGATGTCGAGCTGCGAGGCCACTCGCCGAGCGTCTTCGGCGGCGTCGAGCGAGCAGCAGCTGCGCTTGAACTCGGAGAAGTTGTCGGCCACGTCGCTCAGGCGCATCCACACGCCGATCGCCTGGTTACCATCGGCCTTGATGAGCGCGGCCGCCACCGACGAGTCGACGCCTCCGGACATCGCCACGAGTACTCGGGGCCTGGCCCGAGCGGTTCCGGTCAACGCGCGGGTGCCTCCGCGGCGGCCGATGCCTCCGTGGCCGCCGGCCGCAGCGCCGCGGCCCGCTGAACCTCGAGTCTGGCCGCGGATCCTCGTTGCTGGACCAGCGTTCGGACCACCAGTTCGGCTGCCTCAGCTATCTCCGCGGCCGTCGTGGCGCGGCCCAGTGATAGGCGCAACGCTCCCCGCGCCTCTTCATCCGGATAGCGCATCGCACTCAGGACGTGGCTGACCTCGTTCGACCCGCTTACGCAGGCCGATCCGGTCGAGCAGGCCAGCCCCGCCAGATCGAGCGCCATCGTCACATCGCCGCCGTCCAGACCCGGCGCCACGAACGAGACCAGCCCCGGCAGCCGATCGGTCGGGTGGCCTGTCTCCTGTACCCCGTCAACGGCGCAAACGGCCGCAGCCAGGGACTCCCGCAACTCACGCAGTCGGGGCGCGGTCTGGGCCCGCTCCGCAACCGCGAGCTCCAGCGCAGTGGCCATCCCAATCGCCCCAGCCACGTCCTCGGTCCCGGCCCGACGGTACCGTTCCTGGGCGCCGCCGTGCTGCTGAGCCAGCATGTTCGTGCCGTGGCGAACGTAGAGCGCACCCACGCCCTTGGGNNTCGGTGTGCACGAGGATGCCCTTGTAGCGCCGGACCCGGGCCGCGATCTCGGCGACTGGCTGGATCGTGCCGACCTCGTTGTTGGCGAACATGACGCTCACGAGGATCGTCTTGGGCGTGATCGCCGCTTCCACGTCGTCGGGGTCCACCCGCCCATATCGATCGACGGGCACCTCGACGATCTCGAACCCGAACTTCTCGAGGTAGCGGACCGTGTGGCCGACGGAGTGGTGCTCGATGGCCGTGGTGATGATCCGGTGGCCGCGAGCCTTGCTCGCCCAGGCCGCGCCCTTGATGGCTAGGTTGTTGGCCTCGGTGCCGCCGGAGGTGAAGACGATCTCACGCGGGGTCGCACCGAGGGCGCGCGCCACTCTCTCGTGCGCCTCGTCGAGACCGGCACGCGCGCGCCGGCCGTAGGAATGCAGCGATGAGGCGTTGCCGAACTGCTCGGTCAGGTACGGCAGCATCGCCTCGAGGGCTTCGCGCCGCAACGGTGTGGTGGCGGCGTTGTCGAGGTAGATCGGCATCGCCCAGATTGTACGCCGAGCCGCCGTTCGGTCCCGGCGCCGGTCAGGCACCGACCTATTCTTCGCGAATGGCCCGCATGTGGCGGCGATCGACGCGCAGACCGTACAAGATGCCGATGAAAGCGCCCACATACGCCGCGGCGCCCACGCCCCACTCCGTCTGGAACCCGTAGCCGTCTGCCCCTGAGTGGGCCGACATCAAACCGACCGGTCCGATTGCCAGACTCACCGAATGCACGCCCAGCCACGAAGCAACTATCCCGATCCAGCCGAGTACGGCCACGGCCCCGAACATCACCAGCACCCAGCCAAGAAGGCCACACTGGCAGACCTGGATTACCCGCGCCCTCATTTCGCCCTTCCCTCCCCTTGCTGCGGGCTCGCGCACCCGGCTACGAGAGGATAGAAGAACCGACGGCCAGCGCAAGACTTATCGCGCGTCCCGCTCCGAGCTGACCCGCTGCTCGAACTCGCGGCCGGCTTGCCGGCGCCGGTCGTGCTGCGAGAGGACCCGCTTGCGCAGCCGGATCGAGCGCGGCGTCACTTCGACCAGCTCATCGGTCCCGATGAACTCGATGGCTGACTCGAGCGTCAGCTCCCGCGGCGGCGTCAGCCGGATGGCCTCGTCGTGGGAATGCGTCCGCATGTTCGTCAGCTTCTTCTCTTTGGTGGCATTGACGTCCATGTCCTCGGAGCGGGAGTTCTCGCCGATGACCATGCCCTCGTAGACGTCCACGCCACTGCCGATGAGAAGCTCCGATCGCTCCTGCAGGCTGTACAGCGCATAGCCGTTCGAAGTGCCCTGGCGGTCGGCAACCAGCACGCCGGTGGTGCGGTGCGTGACCTCGCCGGCCCACGGGCCGTAGCCCTCGCCGATCTGATGCATCAAGGCGGTGCCACGCGTGTCGGTGAGCAGCTGGCCGCGGAAGCCGATGAGGCCGCGGACCGGAATGACGTACTCCATCCGAACGCGGCCGTCGGCGTCGGTGCTCATCTGCTCCAGGCGACCCTTGCGGTCCGCCAGTGCGGCCTGCACGGGGCCGATGAACTCGGGCGGGATGTCGACCGTGATCCGCTCGTATGGCTCGTGGGTCTCGCCGCCGATCGTCCGCAGGATGACCTCGGGCCGGCTGACCTGGACTTCGTAGCCCTCGCGGCGCATCTGCTCGATCAGAATCGCCAGCTGCAGCTCGCCCCGGCCCAGGACCTCGAAAGTGTCCGCCGACTCGGTCGGCTGGAACTCGATGGAGACGTTGCCCAGCACTTCCTTCTCGAGCCGCGCCCGGATGTGGCGGCTGGTGACGTAGCGTCCCTCACGCCCGGAGAGCGGCGAGGTGTTGGCCCCGAAGGTCATGCTCAGCGTGGGCGCGTCCAGGTCCAGACGCTGCATCGGCCGGGGATCGGCCGGGTCCGTGATCGTGTCGCCGATCGTCACGTCGGGTATGCCGGCCAGGGCCACGATGTCGCCCGGACCCGCCTCGTCGATGTCGACCCGCTCGATGCCGTGAGCGGTCGTGAGGCTGGTCACAGTGCCGGTAAGGGTCACCGTTCGACCAGGCTCGATCGAGCCGTCGGTTGACTCTTCTTCCTCGCGCACGATCACGATCCGCCCGCCCAACTTGATCGTGCCGTTCCAGACCCGACCAACCGCCATCCGGCCGACATAGTCGTTGGCCGAGAGATTTGTTACGAGCAGCTGGAGAGGATGGTCCGGCACGTAGCGCGGCGCCGGAGTGTGCTCTATCAGCAATTCGAAGAGCGGTCGCAGGTCGGTCCCGGGGTTGGCCAGGTCCATCGTGGCCGTCCCGGTCTTGGCGTTCGTATAGACCACCGGGAAGTCGATCTGATGCTCGTCCGCGCCAAGGTCCATGAAGAGTTCGTAGACGTTGTCGAGGACCTCCGGCGCGCGCGCGTCAGAGCGATCGATCTTGTTGATCGCCACGACCACCGGCAGGTGGTGGGACATCGCCTTCTGCAGGACGTAACGAGTCTGGGGCAGCGGTCCCTCGGCGGCGTCGACCAGCAACAGGACCGAGTCGACCATGTTCAGGCTGCGCTCGACTTCGCCTCCGAAATCGGCGTGACCGGGTGTGTCGACGATGTTGAGACGGATGCCGTCGTAGTCGACCGCGGTCTGCTTGGCGAGGATCGTGATCCCCTTCTCGCGCTCGAGGTCGTTGGAATCCATCACCCGATCCACGACGACCTGGTTTGCCCGGAAGGCTCCGGCCTGACGCAGCATCGCGTCGACGAGAGTGGTCTTGCCGTGGTCGACGTGGGCGACGATGGCGACATTGCGGACATCGGCGCGCACCGCAGTCGCAGCATCGACGGAGCGAACCTGACCGGGGTGGTCGAATTCGAAGGGCGTGGTGGAACGAGGTGAGTCACTCATGGGCGCCGGAATTGTCGCACACACGCGGCGGAACGGCCCATTGAACCTCCCGGGCGGGTCCAGGCCCCGGTCGGCAGTACACTCGTCCAATGACAGTCGCAGCCATCGTTCTGGTGCCGGATATGGTCGCCGCTCTCGCCGATGCCGACGGTGAGCCGGTGATCCGCCGGGTGGCCCATGCCGCCTGGTCCGGCGGCGCGCTGCCGATCGTGATCGTCTCCGGTGAAGTGGCCGGGCCCCTCGCCGAGGCCGTGGCGGACCTGCCCGTCACCCTGGCCCGCCCGGAGGCCCACGAGTCTCCCGGCATCGGCTGGTTCGTCAGCGGCCAGAGGGCCGCGGTTGCAGCCGTGGCCGAGACGACGGCGGCCCTGCTGTGGCCGTTTCGCTACGCCTGGGTGGATCCCGAGACCGTGACATCGCTCGTGGAGTCGCACGGGATCGCGCCGGACGCGATCGTCCAGCCGGCATACGCCGGCCGGCCAGGCTTCCCGATCCTGGTTCCCACCGCGCTCGCCGATCGCCTGGCCGCGATTGCAACCCTCCACGGCCCCGACGCAGTGGCGTCGTTGATCGCCGACGGCGTGCCCGCTCGTGTGCTCGAACTGGGCGACCCGGGCATCGTCAACGACGTCGCCATCCCGCGCTCGGAGATGCCGCCATATCAGGGCCCGCCGCAGCCCGTCGCCGGCCCGCCACCGGAGTGGAACTCAGCCCTCGCCGCGGAGGCCCAGCGCTCTGCGGAACCGACGCGCTAGCTGCCTACTTGGTCGGCGAAGCCGACGGCAGTAGCGTGGGCGCCGGGATGTCGGGCGGCGGCGACGCTTGCAGACCGACATCGCTGAACGTGTATGTCGCCTTGATGTCGAGAAGCTTGGTGCCGTTCGTGGCCGAGTTGGTCGCCGAGAACGTAGCCGACACCGGCGTCCCATCGGCGTTCACATACAGATCCAGGAGCAGCACGTCGGGCTTGATCGTCAGGCCTGAGAGATCCACCATGGCGATCCGACTGACGTCGGGCCGCCACCAGTCCGTCGACTGAAGGTGGTTCACGAGGTGTCCGTTCAGCGTTTCCCGCCCGACCAGCTGAAGTTCCTGAGTGGATTCGATGCCGAACAGCGGGCAGATGACCAGGTAAGTGGGCATCGCGGCTCCCGTGGACCAGCGCCCGCCCGGCAGGATCTTGTAGTCGACGCGACCGTTGATGAAGCGCATGGCCGTGGTGACCCCGGCGGTCTCGATGATTCCCCACTCGTCTCCATTGGCGACCTGGCCGTCGAACTTGACGACCGTCGACAGAGTCGAACCGAGGGTGTTCTGCTGAACGCGGCTCTCGATCGCTATGTGCGCGCTCAGCCCCAGATCCTGCAGGTGGCCGAGTGTCAGAGCGATGGTGGGCGGCAACGTGGGAGTCGGTGTGGGGGCGGGAGTGACCGGAATGACGTAATTGGGCCGAGCCGTAGCGGAGCTGCCACTGCCAAACGCGTACAGAGTCCCGAGAACGACAGCGCTGATGATCAACGCTGCCCCGCCTGCCAGCAGCAAGGTTGAGTTGGCACGTCTAGGAGGCACGAACGGAGCCTGTTCCGGAGCGGGCGGCACGAACTGCGAACCCGCATACCGTTCCATGAACAGTCCCTCGGGAGCCCTGGGTTGGGCCACGGGCGGACTGTATGGCGTCCCACACTTCGTGCACGGGCCAACTTCGGCGTCGAAGACCTCGTGACACCGAATGCAGCGAACCATGTGTTCAGGCATCCACACCTCCGCCGTCGTTCTACCTGCAGGCAACCCGCTTGTAGCCGACCTCGACGTCCTGGGTTCGTCAGTCCAAAAGTCCGAGGCCTCTAGGACTGGCCGGCCTTGCCGCTACCGGGCTCCAGGCCCACGAACCGGAGACCCAGCTCAGAGTACTGCTCCGGCTCCGGCTCAGAAGGAGCCCCCAGCATCAGGTCGGTCCCGGACTGCGTCTTGGGGAAAGCCATGACCTCGCGGATGTTGGTCTGGTGCGAGAACAGGGCGGCCCAGCGGTCGATGCCCATGGCGATGCCACCGTGCGGCGGAGCGCCGAAGTCGAAGGCCTCGAGGATGCCGCCGAACAGCTCGTGCATCTGCTCGAGCGAGTAGCCCTGCAGCGCGAAGCTACGCTCCAGCAGCTCCCGCCTGTGGATCCGGACGGATCCGCCGCCGAGCTCCCAGCCATTGAGCGCGATGTCGTACTGCATCGCCCGAGCCTTGCCGGCCGGGTCCTGACGCGTTGGCCGATACGGATCGCCCGAGGCCGTCACCAGGAGCTTCTCGTCCTCCGGCACGACGCCGCTGAATGGGTTGTGCGTGGCGTCCCAACGGCCCCGGTCCGAGTCCCATTTGTACATCGGGAAGTGGTAGACCCAGCAATAGGCCAACACATTGAGGTCGGCCAGGCCGAGACGCAGACCGAGTTCTTGCCTCAGCCGGCCCAGGACGTCCGCGACCAGGTCCGCTTCGGCGTCCGCGACGATCAGGACCAGATCGCCCGACTTGGCGGCCGCTGCTTTCACAATTGCCGCGATCCGCTCATCACCGAGGAACTTGGCGATCGGCGAATGGCCCGTGCCGTCCGGGTTGACGGAGACGTGGGCCAGGCCCTTGGCGCCGTAGCGGCGGGCGAACGCGACCAGCTCGTCGATCTGCGAACGGCTGGCGTCGCCCATGCCGGGCGCGGCGATGGCCTTGATGCGCCCACGCGCGGCGATGGTCTCGTCGAAGACGCGGAAGCCCGTGCTGTCGGGGTCCGCACCCGGCCCCGCCAGGGCCGCCGCCAAATCCACCAATTCCATCCCGAAACGCAGATCGGGCTTGTCCGAGCCGTAGCGCTCGATCGCGTCGTGGTAGTCGATTCGCGGGAACGGCAGCTGAGCGATCGGCCGGTCGGGCACCACCGCGCGGCTGACCTCGACGATCATCGCCTCGACGAAGTCCATGACCCGCTGTTCCGTCACGAAGCTCATCTCCAGGTCGAGCTGGGTGAACTCGGGCTGGCGGTCGCCGCGCAGGTCCTCGTCTCGGAAGCAGCGCGCGATCTGGAAGTAGCGGTCCATGCCCGCGACCATGAGCAGCTGCTTCAGCTGCTGAGGGCTCTGCGGCAGGGCGTAGACCGAGCCCGGCTGGAGGCGGCTCGGGACGATGAAGTCGCGGGCACCCTCGGGCGTGGACTTGAGCAGGATCGGCGTCTCGATCTCCACGAACCCGGCCCGATGATGAGTTTCCCGGATGGCCCGCACCAGCTCGGAGCGCAGCAGCAGCCGATCGAGCAGGGGCTTGCGCCGGATGTCGAGGTAGCGGTAGCGCAGCCGGAGGCTCTCGTCCACGGGCGCATCCGGCTCGTTGATGTAGAAGGGCGGCGTCTGCGACTCGCTCAGGATCTCGACCGACCGAGCCTGGACTTCGATGTCACCCGTGGCCAGCTTCGAGTTCTCGGTGCCGGCCAGGCGGCGGGCGACCGTGCCACGGACCTCCAGCACGAACTCGATTCGGACACCGTTGGCCACCTCGCTCGCCTCGGGCGCTTCGGACTCGTTGATGACGATCTGGGTCAGCCCGTAGCGGTCGCGCAGGTCGATGAAAATGAGGCCGCCGTAGTCGCGCCGGCGATGCACCCAGCCGGCGATCCGGACCTCCCGCCCGGCGTCCGCGGCGCGCAATTCGCCGCAGGTGGCGTCGCGATACGGCGTTACGGGGCCGAAGGCCGCTTCGGGCGAGGTTGACGCTGGGCTGGGCTCACTCATGTCGCGCATCGTAGCGGAATGCCGCCCGCCCGCAGAATCGCGACGATGCCGCGGCGGCGCCGTGTGGCTGTGGCGCGAGTGCGGCTGCCGCGCAAACAGTGCAACCCTCGGCGATGGACGCTATGGCTGCGGCTAAGCGCAGGAGCGTCGCCACTAGGCCCTGGGCGGATGGACCACCGAGAAACGCCGACAGCTGTCCGGTGTAGCCGGACAAGCGCGAGATCGACGGGCCGGCGACCTCGCGAGAGTCAGTGGCGGGCGGCGGTCACGCCGGCGAAGTCGACGGACAGTTCATGCCCGGCTGGTTCCCGATCCAGTGGAAGCTCGCGACCAGCTGCTCGGCCTTCGTCAGCTGGAATGGATCGGAGGTGTGGGCCTCAACGAGGACGTTGTTGTTCTGGCCGAACTCGCTGCCCGGCAACCGGATCTCCCAAGTGGTGACGTCGCCGCTCGTCGTCTTCCTCACGGCGAGGCTGCCCAGGGTGGCGTTCGCCTGAACATCTCCCCGGCACGGCACGAGCGGGCCGCCCCACCAGCGATAGACCTTGACCACGATGCCGCCGGGCGGGTAGCTGGCCGAGTCGGCGTGGCAGATCGTGGAGCTCACCGACCCGACGGTGGCACTGCCACAGCCCGACGCCCAGGTGCCATCACCCAGGACCGAAATGACATACTCGACGCCGCCCTCGTCACCCGAGCCCGAGAGCACGTTCCAGTCGAGCGGATAGTCGAACGCTTCCTGGCCGTCGTCGAAGTGGCCGGCCGTGCCCGGAAGGGATGGCGCCGCGGTAGGCGCGGATGCCAACGCGCAGCCCCACGCGATCAGCGAGACGGTGATCAGCAAAACCGACAAGCGACGCACCACAGGTCCACCTCCTCTGCCTCTGGTACGCGCGGCCTCGCGGGTCGGATTAGCCGTGGTGGTGGCTCTTGGCCGCCCGGGCCAGCTCACGCGCCAGGTCCGCCAGCGGCACCAGGCGCTGCGTGCCGGCCTCGAGGTCCTTGAGCTGCACGTTACCCTCGGCCAGCTCGTCGCCGATGATCACCGCGAAGTGGGCGTGCTCCTTGGATGCCGTCTCGAGCTGGCGACCCAGCTTTCGGGTCGCCAGCTCGGCCCTGACGGAGAGACCCTCGGCGCGAAGGAGTGAGGCCACTCGCAGACGCGAGACGGTGTCGGCCGGGTCCGCGCCGGCGACGACCGCCAACGGCGGCGTCTCGTGCGCCGTTTCCGCACCCACTTCCTCGAGCGTGAGCAGGACGCGGTCCAGGCCCAGCGCGAAGCCGATTGCCGGAGTGGGCCGGCCGCCCAGCAGCTCCACCAGGCCGTCGTAACGGCCGCCGCCTCCTAGCGCCTGCTGCTGACCCTCGGCGCCGCGACGATAGAACTCGAACGCGGTGCGGGCGTAGTAGTCGAGGCCACGGACGAGCGTCGGCTCGATCCGGTACTCCACGCCGACGGCGTCGAGATGGGCGCGGACCGCGGCGAAGTGGACCTGGCAGGCTTCGCACAGGCAATCTGAGATCTTGGGCGCCGCCGCCACGAGGGCCTTCATGGCCGGGTCCTTGGAGTCGAGGAGGCGCAGCGGGTTCAGCTCCAGGCGGCGTCGCTCGAGTTCCGGTAGCTCGGCCTCGTGACCGCCGAAGTAGGACTTCAGCGTGGCGAGGTATGCCGGCCGGCAGGCCGAGTCGCCGATCGAGTTGAGAAGCACCTGGACGTCGGGCACGCCCGCCTCGACGTAGAAGCGCCGCCCCATTTCGATCACTTCGGCGTCGACGGCCGGGCCCGCATCGCCGATGGCCTCGGCCGACCACTGGTAGAACTGGCGGTAGCGGCCCGCCTGCGGTCGGTCGTAGCGGAACATCGGCCCGACGACGGTCAGCTTCACGGGCTGCGGCCACGTCTGCATGCCGTGCTGGACATAGGCCCGAACCACGCCCGCCGTCGCCTCCGGCCGCAGCGCCCACGACTCCGACTCCTCGGTCCGGGGCGCGATCCGGAAGAGTTCCTTCTCGACGACGTCGGTGGCCTCGCCGATGCCGCGCTCGAACACGGAGGTTTGCTCGAACAGCGGAATCTCCATCTCGCGATAGCCGTATCGAACGGAGAGCGATCGCGCTATCCCCTCGAGCCGGGCGAAGCCCGCCCACACGTCGGGCAGCAGATCACGGGTGCCCCTGGGGGCGCGGAATGACGGCATGCGGGAAGTCTAGCGAGTGGAGGGGTCGGCTCGCGGGCGAAGGCTCGCGCTTCCAGCGCCAGATGAACGATTCGATGTTGACCCAGGTCTTGTCTAGTGAACCCACACAATGGGTCGACCGAAAGGGGAAACATATGGTGGAGGCACAACCGGCCCCCAAACCGGCGACGGCACCGACCGCTGCCAGCTTCTCGACCGAGATCGAGGGGGAGCTGGCAGCGGCATACCGGCTCGCGGGCTACATCCTGGGCGACGCGATCGAGGCGCAGGATGCCGTCCAGGAGGCCCTCGAACGAGCCTGGAACGGCTGGCCAAAACTCCGGAGCAGAGATGCTGCGAAGGCCTGGTTCGCTCGAATCCTGATCAACGTCTGCAAGACGAAGCTGTCCGCTCGAGGCCGGGGCTCGGTGCTAGACCTCAACGAAGACGTCGATCTCGCCGACTCAGACGACCCGTTCCGGGCCTCGCTGCTGCGCGACGCCGTCGGCAGGGCGCTGTCGGAGTTGACCGCCGATCAGCGGATCGTCATCGTCCTGCGCTTCTGGGGCCGGCTGTCGATGCCCGAGATCGGCGAGCGATTGGGCATTCCGGAGGGGACTGCCAAGTCACGCCAGCACTACGCGCTCGAAACGCTCAAGCGAGCCCTGGCGCGCGACAGGGAGGACCTGCGATGAACACCAACGACGTTGAGCGCCGGCTCGAGGCACTTGCCGCCGCCAGCGCCAACCCGGATCTGCCGCCGGCAATCCTCGACAAGCTGGCCCGGCTCGAGGCCGGGAGTGTCGTCATGACCCCGCTCCAGGTCCAGCGGGTGCCGGCCGAACGAAGGGCATCGAAGCGCAGCGTCCGAGGGTTGATGCTCCTCGGTCTCGCCGCAACGCTCACTCTGACGGGCGGCCTGATCTATGCCGTAGCCACTCAGAACAAGCCGAATTCGTCGCCCACTCCGCCTGTCACGCTCGGGCAGTGGCAGCAGATGCACACGTTCTCGGGCAGCCCGTACGACCAGTTCGAGACGGTGTGGCTGTCGTGGCAGAACGACGAGATCGTGGGGGTGGCCAACGGCCACGACAAGTTCGATCTCTTCCAGTCCTGTGTCCTTCAATCGAAGGATGGCACCGACTGGACGTGTGCCAACCTGCCGAAACCGGCGGACATCTGCTCTACCGACAGCTGCGCCACCAACCTGGAGGTGGCGGTCTCGAACGGCGCCTGGGTCGCGACCGGTCTGGTTCAGAACCAGGGGGCCAGCGGCACCGCGCTTCCGCCCGCGACGTCGGTGACCTGGACGTCGAGCGACGGGACGACCTGGACAGAGCAGCCGGGGCAGCGCTTACCCAACTACACAGGAGCTGCAGTCCTGTACATCTACTCGGCTCCGCCGACCGAGCTCCTGGCGACACGCCACGGCTTCGTCAGAGGCGGGACCGCCATCGGGACTCTTGCGGCTGGGGCAAACGTCCTGATGACCTCCACCGATGGAGTGACCTGGCAGCCCGCCAGGTTGTCGGCCGGATCCCTGGCGATGTCGAGCGCGACCCTCGCGGCCGGGCCAGATGGCTACCTGGCGGTAGGCACCTGTGCAGCCACCACAGGCTCGAGCAATCAGCCGTGCGCCGCCCACTCTCCCGACGGAGAGACGTGGACCACGAGTTCGCCGGCCGCCGGCGCGACATCCGGCCTGGCCGATCGACTCCAGGCCAGTGGCAACCCAGCCTTCTTCGACGGCAAATGGGTTGTTTCGATGGTAACGCACATGGACATCAGTGGCACCGGGACGATGCCGAGTGACTCCGGCTACTACGAGGCCTTGTCTGCCGACGGATTGAACTGGACCATCCAGCAGCGGTCCTATCCAACCCGGCTGGAGAACGCCTTCTCGGACTACGGGACCTACTACGCGGTCGTCTCTCAGCAGGGTACCAGTGGCCTGTGGGCTATCAGCGGGGCCGAGTCGAGCGGGACTGCCGAGCCTACGATCCCCTACCTTCCGCCGGACGCACCCCATACCTACTGGTCGGAAGAAGGCACCTACTGGCAGCGAATCACCGCTGGCCCCGAGGGCTATCCCCTCGCCATCGTGGAAACGCCCACTCAAGTGCTCGCCTTCATCGCCGCCTATCCCGCCGGCTCAGGTCCGGACAGCTATCCGAACGTCATCCCGACGGTGTCGGTCTGGGCCGCAGACAAGCATTGACCTGAGGGGGAATCAAAGTGGCGCCGCCCAAGGGGGGCGGCGCCACTTTCTCGTTGAGTGGAACGGGGCCTAGGCCACTACGTTGCCGGTGTCCTCACGCAGGGCCGAGCCCAGGCAGGAGAAGAAGCGCCGGACCGACATCACGATGGCCCGCTTCGAGACCCCGCCTTCGACCGAGAAGTAGTAGTCGAAGAAGAACTTGCCGTTGGCCGAGACCGAGGCGCGGATCAGCTTCACCTGGTCGTTGACGCGGTTGATGTAGGCCAGCTTGTCGGCCTGGGCCGCTTCGGCCGCGCTGCCGAAGATCGCGTAGATCGAGATGAGCCGGCCGTCCGCATCGGGGCGCAGATAGCAGCGGTAGTTGTCCTTGACGATGAGGTCGCCGTCGGTGTCGACCGAGACCTCCATGTAGGCCTCTTCGAACAGCTGCTTCAGCGCGTCCGCGTTTATCCCCTCGGGATAGATGAACTCGTCAGACACCCGAACCTCCTTCTGACCGGCCTCCCCGGGCCTCGACTAGCCGAGCGGCAACAACGCGGACGGACATGCGAAAGACATGAAACCGACCCGCTGACTATACCGGACCGGCGACGACTCGATGGCCTCAGCCGAAGCTGAATGTGTTCAGCCGAAGCTGAACAGGTTCAGCCGAAGCTGAACAGAGTTCAGCCCAGGTCGCGCTGGACGGAGATCATGTCCTTGAGCTGCTCGAGCTTGCTCATCACTCGGGCCAGCTGGGCCACGGACGCAACCTCCAGGGTGGCCCGGACCGTAGCCGTCCTGTCGGGCGAGACAGCCACGTTCGCGGCCACGATGTTGACCTTGTTGTCGGCGACCACCTGGCTGATGTCGGACAGCAGGCCGGTCCGGTCGTAGGCCTCGATGCGGATCGAGATCGGGTAGGTCTGCTGGAAATCGGTCTCCCATTCGACCTCGATCATGCGCGCCGTCTCGCGCTCGTTGAGGACCGTCTGGCAGTTCTTCAGGTGAACGGTGACACCCTTGCCGCGGGTGATGAAGCCGATGATCGGGTCGCCCGGGATGGGGTGGCAGCACTTCCCGAAGCGGATCAGCAGGTCCCCTACTCCCTTCACGCGCACCCCGCCCTGGCGCGCGGGGCTCGGCGGCGGAGCCGTCGGCGGCAACGCCAGCTGGGCATCGTCCACCACGCCAAGCTTCGTGACGACCTGCTGCGCTCCAACCGCGCCGTACCCGACCGCGGCATAGAAGTCGTCCAGGGTCTCGAACTTGTAGAGCTTCGCGATCTCGAGCAATCGGTCCTGGCCGACGACGCCGAGGCTCGTCCGGGCCAGCCGTCGCAGTTCGCGTTCGATCGACTCCCGGCCGTGGGTGATGTTCTCGTCCCGCTCCTGGCGCTTGAACCACTGTCGGATCTTTTCGCGGGCATGGCTGGTGCGAACGATGTTCATCCAGTCGCGCGACGGGCCGTGGGTCTGCTTGGTGGTGACGATCTCGACGATGTCGCCGTTCTNNGGCGTGAAGACGAAGACCTGGTCCTGGAAGACGTCGAGCTTCACGCCCTCGACGAACTCGGTGGCGTCCGAGACGTCGCGCTGCCAGTCCATGACCTGACGCAGCCAGGCCAGCTTGGCGTCGTACTCGCGGTCGGCCCGCGAGCCTTCCTTGTACCGCCAGTGAGCGGCGATGCCGACCTCGCTGACCTGGTGCATCGTCTGGGTCCGGATCTGGATCTCGAGCGGCTGGCCGTCCAGAGCCATCACTGCCGTGTGGAGGCTCTGATAGAGGTTGGGCTTGGGGACGGCGATGTAGTCGTCGAACTGGTTGGGGATCGGCCGCCACATCGAGTGCACTACGCCAAGAGCCGCGTAGCAGTCCTTGACCTCTTCGACGAGAACGCGAATGGCGTAGACGTCGTAGATCTCGCCGATCTCGGCGCTCTTGCGCTGCATCTTCTTCCAGATGCTGTACAGGTGTTTCGGTCGGCCCGACAGCTCGGCCTTGATTCCAGCCGCGGCCAGTTCCGGTCGAAGGGCGTCGATGGCGCGGCGGATAAATGCCTCGCGGCCCCTCCGGCGGGTGTCGAGCATGCGCGCCAGCTCGCGGTAGGCGTCCGGCTCGAGCGTCTTGAAGGCCAGGTCCTCGAGCTCCCACTTAACGCTCCAGATGCCGAGGCGCTCGGCCAGCGGAGCGTAGATCTCGAGGGTCTGGTGGGCGATGCGAGCCTGCTTGTCCGACGACAGCGGGTACAGCGTTCGCATGTTGTGGAGCCGGTCGGCCAGCTTGATCAGGACGACCCGGATGTCGTCGGCCATGGCCAGGAACATCTTCCTGATGTTCTCGGCCTGCTGCTCCTCGTGGCTGTGGGTGCTGAACTTGGACAGCTTGGTCACGCCGTCGACGAGTTGGGCGACTTCCGCGCCGAACCTCTCCTCGATGTCGGCCAGGGTGAAGTCCGTGTCCTCGGGGACGTCGTGCAGGATGGCGGCCGTGACAGCCACGGGATCTATGCCGATGTCGGCGAGGATCTGCGCCGCAGCCAGCGGATGGGTGATGTACGCCTCGCCCGTAACCCGGGTTTGCCCGTGGTGGGCTTGTTCGGCCAGGTCGTAGGCCGCGCGCAGGGACGTGAGGTCGGCCTGAGGGTAGTGGTGGGCTACGGCGTCGCGGACACGCCGGAAACGCGAGTCGGGCGTCGGTAAGACGGCCAATCCCAGACGCAACCGATCGGCAAGCGGCAAACGCGCCGACCTGGGTCGCGGTTCCGTCCCTCCGGCCGGAGCGGGAGGTACCGGCGGTTCAATGGACATCGGAATGAGTCTACCAGCGGATCCCCACCGGACCGGCCATGCGGGGTCTGGTCTATAGACCGAGCAGCGTCTGAAGGTCGATCGTCCCGACCAGCGTGACGGACGTCGCCCCGACGGCCACGCTCTGGAACCGGAATGGGTTGCCCCCGCCAGCCGCGATGATGGTTACGGTGGGCAGGGAATCGCTCACGGGAACCAGCTCCAACGCGCCGTCTTTCACCACGAGGTGGCCCGGCGCCGCCTGGCCGTTGATCGTGACCGTCACGACGTCAGGCGCCTTGAGCTTCACCTTGCCGGCGATCCCGGTCTGGGCTTTGAGCTGCGAGGTCGCCAGAGTCTCGACCTCGGCGTTCGAGATCGACAGCGTGGCCGTTGCCGCCGTCCCCGATCCGGCGAGCACGGCCTTGTCGATGGTCGCCGCATCGCCGTTGGCGGCCGGGACGCTCACGCCCGTCAGCGTGCCCGTGACGGTCCCCGCCGTACGACCGAACAGGTCGACGTCGCCGAGGGTCAAGTCGATCGTGGCGGCATGCAGATCGCCGACGAAGACCTGACTGGACGTGAGCGTGATCTTGTCGGCGTGGCCCAGCAGGATTCGTGGCGGCAAGTTCGCCGAAACCTCAACCTTGGTGTCTGTGCCGGTGAAGCCCACGGCGCGGAGAGCGTTCGTAGCCAGCCAGCTCGCGCCGAAAGGCAGGCCGAACCACAGCAGGGCGAAGATGACCGCCACCATGAGCAGCAGCTGGATCAAGCAGGATCGCATCGGTCATCGCCTCCTCTTTCGCCGCGGAGCCGTTCAGGCCCGGCGATAGCCTAGCTGGGCGAGCGCTCGGACAGCTTCGGACCGCTCGTCCCAGGGCTTCGGTCCGTCGCTCATGATGATCGTTTGCTCGTGACCTTTGCCGGCCAGCAGAACAACGTCGCCGGGCCTCGCCTGCGCGAAGGCCGCTTCGATGGCCGCCCGACGGTCGGCGATGCAAAACAGGTCGCGGCCCCGGCCTCTGCCGGCTGCTTCGGCTCCTGCCGCTATTTCGTCGAGGATCGCCTCGCTCTTCTCGCCCCTTGGATCCTCGTCCGTGACCACGACCACGCGGCATCGATCCCCCGCGACGCGGCCCATCATCGGGCGCTTCTGGACGTCACGCTCGCCCGCGGAACCGAAGATCGCGATCAAGCCACCGCCGCCCGCGGCCGCCACCGGGGCGAGTATCTCGAGGACCTTCTGGAGCGATGCCGGCGAGTGAGCGTAGTCGACGATCACACCGAACGGCTGGCCGCAGTCGACTCGCTCCATCCTGCCGGGAACGCCCGCGACGGACGCGATGCCGGCGCGGATCGCCCCGGCATCGAGATCCAGCGCTTCGCCGAGAGCAATCGCGGCCAGGGCGTTGCTGACATTGAACCGCCCGACGAGCTGCAGCTCCACCGGGCCCCTCCAGCGGGGAGTGGCGACGTCGAAACGCAGTGAGCCGGCGTCTTCGTCGAGCTTCGTCGCCCGAACATCAGCGGAGGCGGCCGCGGCATACGTGATGACGCGCGCGCCGGCCTCGCCCGCGGCGGCAATGAAGAGCCGCGCGGCCATATCGTCGGCGTTCACGATCGCGACGCGCGGCCAGCCCCGCCGCAATGCCTTGGCCGGGACGACGTCGCCCAGCCGCCGGAAGAGGCTCAGCTTGGCATCGCGATAGGCCTCGAAAGTGCCGTGAAGCTCGAGATGCTCGTGGCTCAGGTTGGTGAAGATGGCTATGTCGTAAGCGATCTCGGCCACTCGATCCAGGGCCAGCCCATGCGACGTGGTCTCGACGACGGCGGCCTCGTTGCCGGCCGCGACCATTGCCCGCAGCAGCTGCTGCAACTGCGGCGCCTCGGGGGTAGTGACGTGCTCGGGGTTGGCGGCGCGGAGGGCGCCCACCCCAGCCGCGGCCGTGGTGATCAGACCCGTCGATATGCCCGCCGCCTCCAGCACGGCCGTGGCCAGGAAGGCGGTCGTTGTCTTGCCGTCCGTGCCGGTAATGCCCACGACGCCCAGTTCCCGACTCGGGTCGCCGTACCACCACGCGGCCGCTGTGGCCAGCGCGCGCCGCGCGTCATCGACGACCAGCTGCGCAAGGGCGGCACCGGGAACCGGCCGCTCGACGATCGCCGCCGAGGCGCCCAGGGCTGCGGCAGCGGTCACGTAGTCGTGGCCGTCGGAATGCGCTCCCGGCACGGCCACGAACACGGCTCCGGCGCGGACGTGGCGCGAATCGAAAGTCAGGCCGGCCACGCGGAGCGCGCCCAATTCAGGCTCCGGACGGCCGCTCCCGGCCGGGGTCGGCGGAGCCGGCCGCACCGTGCGAAGCCGGCCCGAAGCCTCGAGTCGCTCGATCAGTTCGCCGAGTCGGCGCTTCGAGGACGGCTCGGCCGCGGCCAGCAGCTCGGCCATCGACGCGGCAGGGGCCGGGTCGGGCGCCGCGTCGGGTGTGGTGTCGCCGGAGGTCACTCGCCGGCCTCTTCGACCTGGGCATGCGGCCGGCCACGGACCTTGCGGATGCCGTGGCGCCAGGCGCCGATGCGGTCCTGCATCGCCTGCGCGCTGTCGAAGGCGAGCCGCCCGGCCGGGTCGAGGACCAGGTTCCAGGCCCCTATGTAGTCGATCTCGCGACCGCCAAAGCCGGCCTTGAAGTGCTCGATGCCCTCGTGCGAAATGCCCCACATGTCGTAGCTCGTGGCGCCCTGTTCGCGCGAGGTCCGCATCGCCTCCCATTTCAAGAGGTAGTTGGCCCGGCAATCGGCGCCCGCCTCGGTCATGCCGCCATACGGTTCGATCACGCGGTCGCCCACGCGAAGAACGAAGAGCGTCGCCAGGCCGACACCGTCGGGACCCTCGGCCATCAGCAGGCGGGCCATCCCCAGCCTGGCAAAGGCAGTCCAGACCCCCAGGTACGACTCGTAGGTTCGGATCACGAACCCGGCCCGCCGGGCGGTCTCGCGGTAGATCGAATAGAACTCCGGCAGACGATCGACGGTTGCGTCGACGACTCGCACACCGCCCTTGCGGGCCTTGTTGACGTACTGGCGCCACTTCTTGCGCAGGTCGCTCCACAACGCCGCCTCGTCCGCGCGCAGGTCGACCTGGCGGGTCCGCGGCGGCTGGATCGGAGTCCCGACTCGCCAGCCGTTCCGACGCAGGGCGTGGCGGAACTCGCCTTCGACGTCCCACGGGCCGTTTAACTCGATCTCGGGCTCGATCCGGACATGCGAGATCCGCTCCCGTCCGGAGGCCACGACCTGCCGCAGGGCACCGGTGAAGGCATCCAGCGTGGCCGGGTTCCAACGCTCGAAGACCGGGCCCCTGGGCGCATAGGCGAAGGCCCATGGGAACAAGCGGGGCTTCCGAATCAGCAGCTGGACCCCGAACGTGGTTTCCTCGCCGGCTGCCTCGGGCTGATCCTCGTCCGCCGTTTCAGCGTCTACCGGGCCGGGTGTGATCACGATCGACCCACCCGCCTTCAGCCGCGGCTTCGACTCGCCCACGCACGAGCCGATGAAGCGCAGCGGCCGCCAGCCGTTGGGCGCCTTGACCTCGGCCCAGGCGCTCGTTTGCAGATACGAGCCCGGATTGGAGCGGGCCACGAACTCATCCCAGGTCGAGGTCCGGGGAGCCACGTCCACGACGGAAGCTCGCTGGGGAGCGGCACCGCCGCCCCTCGTGGCGTCCATCGCGAGCTGATCAGCCATCTACTGGCCTCCTCCGATGAGCTGACGGCTACGAGTCGACGTCCCGATCGGGCGCGGACCGGCCGACTCCCGACGCGGGCTCGACGTCGGCTGCGGCGACGGACTGGTTCTTATCGACCCCGGACGACAGCTTCGCGCGGGGGTGGGAAGCAGTGTACGCGGCCCGCAGCCTGGCCGGCGAAACGTGCGTGTAGAGCTGCGTGGTGGCGAGGCTTTCGTGACCGAGCAACTCCTGGACCACGCGCAGGTCCGCGCCGCCATCGAGCAGATGCGTGGCGAAGCTATGCCGCAGCGTATGGGGCGAGACGCCGGCCGGCAGCCCCGCCGCCAGCCGCAGTCTCTCGAGTCGATAGCGGATGCCTCTCACCCCGAGGGGCTGACCAAGATGGTTGAGGAAGAGGTCGCCTCGGTCGGTGGCGCCGGTCTCCGTGGCGCCTGTCGCCGTGGCGCTCGGTCGCGCTCGGCCCGGGTTCCCCAGGCTCGCCAGGACCGGTCGGCCGGCCTCGAGATACCGAGTCAGTGCGGCCCGCGACGGGCGTCCGAGCAGCGATCCCCGCTCCTTGCGGCCCTTGCCCGTGACGCGGACCTCGCCGCGCTTGAGGTCAACGGAGCCAATCGTCAGCGAGGCGAGCTCGCTGATGCGGAGGCCGGCGGCGTAGGCCGTCTCGATGATCGCCACATCGCGGAGCGCCAGCGCCGATTCCAGCTCCGGGTGTGTCGTCACACCTGAACCGGTCCGACGGGCGGCCTCCACCTCGAGCGTGCCCGGCCCCTGTTCCCGGGCGGCCTGGATGAGCCGCTCGGTCTGGGCCACGGTCAACACCTCGGGCAGTCTGCGGGGCTGCCGGGGGGTGGCCAGCGCCGACAGCGGATTGCCGGGAGTCAGACCCTGGCGCGTCGTGAATCTGTAGAAGGAGCGCAGCGCGGCAATCCTTTGAGCCACGGTGCGTTTGCCGCGCCCCTCCCCCAGAACGCCCATGTAAGCCCGAAGCGCCGCGCGGCTGGGCGCTCGCCAGTCGTGTCCGTTTGCCGCAAGCCAATCGATGTAATCGACGAGACCGGTCCGGTAGGAGCGGATCGTGTTCGGCGACGAACCGCGCGCCTCGAGCGCCTGCAGGAAGCGCTCGGCCGTGGCCGTCGCGGCCGTTCGATCGGCTGCGGGCCCGTCCGTCATTCGGCCCGGCGTGCGCCGCCGCTACGGGCGCCGGCTGTCTTTCGGCCGGCTGAGGTTCGAGAGCCGCTGCCGCCCGTCGTTCGGCCGGTACGACGCGGCCGACTCGACGATGGCCGCGCCAGGGCGGCCTCGTTCGGCTCTCCGCCGACCAGACGCCGACCGATCGGATCGTCGATCCCGGTCAGCTCGATCGGAGCCCCGCAGATCAGGCAGAGAGCGGCGGCCTCGCCGTTGCGGGCCACGGGTCCGCCGTCGGCGTCGTGCAGGGCCCCAACCGGTTCATGCGACGTGGTGAAGCGGCAGTTCGGGTAGCGCGAGCAGCCCCAGAACAGCGAACCGGTTCGGCGGGCCCGACGGGTCACGAGGTGGCCCTTCTGGCAGGTCGGGCAGGCGACCTCAAAGCCGAGCGGCTCGGGCGGTGGCGGCCCGTCCTTCTTTATGTAGTCGCAGTCGGGGTAGCGGGAGCAGCCCATGAACGGGCCGAACCGACCGCGTCGCTGGACAAGCACGCCACCTTCAGCCTCGCCGCATTTCGGGCAGGCCTCAGGCGCCACCGGCTCGCCGGTGGCATCGGCGCCGTCGCCCGCAGGCTTGGTGCCGTTGCTGTCGGATCCGGGCAGCTCTCGTGTTTCCTTGTGTTCCGGATACATGGAGCAGGCCAGGAACTCGCCATATCGACCCAGCCGGATGACCATCGGATGACCTTCCGAGCAGACCTCGTCCGACGGTCGAGTGGTGAAGTCCGCCCGGCGCAACTCCTTGGTCTTCTCTTCGATCCGGGCATGGAACGGTGTATAGAACGCCCGCACGACAGGGACCCAGGCCAGCTTGCCGTCGGCCACGTCGTCCAGCTCGTCTTCCATTCGGGCCGTGAACTCGAGGTCCACGAACTCACCGAAGTGGCATACCAGCAGGTCGGTCACGACCTCGCCGACGGTTTCGGGGTGGAGTCGACGATCCTTGACCTTGACGTAGCCACGGTCGAGGATCGTGGAGATCGTCGCCGCATACGTGGACGGCCGCCCGATGCCGTGCTCTTCGAGGGCCTTGATCAGGGTCGCCTCCGTGTATCGCGGCGGCGGCTCCGTGAAGTGCTGTAGCGGTGCAACCGATTCGACGCCGGCGGCATCGCCCTTCGCCAGCGCCGGCAGTCGGCACTCGGCCTCCTCCTCGACATCGTCGTGGCCTTCGGTGTAGACACGCGAGAAGCCGTCGAACGTGGTCCGGGTGGCGTTCGCCCGCAGCTCGTAGGCATCGGCCGCCCGGCCGGCATCGCCTGCCGCCCGGCTGGCATCGCCTGCCGCAAGATCGACGCTCGTGGTCTCCATCTCTTTGACAGCCATCTGGCTGGCCAGGGCCCGCTGCCAGATGAGCCGATAGAGGCGGGCCTCGTCGTTGCCGAGGCGCTTCGCCACCTCATCGGGGTCCCGGTGGAACGACGTCGGCCGAATTGCCTCGTGCGCCTCCTGGGCATTGCGGGTCTTGGTCTTGAAGGCCCGGCCCTTGGGGGTCGTGTACTCCGGCCCGAAGCGAGATTCGATGACCCGCGCCGCCTCAGCCATCGCCTGACTGGACAGGGCCACGGAGTCGGTTCTCATGTAGGTGATCAGGCCGACCTGGCCCTCGTCCGTCTCCACGCCCTCGTATAGCCGCTGGGCGGCACTCATCGTCCGCTTGGGCGAGAAGCCGAGCTTGCGGCTCGCCTCCTGCTGCAGGCTCGATGTGGTGAACGGCGGCGCGGGCGTTCGATTGGTCTTCTTGACCGACACGTCCGTGACGATCGGCCGGCTGGCTCGAATCGCCGAGGCGTGGCGCTCGGCCGTCTCGCCGTCGCCGATCTCCGGCTTCTTGCCGCCGATGCGGACCAGGTCCGCTTCGAAGGTCTCACCGTTGGGCGCGATCAGAATGGCCTTGAGCGTCCAGTACTCGCGGGCGGTGAAGGCCCGTATCTCTCGCTCACGGTCCACCACGATGCGAACGGCGACCGACTGCACGCGCCCGGCCGACAGCCCGGCCCGAACCTTGCGCCACAGCAGCGGGCTGAGGGTGTAGCCGACGAGGCGATCGACGACCCGGCGAGCCTGCTGAGCGTCCACCAGATTGCGGTCTATCGAGCGGGGCTCGGCGAAGGCGCGCTTGATTGCCGCCTCGGTGATCTCCGAAAACGTGACGCGGCGGGTTCGCTCGGGCTCGAGATGCGCGGCCTCGGCCACATGCCAGGCAATGGCCTCGCCCTCACGGTCGAGGTCTGTCGCGAGGTAGACGAGATCGGCCTTGGCCGCGGCCTTCTGGATCGCCGAGAGCTGCTTCTTGCGATCCGCCACCACCTCGTAGACGGGCTGGAAGTCGTGGTCGACGTCCACGCCGAGCTGGTTCTTGCCGGGGTTCTCGGGCAGATCCCGGACATGGCCATAGGAGGCGAGCACGGTGTAGCCCGGGCCCAAATACCGCTCGATGGTCTTCGCCTTCGCCGGCGACTCGACTATTACAAGGTTGCCGCTCATCGGCGGGAGTCTAGCATCAGACAATCACCTCACCGTTTCGTGGACCAAACGGGGCTCGCTCGGATGGATCCCCGCCTCGCTCGGATGCGTGTCCGCGTGGCGGCGGCCCGGTCGTCAGATCTCGCGGATGCGGCGCAACAGGTCGTCGTCGAGGTCGTCGGGATTGGCCGGCGGGCTCTCCGACTCGCCGGCTTCCGCACTCCCAGCCGCGTCGACTCCGGGATCCTCGCCCTCGCCTGTCAGCCATGCCAGGCGAGCCAGGGGAAGGTCCGAGTACTCGGCATCGATCCGAGCCATGGCGGTCCGGGCCGTCTCGGCTGCCTCCGCGGTGAAAGTGGCATTCTCGGCCGCGAATGCCTCGAGCGACGCCTGCGGGATCTCGACGCTGGTGACGTGTGAGAGCGGAATCACGAACGTAGATTCGGACGCGTTGACAAAGACCGGCTTCTTGCCGCTCAAGGAGCGAACGTTCCGGCATATCAAGGCGCTGTCGGAAGCCTTCGGCTCAGCCAGCAGATCGACGAGGACCGGCTGCTCGTTGTTGATGTGGATGACGACGTTATGGATGATCGGCACGGGTCAATTGGCCGCTGTGTGGGGCTGGCCTGGAACGTATCGGCTGGGAGCGCCGTCAGCCGTAGAAATCGATCGAGACGCGGACGCTGTTCGACACCCAGACTCCGATTCCGGCGCGGCGGAAGTACGGGTTCATGATGTTCCCGTAGTGCTCGCACCGACACCAGTACTCGTTCTGGTAGAAGATCTCGATGTCGATCATCCCGCCCTTGCCCGAGCAGCAGGGCGAGGCGATGTTCTCACCCCACGACCCACCTGGGTAGCCCGCGGCGGCCAGCCGTGAGTGCGGCGTCGTGCCTTTGAGGTAGTGGTCGAGCAGCCTGTTGTCGGCCATGTACTTGGCATAGGGCCGCGACACCTTGTTCGAGATGCCCGCGTCGAGGTAGAGGGCGCTCTGGGCGGGCAGCGTGTGATGCGTCTCGCTGCTGCACGCTCCGCTCGAAGTCACCCAGCCGCCCGTTCGCGTGCAGTTCATCAGGGCCAGGTAGTAGACCTCGGATGCGTAATAGGGCGAGGTGGCCGACGCGACTCCGCCGTACGAAATGCCTGTCGCTACCGGCTTCGAAACCTTGAAGGTGGCGCTGGCGGCGGCCCCCAGATGCAACCCGCCCTTCGCTTTGGCACCGGTGCCCACCCTGGCCACGACCGTCGCGCCGATCGCGAACGAGTAGCGCGGCGTCAAGACAAGCACGGTGTCGTCTTCGGCCCAATAGGTGCCGCCCGAGACGGCCTTGCCGTTGGCCGTGACCGAGAACGCTGCGGCCGTGGACTTCTCATCCATGGCCATCGTGAACCTGACCGAGACCGGCTGGTTCGTGTCGTACGTGACGGAGCCAGCCTGCGGACGGAAGCGGACCACCGCGGGAGCAGACATGGTGTGGACCTGCAGCGGTGGCACCGGCAGCAGGTCCGCGCCGGCGGAATCGGTCCCGCCGTCGGTCAGGCCGACCGAGTACGTGGCATCGGAGTTCAGCTGCGCCTTTGGCGTCACCGTGAACACTTGAGAGCTGACGTCGGTGGGATCGTCGCCCTCCACGGTCAGATCCACAGGCGGGTTCAGGCCGATGCGCATCAACACGGTGGCGAGTTTCACGGGCCGCGTGAACGCGATCTGGAATGCCGTGGCGGGCGAAACCAGGTCGCCGCTCACCTGAGTCGCACTGATCGTGCCCGAGGTGAGTGACCCGGATTGGAACGAGGTGTGAATCTCCGTCACCAGGCTCAACCCCTCCTGGTCGGTGGCCGCGCTCGTGATGTCGACGCGGTAGGTGGTGGCCGGCTGCCAGTGCGGATCGGGCGCCAGCGACAGCCTCTGGCCGGTGGCATCCCAGACATAGCGGACGTTGACGGCAGGCGTGATCGTCAAGGCATTCTCGACGGAGGCTTCGTTCATCGGCTTGGTGAACGTGACCTCGAACGCAACGTCCAGCGGCAGACTGCTGTCGGGCTGTTCGGCGGCGGCCTGCGGGGCAAGCGGTGCGAAGGTGGGCGGAGCCCCTCCGGCAACCTGCTTGGCGGGCAATCCCAACAGCATGCCGGCTACCAGAAGCAGCACGGCAGTCCCCACCAGAAACAGCTGCAGGGGACCGGTCGAGAAGACCCGGCCGGGCGATCTGCGCCGAATCAGCGACGAAACGAAGAAGAAGAAGATGAAGGGGAGAGCGAGCGCAGCGGCCGCGATCTTCCGCAAAGTTGTCTCCTTTTGCGGGTGGGAGCACAGTCCCGTTGACGTCTTGGCAGGCAGCGTAACACCGCCCGAGACGATCGGGCAAATCGGCCGGATGCCGCCGACTTGGACGGATCCGTCCGATCCATAAGGCAGCAGCCAGTGCTTCGGCAGGCCAGAGGGCCCGGTTCAGCGCGAGATTCAGGCGTGTCGGGGCACGTTTCACGGGGGCCGCGACGCCGAGAATTCGCTCTCGGGACGACTGAATCAGCTAGAGATGTACGCCCGTATGTCTGATGGTCTCGGCCGTCTGGTAGCCACCGAACCAGCCTATGGGTTGTACAGCTCGGCCGTCTTGCCGCCCCGGGTGTCACCGCCGACCACCAGCGCCTGGCCACTCTCCAACATGACGGCCGCCAGCCCACGTCGGGCCGTGGTCATAGGACCCGTGACGCGGAATGTGCCGGCGGCAGGGTCGTAGATCTCCGCCAATCTGCCAGAGCCCTGGAGATCCTCGCCACCTACCATCAAGACCCGGCCATCCCGGAGCAGAGTGGCGGAGGCATGGATCCGCGCGGCCGCCATCGAGCCCGTCGGCGTGAACCTGTCGGTTTGGGGGTCAAATATCTCGGCGGAGGCAAGAGCGGTGTAGGCTCCAGGGCCGTCGGTCGGGCTGCCGCCCGCGACCAGGACGCGACCGTCGGCCAACATCGTGGTCGTGCCCAGAGCCCTGGCGATTGACATCGAGCCAGCGACGCCGAAAGTGCCTGTCTTGGGGTCGTAGAGCTCGGCGGACGCGAGGGCCGCCAAAGTGGAGGTATATCCGCCAGCCAGAAGAACCCGTCCGTCCTTCAGCAACGTAGCGCCCTGGTCACTCGTTGGGGTTGGCATGGATCCGGTCTCGGTGAACCTGCCTGTCCGCGGATCGTAGAGCTCGGCGGAAGCGAGGTAGCCGGACGTGTTCACGCCGCCCGCGATGAGGACGTCTCCGTCTGCCAGCAGCGTGGCGGACTGTTCCTGCCGAGCGGTATGCATGGATCCGGTAGCCGTGAACTTGCCGGTCGCCGGGTCGTACAACTCGGCCGAGTCGTACATCTGCTTGCCGTCGCTGCCGGCGCCTCCGCCGGCGACCAGGACATCGCCGTCCTGGAGCAGGGTGACGCTTGGAGCGAATCGTACGCTGCTGATCTCGGGTCCCGTAGCAGAGAAGGCTCCGGTGCTCGGGTCGAACAACTCAGCGTCAGGTAAGTCGACTATCAGGACCCGGCCATCGCGCAGCAGGATCGCCTTGACGTCGGGCGAAACGGAGGCGAGGGTCGAACCTGTCGCCCGAAAGAACCCTGTCTGGGCCGAGGGGAATGGGGACGCCGTCGGACTCGCAGTGGGCGTGGCGCCCGGGGTCGCACTCGAGCTCTCACCCAGGGTCGCGGTGGCGCTGGGCGAGGCGGTTGGTGCCTGAATGTGGAGCCACGCCCCCGTGAGCAATGTGCCGCCGATGATCAAGACGATGACCGCCGCCGCAACGCCCAATCCGGACCGAGATCCAGACCTCAATCGCACCGACGACCTCATCGGCCGCTCACCCAGGGTCACAGGCAGATGCTGTCGGCCGCCGGCTTCCTGGGGCCATTCGGACTTGAGCATCTCTTCGATGCGCTCGGAGTTCATAGCGACTCCTCCGACCCAAGTCGGCGGCGCAGGGTTGCTAGAGCCTTCGTTGCGTGGCTGCGGGCCCCGCCGGCGGTGATGCCAAGGACGAGCCCGATCCGATCGAACGACAGGTCGGCTCGATAGCGCAGGTACAGGACCGCGCGCTGTCGTTCCGGTAGGCAATCGACCGCCTGCCAGAGCGCCGCCCTGTCCGCCGATTCGGCCGGGTCGGGCCCATGGTCACCACTTCGCGCCCTGAGCCGACCGAGCGATCCGATCAGACGACGGCGCAAGCGGTGGTGGTCCATGGCCAGGTTGTATGTCGTGCGGAAAGCCCAGGCGTCGAGATCTCGCAGCTCCTTGCCGGCGTCAAGCTCACGCCACAGCCTGAACATCGCGTCCTGGACCACGTCCGCGGCGTCCTCGCCCGACAACCCGAAGCCGGCGGCGAATCCGTACAACTCTCTGCCGCGCCTCGCATAGAGCGACATGACGCGGCGCTCGCGCTCGTGCCCCTCGGGGGCCCGGAGCCCGGCTTCAGCTCGAGGCGACATTTCGTCGTTCATCACGCTCAGTAGACGCCATAGGCCCGTCAAACGCTTAAGGCTCTTCGGCAATTCTGACGCGTTCGGACCAGCCGAGCCCCTTACCAACTCGCCAGGGCCCCAGCCGGGGAGTAGCGACCGTAGGCTCCCCTTGCCAGGCCCCTCAGCTCGAGCAACGTCAGGGCGCTGAGGACCGCCGCGCCGGCAAGGGACGTGCGCTGTGCGAGCTGGTCGGCGGTGGCCGGGCCACGTGCCAGCTCTTCGGCGAGGGTGCGTTCAACCGGGCCAAGCGATGCCAGAAGAGCAGCGCGTCCGACGTTAGGGGCGGTCGCCGGGGGCGTCCGTGACGCCCCTGACTGGCCGGCGCCCGCTCCCGGCCGGGCGTTGCCGACGAGTGCGCCGGCGACCTCGCCGTCGAGCTCCAGGTCCTCGATCAGCTCGGGTATGCCGCAGACGACGCGAGCCTGGCCGGGGAAGCTCCTCAGGAACGCGTGGCAGCCTGCGCTCGTCGGCGAATCGAAGGGACCCGGGACGAGGAAGCACTCCCTGCCTTGCTCCAGCGCCCAGCCGGCGGTGATGAGAGCCCCGCTCCTGCGCCCAGCTTCCACCACGACGGTCGCGTCCGAGAGGCCGCTGACGAGCCGGTTGCGGCGTGGAAACGTGCCGCGGCTCGGACTCGTGTCCGGAGCGAGTTCCGACACCACTGCCCCTCCCGACTCGACTATCGCGTTCGCCAGCCGGTCGTGGGCCTTGGGGAAGAGCCTGGCGTGCCCGCCACCGAGAACCGCTACCGTTCGACCGCCTTCTGCCACGACCGCGGCGTGGGCGGCGCCGTCGATCCCGACTGCGAGGCCCGAGACGACCACCGCTCCGGTCCGGGCGAGCGCGGAGCCGATCCACCCGGCGATCACGCGACCCTTGTCCGTGGGCCAGCGCGTGCCGACGACCGCCACGGCGTGCATAGTACTGAGAGCGGCCGGGGAGCCGCGAACGTACAGCAACGGCGGTGGCAACTCGACCTGGCGGAGCCTAGCCGGATAGGCCGCATCTTCGAGGGTCACGACGGCCAGGCCCAGGGCTCGAACACGTACCGCCGCCCCTCCCCCACTGGCCGCCTCGCAAAGCCGCTGGGCGAGGTCCCTGCCGATCACCTGGCGCCCGCGGGGCCCAACGCGGCCAGTGCCGCCGTCCGCCGTGGTGGCACAGGCATCGAACATGCCCATGTCCGGCCCTTCGTCCGCGTCGGGCGTCCCATCCGCAAGAGCCTGAAGCAGCCGCCCGGGTCCGTCAGGCTGAGTGGCGGCGTCCAGGACAGCCCGCGCCGACCCGAACGCGGCCAGCAGCGCCCCGAAGCTGACCGGCCCCAGGCCCGAGACGGAGAGCAACTCCACCCAGGCCCGCCGCTCGGATTCCGCGACATCATCGGCGGCGGCAGTGGCCGGGCAGGCCGCCGTCACGGGCGGTGCCGCTGCCGGCGCCACGGGCACAGACACAGCCGAAGTCCCGCGCGGCGCGGCGCCTCCCCCACTCTCAGCCACGCGGCGTGGCGCGAGCGGCCCGAGACTCTGCACACCGAGCATGGCTCAACTCACGGCCTCGTATCCGATCCGCGCTCCGATCCCGGAGCGGAACCGCGCCGCTTCGTCGAGGTTCGAGCCGTCGACGGCGTCGTAGCCGGCGAGATCGGCAGCGGTCCGAGCGACACGCAGCAGTCGCTCGATGCCCCGCGCGCTCCAGCCCTCCAGCTCCGCCAGCCTGATCGCATGAGCCTGCTCTGCCGGGCCCAGAGCGCAGACGGCCCGCAGAGCTCGTCCACCCAGCCTGGAGTTCGGCCGATTCGAGCGCTCCATCTGACGCCGCCGCGACGCGGCGATCCGAGCCGCGACAATTGCGGAGCCTTCGGGCCCTGCCGATCCGACATACTCGGCCGGCTCGACTCGGGGCATGTGGACCCACAGATCCATGCGATCGCGCAGCGGACCCGAGATTCGGCCGACGTATCGCTCGACGATTCCGGGCTGGCAGCGGCATCTGCCATCGCCCTCGCCGGCATGCCCACACGGGCACGGGTTCATGGCCGCGATCAGCTGGAACCGACACGGGAAGACGGCCGCGCGGCCGACCCTCGAGATCGCCACCTGGCCATCCTCGAGCGGCTGACGCAAGGCCTCGAGGGTCGCTCGGTCGAACTCGGGCAACTCGTCGAGGAAGAGCACGCCGTCGTGGGCGAGGGTCACTTCGCCCGGGGACATGTGCGGGCCGCCACCCACCATCGCGGCATACGAGATCGTATGGTGGGGCCCACGGAAGGGCCGGGTTCGTACCAGTTCGGAGACGGGCCCAGACCCGGAGACGGACGCGATGACCGTGGCGACCCGCGCCTCATCATCGTCGAGGGGCGGCAGCAAACCCGGCACGGTTCTGGCCAGGAGAGTCTTGCCGGAGCCGGGGGGTCCGATCATGACCATCGAATGGCCGCCGGCAAGTGCCAGCTCCAGGGCACGTCTGGCTTCGAGCTGGCCCCTGACCTCGGCCAGATCGGGACTCGGCCCGGAGCCGCCGTTCACGACGTGGCCGCGATCGGCACCTCCGTTCGCCGTGACGTCGGCCCCCAGTTCGACGCGCGGCGGC